>NZ_JAUBUE010000019.1:0-105455 GCF_036705305.1 Microcoleus sp. B3-D7 | reverse complement strand
CAGTATTCATCTATAAATTTGACTGTGGGTACTGGTTTACGAGGCTCTACCATAGGACTGGCAATGCTTTTGGGGTGTGTCACTCCTTATACTACCACGAGAGTGACAAAAGAGGGATAAATTTCCCGCCTTTGCAGCACAGCCTTAGCGATTGCCCCATAACCCTTTGGGAACTTTCACCGTCACGCTTGTAGGCGATTTAAAGCAGTCGGTAGATACTTTTAAACGATCGTTTTTCAAGACACAGAGGCTCAAACCCTTGCCGCACCAGCCCTACAGCCGAAAGATTTGACCCCCTCAAAAAAACACTTACCCATTCACGGAAATTTCAGGAACCAGAAAGCGATTACAAACTCGCGACGGCTTCGAGTTCCGCTGCCTCTTTCTCGTTCATCTCGTCGAGTTTTTGCCAAACTTGCTGCATCAATTCATCCAATCCAAGTCTACTAACGGCGGAAATCAACAAAACAGGAGCGCCACTAATTTCTTTAAGTCGGCTGATTAAATTACCTATTTCTTCGCTTTCGAGATCGATCGCATCTACCTTATTAAAAGCCAAAATCTGCGGTTTATTGGCTAAACCACGCCTGTAAGCCTTCAATTCTTCCTGAATTGTGACGTAATTGGCGATCGGATCTTCATCCGTAATATCGATCAGATGCAGCAGCAACCGAGTCCGCTCAATGTGCCGCAAAAACTCGTAACCCAAACCAGCACCTTCGTGCGCTCCCTCAATCAATCCCGGAATGTCTGCAAACACCGTACCGTCGCCGCTGGGTTTTCTGACTACACCCAAATTCGGGACTAAAGTTGTAAACGGATAATCTGCTATCTTGGGGCGAGCTGCAGACAAAGCAGAAATTAAGGTGGATTTGCCAGCATTCGGCATCCCCAGAATTCCCACTTCAGCTAATAGCTTCAATTCCAAACGCAAAAACTTGTGTTCTCCTTCTTTTCCCGGCATCGCATAATCGGGAGCGCGGTTGGAATTGGTCAGAAAACACTTATTCCCCAAACCGCCTTTGCCGCCTTTGGCTACGCAAAAAGTCTGTCCGGGCGTCACCAAATCTGCCAAGATTGCCTGAGTTTCCGCGTCGTAAACTACTGTACCGCAGGGAACTTCGATCGTGCGATCGTCCCCACCGGCACCGGTCATATTTTTCGGCGCGCCTCGCTTCCCGTCATCGGCTTTAAAAATCCGGTTGTACTGAAAATCTAGCAGCGTTTGCAGGCTTTCCACCGCTACCATATACACGGAACCGCCTTTGCCGCCCGTGCCACCAGAGGGGCCACCCGCTGGTACATACTTTTCTCTGCGAAAAGCTACCATACCGTCGCCGCCTTTGCCGGCTGCGACTTGAATATCTGCTCGATCGATAAATTGCATAATTTAGTCAGTAGTCAATAGTCAGTGTCAATAGTCATTAGTTATTATTATACCAGATGCAAGTACCATATTCCCCTTTTCCTTTAGTCCGCGTCGGCGGATGACAGCCAAATTTAGTCGCGATTTACAGTTGCCGGAAAAATATAATTATACCAATTTTGAAAAGTAGTGCAGAGCCAGAGATTGTAGGCAAGCATCTGTAGGGAAACGGCACTGCCGTGTCCCTACAGAATATTTTAATAATCTGTATAAGAAGTTGAAAATGATACCAAGACTTTTTTTGAATTAGTATTATCAAAGCAGATTTGATATTAGCAGAAATCACGCAAGAAAACAGAATAAACTGGGTTTTTATAGCAATTATTGCAGGATTAGTAATTTTTTTACCCCACCTCAACCCTCCCCAAACCTGCTCGATCTGGAGTAATAAATTCACAAATGATGCGAGGATTGCTAGATCAGATACTAATACCTATAAAAATATTTTTTTCTTCCACAAATACGTTTCTACATCATCGCAAATAATCTACTGAAAATTAGCAATGGCTAATTACAGGACTTCGGCTAATACTGATTTAACGTGCTAATTATGGCGGTAAGGTACTTAGGGGCGCATCCTACAGATAGAGGTTTTGCGCCCCGGAATGAATTACCAATTAGCAATTACCCATTCCTTTTAACAATAGGACGATACATCTTCCTTACATTCATCTGCCAAGTAGCAGAGAGCTCGAAAGCGCATCCCGACTAACTGTTCGTAAAGCGGGTTAATCTGGCACATCGCCGGAATGTGGACGATTTTGCGACCAAATAACACGACATCTCGCTCAAACGGACACTGCGGCGGAATAATTTTACAGACAAAGTGTGCCAATTTTGGGTCGTGAATTTCCCAGCCGTCCAGCCAGTCTTTTACTGGTTGCAGGACATTTTTGTGGTGAGGTTTAGGTAGCCGAGATGACAGCGGTGTTCCGACGACGGGGACGACATTCGCATCAAAGACTATTTGGCTGCTGGGTCCCTGCGGATCGCACTTGCTGTCTTCTATGGTGTGTCGCAGAGCTTCGATCGCCTCTACATTGTGCCCCAAAGCTTTGCCAAACTTAGAGATTACCTCGTCTTCGCTGAGCGAGTAGGTACCGTCTGCCAAAGCTACCATGACTGCTGTCCTCAAAAAATCCTCGCCTTTGGCGGTGTCTTCCCCTAACACAGCGGCTAATTCCTCTGGGGCAATAGGTTCAAAACCCGCATCAAAAGATACCGGGTGTAGTTCATCCTGAGTTAGATTTGCAATCATTTTTTGCTCGTCTTCGTCAAAGTTGCCGTCTGCCCAAGCAATTGTCAGCAATCCCCGCAGCCAAGCAGTAATCTCTTCATTGGTGCAGGAAGATTTAGCGTTACTCATTAGCATTTCCACTTGGATGTACCAGTCAATTTGTTCGTTTACAGCCAGTTCAATATTCCCCTCCCAATAATTTTTATTGGTTTTTTGGTCGATGGATGATCTATTTGTGGAAGGTTGGTGCCCGAAGATTGCTCCAAACGCTTGTAGTGGATATGTTAAAAGCATATTTGTTTTTCAGCAGCATCGCTGACTAGCGAGCTAATCTATTGGCTAACCCTATTCCCTAAAAAGTCATCTATCGCGAGGAATAGGTTTGTTGAATTCATCTTAACTCTAGTTGCACCCATCGAGATGACGATCGAGTTTTATGCAAGCCCGATTGCCATTAGCAACCCACTTTTTCGCAAGAAATAAAAGGTTGGCAAGCGTTGGATCTAATCAGACACTGGGTTTGTCACCCAGGGGCGATCGAACTTCGCTCTCTTTACATTTTAATATATATTTTTGTAAATTTTTCTGTGCCGGCAGCACAATACTAACAGCGAGCCGGATTTAAGCTGTTGAAATAAAAATATCTGAGGAAACTGTTACTGCCTGTTAACAGTTGTGATTGCTGTGTCCGCCTAGAGATGACAAAAGTTTTTAACTTCGGCGGCACAAAATCCAGCGCAATTCCATTGGCGGGCGTCCGTTTGCCATCGGGAAGACATCTCGACCGGTGGCCCAACTAGGAAACCAGGGCGTCGGTGGCCAGGCTGCTTCCGGCAGGTGGTGGCGTTCATATTCAAACACCAATTCGTCGGATATTTGGACTAAGGGCAACCCTTCCATTGCGGTGGCGAGTTCTTGGGGCGTAAATAAAGTAGACCAGGAGAGTTGGGCAACTTGTCGCACGAGGGCATCTGGCTGGTAGTCACCGACGGTTAAAAACGTGCTGAACAGCAACAGACCTCCGGAAGACAGGGAATCGCACATTTTAGCGAGGAAAAGCCGTACTTGATCGCTGTCTCGAAAATGTGAGATGACTTCGGCAGCAACTGCCAACTGGTAGCGGGCCGGTTTCATCCGTATTAAGGGATCGAGCACATCGCCTTCAGTCACTGTCACGGGAAGGTTTTCGGCTGTTACAGCAGCTTTCAATTGTTCTGCAAAAGCGGGAGCTAGTTCGATCGCATCTACAGAATAGCCCAATCTCGCCAGCGGCAAGGTATTGCGGCCGGTACCAGCCCCCACGTCCAAAATCCGCACTCGATCGGGCGTGCCCAATTTAGCAGCCGTTGTCATCAATTTTGCATCGGGATGAGAGCCGAAAAGCGGAGGTTCTCTGGTGTCTACCCAGCTTTTGTACTGTTCTCCAACTGTTGAGCTAGTAACAATGACTTTGCAAGCTAAACCAGTTTGTGGCGGCTGCACTGATTCGTATTGCAGGATCAGCATCGATGCTGTAGAGGTGCGGTAGCCTTGTTCTAACTTGGTGGCTAAAAGCTTGCTGAGTTCGTCTCTGCGATCTTCGGGCAGGGGTCTGTCGAGAGTGCTAAATAGCTTTTCTATCGACTTGAGATAGTGGCTTAGCATTCCTGGGACGCAGGGGAAAACTAATTCTCCACGAGCGATGATGCGAGTATTAATTTTGTAGAGGATAGCTTGCTGGAGAATGTCGGGATTTACTACCAGCGGTAGCTGTTCTGTCTGGTCGATCGTACTTTCGGCGCCCATAAATTCCGCGAAGAAGTCATTAGTTATTAGTCATTAGTCATAGGGAAGTCTTTTGAGAGCTAACTGTACAATTTAAGAGTACAAAAAAGCCGATTTTAGATTTATTTGGTTTGGTTGCTTAGTCTTTTTAGACTGTAGAAAATCGGATTTGAGAGCTTTATTTTGGATAAATCTCAAATCTCAAATCTCAAATAGACCAAGCCCAAAACCCGAGGAGGTCCCAAAATCGGAGTTAGTATCAATATAAGCTGTAGCGCATTTAAATTGTATGTTTCACGGCGAGGTGGAAAAAGCGTCAAATCCTCTCGCCTTCTCCCCTCTCTCTCCTTCCCCTCGTCAGCCATAACAGGCAATGTATATGGGTAGCAAATTAAAGCTGGGCTTAGTTGCTGCCGGTAAAAGTCACTAGGGGGAATCTTGACTGAGCTTCAGTCATCGGGCGCCGTCTGCCTTCCTCTTGCCAGTAGTTGATTACTTCTGTCGCTTGGTTGAGGATTTCGACGCGATCGTTGTCAGCAATCCAGTGTTTGGCTTCGAGTTCGTTTTTGAGGTCTTCCCACGCATCTTTGCGGGGCCAGAAAAAATAGGATGTCAGCGGGCTAGTTCCTTTGCCGACAACTTGGTCAACGGCGAGGGCAACATTCTCTTCTAGCCAGAGAACTTTTAAGATGAACTTGGACAAGCAAACCTCCAGGGTTCCGATCGAACTTGTTAAAAATTTCTACAATCGCTAAGCGTAGCACACTCTGTTCGATAATTGGTCATCGGCCATGAAAAGTTTTGTGGCGCGGCTGGTTTTAGCGCCACTCAGGGGCTGGGAACAGATAAAATTTGGGTTCTCACCCGCCCTAGGTACAAGGATGATTAAGTTGTGAACAGAGTTATTTTAGTTTTTGACATTGACGGTGTGGTGCGGGATGTGTCCGGTTCTTACCGGCGGGCGATCGCGGATGCGGTGGAGCATTTCACGGCGGGTGCTTTTCGCCCGAATTCTCTCGATATCGACTCTCTGAAGTCTGAGGGAGTGTGGAATAATGACTGGCAGGCGTCTTTCGAGTTAGTTTGCCGTTATTTTGAGGGGATGGGGCGATCGAGAAACGAACTCGCTCTCAACTATGACGAATTAGTCGCTTTTTTCCAAAGTCGCTATCGCGGGCTCGATGAGAACAATTGGACTGGTTACATTTGTGACGAACCGCTGTTGTTAAGTCCGGCTTACCTGGAAAATTTAACGGTTGGGGGGATTGTTTGGGGCTTTTTTAGCGGGGCGATGCGGGATGAAGCTGCTTATGTTTTGTCAGGGAAACTAAGTTTAAATTCCCCGGTGTTGGTGGCGATGGAAGATGCACCGGGAAAACCCGATCCGGCTGGACTTTTCGCGGCAATTGAACAGTTGGAAACTCTGCACGGTTTAGCAAAAAATTTGCCCGTGATTTACGCGGGAGATACTGTTGCCGATATTTACACGGTTGTGAAGGCGCGGGAAGTGCAACCAAATCGGGTTTGGCTGGGGGCTGGAATTTTGCCTCCTCATGTTTTGGATGATGCTGTGCGCTGTGAGGCGTATGCTGCAGCGCTGAAAACTGCTGGTGCGGCAGCGGTTTTCAAGAATGTCGAAGAGTTGACGGCTGCGCGGATTCGAGAATTAGTCAATTGTTAGTTGTCAGTTGTTAGTTGTCAGTTGTTAGTTGTCGAAATAACAAATAACCAATGATATCGTTTCCGGTTGTCTCGGAATAATAAAATCGAGTCAACAGTCAACAGTCAACAGTCAACTTTGCCTTTGAGATTATTTCAAGTGCAAGAATTTGTCTAATGCACTGACTACAACTGGTGGCCAGCGGCGGTTATTGGCAACCCAATCGAGGTCTTTGTAGCGGGAGTCGAGGCCGATGGCGGCTACCCAATTGCTCTCAGCTTCACCGCGCTTTCCGGCTTCCCAAAGACAGGCGCTGAGGGCGGCTCTCATGTCGGCAAATTGGGGGTATCTGCGGACGATGTTTTTCATGTTGCGAATTGCTTCTTTGGTTTGCCCGTTTTGATAAAGTGCGAGGGCGTGGTTGGCGCGGGCAAAGGCGTATTCGGGGGCTAATTCAAAGGCTTTGCTGTAGTCGGCAATTGCTTGTTCCCATTTTCCTAAACCTGCTTCGGCGTTGCCTCGGTTGTTGTAGGCGGCTGGATCTTGGGAGTCTAATTCTAGTACGTGATTGTAGTCGGCGATCGCTTCTTCCCAGCGTCCTAAACCTTCTAAGGCGGTGCCGCGGTTTAGGTAGGGATCGGGGGCGTCGGGTGCTAGTTCGATCGCTCTTTCGTAGTCGGAAATAGCGGCTTGTAGTTTGTTTTGGCTGACTCTAGAGTTGCCTCGGTTGCTCCAAGCGGCGGCTTGTGAGGGAAATTTGTCAATGATTTGAGTCCAAAAAGTTTCAGCGGCGGGAAATTTGCCTTCATTTGTAGCTTCAAAAGCTTTTTGAACGAGTTCTCCCAATTCCTGTTGAGCATTGGTGATATCTGTTGGTTGTACTTGTGCGGCAACGGGGGCGATATTTCCCAACCACACTAACCCGGTTACAATTAATACTGTAAAAAATGTGAAAAGTGAGCGAATCATCGTTGTTGGCAGTTTAAACTTTATTAAACATATTATTAACCGAATTTGCCGGGGTTGCTTGGATAAGTTATACCAATTTTTTATGAGGTTGCATAGAATCCGATCCCCCCTAGCCCCCCTTAATAAGGGGGGGGACAAGATTCTTCTCAAAGTCCCCCTTCTTAAGGGGGATTTAGGGGGATCGAGATATGTGCAACTTCACATTAAATTGGTATTAGGGATAATTTGGTGAAAAAACGGTTGCTAATTTTGGGCGGGACGGGGGATGCTGCTGAATTGGCGGTAAGAGCGTCTCAAATTGCTGAAATTGAGGTGGTATCTTCGCTAGCAGGACGCACTCAACAGCCTTTTACCCCAAAAACGGGTACGGTGCGAATTGGGGGGTTTGGTGGGGCGGTTGGGCTGGCGGCGTTTTTGCTCGATCGCCCGATCGACTTGTTAATTGATGCTACTCATCCGTTTGCGGCTCAGATTTCTGACAATGCTGCTATTGCTGCTGCTGAGTGTAATGTGCCCTATTTGATGCTGGTGCGTCCTGCTTGGGAGAGGGTGGAGGGCGATCGCTGGATTGAAGTTGCGGGCCACTCGGAGGCTGCAAGGGCTTTATTAGGGCAGTCTCAGCGGGTGTTTCTCACCATTGGTAGGCAGGAATTGGCTGCCTTTGCGGGTTTGGATGCTATTTGGTTTTTAATGCGGGCGATCGATCCTCCGGCACTAAATACTCCTATTCCTAATGGTAAATTGTTATTAGCAAGGGGGCCTTTTTCTTTGGAAGAGGAGCGCCAATTACTATTAGAATATCAGATTGATACAATTGTTAGTAAAAACAGCGGCGGCGGTGCTACTTATGCAAAAATTGTTGCGGCTAGGGAACTGGGAATTCCAGTGGTGATGGTGCAGCGGCCGCCGATTCCGGATGTTGAGCAGGTGGCGGATGTTGAAGGGGCGATCGCTTGGTTAGTTAAGCAGTTATCAGGACTTTGATAACTTGGTGTTCCATTAGCGGAACCATGATTTCTAATGTTCTTTTGCTGTATGAAAGTCTGGATGCGCGACTTTCTCCCAATTCTGTTAGTATGATTTCAAACATCGGCCATGTTATCTCTTTAAGTTAATACTTGGTTCCCTGGCTGGATGATTATTTGTTTTAGTTCTAGCTGCATATTTTGACTGTTTTAATAGGATTTCAAATATAAAATAATTTAAGTTAAGAGATTTTAGCAATTCAGAACTTATGCGGAATTGCTGTTAGAGATTAAGATTAAATTTATGGAAAGCTATCATGGAAACTCACTTAGTTGCATTCTGCTCCTTCAGCAGTTCTCATTCCTCCTATGAGAGTTTCTACCCTCGCGCACTGCCTAGCACCACCGCCAGATGGAGCAACTGTGACCACAAACGGAGTTGTAGAGGGATTACCCTGATAATCAAAAACGATCGAGTTTGGAGGCGTGGTAGGAGCAGGTGTATTAACGGTAAGCGCAATAGTGCCGGGTTTAATTTCGCCTCCACCATCTAACGTCTGCGTACTACCACCCGTAGCTAGTGGCGGGAGAAACGTAACTGTTGGCGGATCGACCGTTGTATCAAATGTAACTGTAACACTGCTCTTAGTTCGCTTTGCTTCGCTTTGTGCAAGTCGTAATGATTGGAAAACTCGATCGTTCACAGTGCGAACTCTTTGTCTGTTGATGAATGCCTCCCAGCTTGGAGCGGCGATCGAGCTTAATATACCTATGATTAACGCTATCACCAGCACTTCTAGAAGGGTGAATCCCTGATCGCCCTTTCTGGATGCAGTATTTTTGTAATTAGGGTTTGCTTTTGTTGCAGAAATCTGCAAAACTTTTAATAATATTGGGGTTTTCATTTTACTCTCCTGTTTTATCTGCTAGTGGCGCGATTCGGAAATCTGTTTCAGGCATAAGTTATTGTCCTCGCGCGCCTAGACCTTGTACTTGCACGCTTGCTGTTGGGAAAAATGCCGTTCTGTTGGGGTTGTAAGCAGTATCGTTGGTTTGAATGCGACGCAGGCTGTTTCCTCTGATGGTGACTCTAGCTATGTTTTGAGAGGTATCTACACAAGCGTAAAAGCTCTTTACGGTGTCCGGCGGCGCGGCGGGTATTCTTAGCGTTGTTTCTGGGATTGGTGTTGGCATAACTCCTGTTGTATCGGTGGGATTGCCAAGAGCGGTTCTACATTCATCATTGGGTGTGACTGTCGGCCCTGGGCTGTCGTCAATGTAATTAACCAATACTTCAGGATTCCCGAAATTAGCTGCTCCTGTCGTCACATTTTGAGTGGGGTTACTGATGTCAAAATTTGGGTTAAAGGCAGGACTGCGATCTTGCGCGGGACTTACACCAGTAAAGTAGCGTTGTAAGGGATTTGGATCTATCGAATTAGGATTTCGCAGTCCGTCCTGAATTTGATACCTAACAATACGGGTAGGACAAGCAGCTCCTGATGGCTGACACCAAATAGAGTTACCGTTAGTCTCTCTAACTTGGTAGTACGCAACTAATGCTAGAACATAGGTATCGTTGCACGTATTTGCGCCTGTTGCTGTTGTGGTGCAAGTATCTGGTTGGACATTTGCAGCCAGAGGAAGAGAATTCGTGAGAAGCTGTCGCTTCCAAAATACAAGAATCGGGGTTTGAGTTGTGTTTGGGGGGGGGATGAAATTCCCTGCTAGGAGTGCAGGGATGCCTGTAGCAGTAGTGGTGGGAGTGCTGGCAGGAGCGGGATTATTATCATAAATATAAATCGCTTGACTCAAATCTTGGGCTATGAAATCAAGTGCCGCCTGAACGTCTTGCTCGGTGTTTGACTTGACTTGTTCCCTCCTATCGGTATTCAGCATATCGACTACAAAACCGAGCATCGGCGTAATAATTAAAAACGCCATAATTGCTCCGACTAATAGCTCCACCAGAGTCATGCCCTTTTCTGTTTGATCTGGCCCTGAGCGGTTTCGTTGGTGCTGACTTTTTAGAAGCAACCTGAGTAAAGTTTTCATTTTGACTTTTTCCTCTGTCAAATAGGGGGAGCGATTATGATTTGATAACACGGCTTTGATTATCGGCAGAGAGAGGTGTTAATAGTTCCATTAGGGTTAAGCCGAGAACATAATGACTGACGCGCGGACGCACTTCCTTGTGTAGTAGGAGGAATTTGTGTTTTCATTACGACCAAAGGCGCTTGAGGATTGCCAAGAGCGGAATTAGCAACTGATTGCTGTACAGTTGTCATCGTCGCTCCGGTAAACCCATCGGCGCGGTAAACCCGCACAGTCAGCTCATAGCCTGTTGGTGTCGGATCGTTGGTTGTATTAGCGGGATTTCGCCAAAGACCTTGAACAAAAAACTCTTTGCTGCCAGCACAACCTGGGGTTTCATCTAAGTTAACGCAGTACAAATTACTACTAGGGCTTGTAGAAGCAGGAGCAGGAGGAACAGCAGGAGCAACAGATGTATCTCGGGCAGGAAAACCGATCGTAGGTTGTGAATTAGTTGGAGGTTTGATCGCCCCCACTCTCAGAGCGTTGATGTAAGCTGTAGCCGCCTGCGTGGCCAGTTCCATCCGCCGCGCTTGTACGCGAGTCGCTACTGAGTAAGCCATCACAGGGGCGATCGCAATCATCAGCACCGAAACTACAATCATCGCTACCAATGACTCGATAATCGTGTAGCCACCATCTCGTGACTGAGATAAATTTTGCTGTTGTTGTCGCTTAGTCATAAATAGGACTCCAGTAATTGCGCGGCGGAAAGTTAGAAGGTTAAGTGGGGCAACCTGCGGGGCGAGTAGAAGTGGCAACTTGATTGGCATTAGTCGGCTGATCGGGAGCTACACGGCTGCACATCAAAGTTGTTACCCACGGGTCATCACGACCTACTTCCCGGAAATACTCAGCAGGCTGAGTATTTGTCGAAGGAGTAGTGAACCTTTGAGTAAACAAGTCAGGTGGCTGAGATAGCAGACCCACGTCAAAACCCCAGTTCCGAGTGGGCGGGGTGAAGTATGGAATCTGACCGCCTTGTATGTCGTATGTAGTTTGTAGTGGTGGGTTAGGTGCAAGAGCAGTAGGTGCTGCATTAGGATTAGCCGATAGGGCGAACAAAGTTGCCAGTCGATTGGCCGTATTTAGAAAGCCTGTAGGCAAAATTGGCAGATAGGGTGCGGTACTAAAAGTGCTGCGGTTTTGCTGGACGAAAGACCCTTTGATGTTATTAGCAATTGAAGTTCCTCCAGTGCTATCACTCCAAATCTCCAAGAATCTGGGCAAGTTTTGCAAACCGCCGTTAAAGTCACCCAACGCATTGTTTAGCGCCCTCGAAGGAGTGTCGCCCGCTCCAACGATCAAATTGAATGTGGTACCGTTATTTCCAGGCTGGATTATCCAGCGTGTTTGTTGTCCACCACCTCCACCTCCTGAATTCATGAGCTGGAGGACTGGCACCAATAGCGGCTGCGACCCCTGGTAGCTGTACGTTGCTGGCGGTACTGTTACTGGTGGTGGTGGCGGTACTGTTACTGCTGGTGCTACGGGGACGGCGAGGGTTGGTACAGGTACTTTGCTGCCGTCTGTAGGGCCAGGGGTAACGCTCGTGTTGACCTGAAACGGAAGATTGGTAGCATTATTCACTGCAAACCGCAGAGCATTAGTTCCTCTGACAGTGCCGAGACCTGGTGCGATAGCTGTGCCCCCCGTAATCCCCAAAGGCTGTGGATTGGGGAGGCTTATAGGTCTCTGAAAAGCCACGCGGCGGGGGAATCGCTGCAATGCCGGCAATGGGGGATCGACCGTCGATCCAGCTTGAAAAGATTGAGTAGTCAGGGTAGGATTGGGTGGCACATAATTTCCAGCAGCCGCAGCGGTTGCCGTGCGTGGTGCAGTTGCTAGCGGATCGACAAACCAGTCAGCATCCGTACACTCAGACACCGGCAGTTTTGTACAAATTTCCATTACATACTCTCGGAAAGCCCCCCGCCGCTGAACGGGGGTGACAAAGTTGTTGAAGTACGAGCTCCATAGCGGGGCGGGTTGATTCACTCCAGCCGCGTAGTTAGCGTCTGTCAGGACTGGTGAACCGGCAGCGCCTGGGGTACCCACTAAATTACCGTTTCTTGCAAACGCAGCACTGGAAAGTCCGTTAGTAACAAAATTGTTATTGAAAAATCCTTGTTGTCTGCGGGGTAATACAGCAGCAGCGCCCGCATTGTTTCTCAGGTCAAAGTCTCCCTCGTTGCGGAAGCCAAAACGGTAATTTTGCGAGAGGAGGGTGACTGCATCTGCCAGCACGGTTGCCGGTCTCCAAAAGTCTCCCTGACAGTTCGGCAGCCTCGGATCTCCCTGACGGCAGGCAAAGCTGGGGTTAAGGGTGTTGCGGGTGTAAAAATTTCCCCAACCGGCATTCGTCGGAGAAGTAGGCGCATCCAGACGCTGTGTAAACTCTTCCACTTCTTGAAAAGTGGGTGTAGTACCCGGAGCAGCGGGCGGGATGTTGCCGTGAATGTTAAAGGTTCCTTTGATGTAAGCCGGCAAATTCGATACCAAGGTCAGGCCTTTTTCCCTGACTACAGCATTTAAGTTCCCTGCTGGTGATATGGGGTTGGGACCAGGACCGCGAAATAGCTGCTGACCGTTAATCAGGACAATGCCGTTAGGCTTGCGGGTTGGGTCGAGTAGGTAGTCTGTAGGACTGACTGCTTTGTCCGTCAATGGAATTGTTGATCGAGAGCTGCGATCAGGCAGCGCATCGTCGCGGCTAGCATAAATAATCCCGCTGTTTGGCAACAAATATTCCGGGGCTGGCCCGTTAGTAATTGTTGGAGCGGGCGAGCTTTTAAGTTGAGCTAAGTCAAGCTGAGTGGCTCGAATTTCTAGGGGTTCCCGTTCTTCTAGGGGTTGGTTGTAATTGCCTGTTAATTGTGCAGCAGGTGGGGCTGTACCCAGTGGACTGCTGAGGGTAAAGGCTTCGTTGACGATCGTTCTCGGATCGTCGCGATCGACCGCCTTGACTTCTCTGCCGTTGATAAATGCTACTTCCTGAATTGCCCCGTCAGGAATCAGTGCAGGAGCACGAGCGATCGAGTCGTCAAGTATTTGTAGCGCACAATTAGTTGAGTCAATAGCTGCTTGTTGTGCTAGGGTGCGAGCGGCTGGAGCCACTTGGAGGGCGGTTCTCAACGGCCCGTTGGCAAACCTACCGTCAGGAAAAACCATATTTGCCTGGGCTTCCAAAATAGGGTCTCCACCGGTGAGCAAGCCTGTAGCGACGTTAAGGTTTGAAGCGCCGGGTCGCGCTCTTGTCGGGGGGCCGTAGGTGAGGCCGTTGTTAGAGCCGATAAAGGCCTGCTGTGTTCCTCTTGTTCCTTGGCGTATTGCGACATCTGGTGCGAGCGCTCCTTCTCCACTAACATCGGGCAGGGCTCCGATGTTTCTCGCTGTGGAAGCGTTGCTGGGGTCGTAGTAGCTGCTGACGCAGGCCAAGGGGGTTTGAACTGGTTGGGTTCCTGCTGCTGCTTGTGCTACTGGGTCGTAGCCATTTGCATACTGATACACTGCGCTTGCCCGCATCCGCAAGTCG
Organism: Microcoleus sp. B3-D7; assembly: GCF_036705305.1. Lineage (NCBI taxonomy): Bacteria > Bacillati > Cyanobacteriota > Cyanophyceae > Oscillatoriales > Microcoleaceae > Microcoleus > Microcoleus sp. B3-D7. The sequence goes on along the minus strand of NZ_JAUBUE010000019.1, from coordinate 91,805 downwards.
CCTTTGGCAAATTTGCGATTGGCTTGGTTTGGGTTTTCATTAACAAAATTAGGACTTGTCTCTGCTCGTGGGAGAGTTGCGCTGATATCGCTAACACTAGACCAAGCTGCTAGCCAGGGAGTCCAGTTACCGGGGTTAGGGCCATTGGTAGTATTGTTCCATACTTGAGAACCCGGGCCCAGGGGTGACATCGGCATCGAGTCGGGCCACACGACGCGGTACTGTTCCGGAGCGGGAGTTTCCGGGTCGTCGTAAGTATTGGCGGCAGGAATGGGAGTGATAGCAATGGATGCCGGACCCGTTCTCCTTGTACCGTTACTATGTATCCAGGTAGGTGGCGGCAGGAAGGAATTAGTGCGATCGTAAACTCCTGCACTGGTAATTACCCGCAGACCACCAACACCGTCAAGGGGAGTTCTCGGTTGTTCAGTCGCGCTTTTTTCCCAGAAACCATCTCGGAAAGGATTTGCGGGGTCGGGTGCTTCGCCGACACCGTTGCCGCGGTCTGTTGCTCCCACGTCAGCAAGTTTGGTTACTTGCGGTGTGCGGGTGCGAACTGGGCCGTTATTTGCCCATGTAGTGGTGCCATCTACTTGCTGAGCCTCATTAGTAAAGGTCGTGCCGTTCCACCGCAGTGTTGGCAAGTTGTTGCCTACCGTAACTCGATTGCCCAAAAAATTTTCGCTGTCGGTAAGTTTTAACTGAGCGGGGTCTTCGGCTGGTAGCTGAGTGGGACGAATATTAAGTCCCGCCCCTGCAGTAGCGCCTACTGTCGCAGTTCCATTAGGAAGGCTCCAAGTATCATCTGCTGGTCTGAGACTGTTGTTGTTACCGGCGTCTTGAATTCTGTAGGAAGTGTTCGGTACATTCGGATCTAAATACTTTCCGTTGACCGCGCTGGCGAGGGGTGCTTCTGCAAAAGTAACTTTCCGCAGCCGTTCTTTAAAATAATCTTGTAATGCTTGAGCGCGACTCTGACTCTTGGGGGCCCGCTGTGCTTGTTGAACAGAAACCGGGTCGTTAGTACCTGTTGGGTCTGCTTGTATTTGACCCGCTACTAGGGCCGCTAACCGCTCGGAGTAAGCGTTGTTGTTGTACAGTACCTGAAGGCTGTTTTGATCTACAGATTGATTGGCGGCGTTGTTAATTGTTGGCGCATTTGTATTGGGTTCGTTTGGGTCGCTTATGCTTCTGAAAAGATGTACTCCCACGGCATTTCGCTGCCCACTGTTGCCCGCCCACCCGTTCACAACATTACCGCCTACGATTATTCTGCTATTTTCTTGATCGTAAAAACAAGATTGCTTGCTACTAACTTGATGTATTTGTACCGTATTTGGATTATTTAAGCCTGTTACCAAGAAGTTGCTATTTGTCAATATCCGCCCGTTTAGATTCAACGGAGGTCCAGGCGATATATCTAAGTCGTCTTCATATACAACGGCATTGTTGCTCAGAGGAATGCGGCTTTGATCTTGCTGGTATTCCAGAGCAGATATGCTGGGGGTTCCAGCGAAAGCTTGATACCGATTACCCAATGTGCTAGCTTCTGTCTGGGTAATCGGTACGTTAACCGTGTAAACAAAGAAACTTTTCTGGAGCCGGCCCGTTATTCTTTCCCAACCGGAGTCCCCTACCAAACTTGCAACCGTACCCTCTCCTTGAGTACAGGCTGGGTTGATGGTTCCTGTTTGCATTGGCCGTGTTCTGGCGTCCAGTTCCTTTCTCGGCCTTGGATTTACACTTTTTGGAGTGCGAAAGTAGATTCCGTAAAGAGTAAAAGTGTCAAATATCCCGTCATTATTGGTATCGACGGGATATCTCCAAGCAGTATTTAGCTCTTCATTTTCTTGGTTAGGTGCCCTAAAAAGCGAGCTTCTTAGGTTCGCAGGGGTAGGGTCGGGAGTGCCGTTGTTATCTAAATCGGCTCGGAGTACCAGGCGTTCCTCACCCGCGAACGTATAAAAGTCATTATTTGCATCATAAGATGACATAATCCGGTACATTTCTGCATCGGATGGAGTCGCCGTCGGTCTTTGCGGGTCTTCCCGCAGCATATATTCAATTTTCGCTTTTGCCCGATCGAGCGCCGGAGTCGCGGCCGCCAGCACCTGCTGGCTCACGCGCACGTTACGCGCCGTATTGGCCCGATCAAACGATCGCAGCGTAATTGCCACAGTCAACAATATAACTACCAGCAACACCATCGTCACCGTCGGCAGCACAAACCCCGCCACCGGCAGTCTCGCCCTCCGGCCCATAGCCATCAGGGTTTGCAGCATTGCTCTCATCAGCCGCTTGGCCCCGGATCTGGTAACACCAGCAATCCGCCGCAGCAGGGATACGATAACTTTGGATAATTTGCTCTTAAACATTGACGCCTTCCTGAATAATTTCAGAGATGGTATTGCTGGTAGTTACTGCTCGACAGTACAATCCCATCTTTATTGTTCCCATTTTTTGCAACTTGCATATCAGCCTCTTGCACAAATTTAAATCTGTACCTTGGCTGAAAAATAAAACCCACAAACCCGCAACCAAAATCGCCGCCGATAATATATTTTTCCGCGAAAGATTTGCCCCGCACGAATTAGATCTTCCTAACTCCACTCTAATCTAGTTAAATTGAAATGTCAGTCGCCAGAGCGAGAGTGAATTCGATCACCCAAAAACAGTGATCGGGATCGTATCCGATGTATTTCCCAGTCCTTGTCTCGCGGGCTTTGTTGGTGTGTTCGCGTTGCTAGCGCTTTCAACCACCGGAATCCACAATCACGACCGGCCCATCGAGTGGTTATGCCTGTCAGCGGGATCAAATCTAAATTGGGCGATCGAATTTCCGTAATGCGTCAAACTGCGATCGAATTTCTGCCATGCGTCAAAGTGCGATCGAATTTCCATTTGACCCCCGGCGCACTGTCAGTACAAGTGCCAAATATAAACCTACCACCCCCACCCATGAAACAAACTCCCAAAGCCCCCGACTTTATCATCATCGGCGCCCAAAAAGGCGGCACAACATCCCTGTACAATTACTTAATCCAACATCCCCAAATCGCCCCCGCTGCCCAAAAAGAAATCCATTACTTCGACTTCAACTTCGACAAAAGCCCCGACTGGTACTATGCCCAATTTCCCCAGCCCCAAACAGGCGAAAATCTACTAACCGGAGAAGCCAGCCCCTACTACATCTGTCACCCCCAAGTACCGCAACGAATCCACGATTTATTTCCCAAAGTTAAAATAATCGCCCTGCTGAGAAACCCAGTAGAACGCGCAATATCCCACTATTATTACTATATCAAAATAGGCTACGAATCCCTATCATTAGAAAGTGCGATCGCCTCCGAGCCCGAAAGACTCAAAGGCGAAATAGAAAAACTCATAGCCAACCCAAACTACTACAGTTACGAACACCAACACCACAGTTATCTAACGCGCGGCATTTACGCCGATCAACTCCCAGCCTGGATGAAACTTTTTCCCAAATCACAACTTTTAATCCTCAAAAGCGAAGACTTGTATACCAATCCCTTCGGCACATACAACAGCGTCTTAGAATTTCTAGAATTGCCGCCCCACCAACTACAAACCTACGAAAAATACAACGCCACCCAATATCCCCCCATCAGCGAGACCGTATACGAGCAATTGAGAGCATATTTTCGATCGCACAACCAAAGACTAGCCGAATTGTGCGATCGAGACTTCGGCTGGGATTAACATCATAGTAGGGAAACCGCAAAGCCCATTGGTTTCAACTTAGGGTAAAATCCATAGTCCGGCAGGGGTTGAATTCCCTGGCGGACTCGCGGACTGGCAGATAGTCGGCTTAAGACGATGACACCAATGGGCCTTGCCCTTTCCCTACATTTGACAAACAATGCTTGACATCCCAGTCTCCCTGTGCTAGCTTGTGCAATAGTATTGTGTTTAATCCACAAATCGCAGCACTTCAGCTATGTTCACAGCCAACAGCTATTTTTATTTTTGGTACAGCCAAGTTCGCCCGGAGTGAATTGGTAATTCACTGTGAACATCCGGGCGAACCGCAGATTAACACCTGCGGTTTTGTTTTTTCTACTTCTTTTCCCAACAACCAATCGACTACAAGCGAAAACAGCAATGACATTATTCAGTAACTGGTACTACAGCTTTTATTTTTGGCCCAACAAAAGTTCTGGGTAAATTGTCGCGCTGTCTTTTCGCACCAACCCGGAACTCTTAAAAGTGCCGGGTTTTTTGTTGTCAACCACCCACTTAAATTTCCAGGAGAATTCCCTCATGTTAGAAGCCAAACTGGTAACCAAATCTCATCCCGAACACCAAACAATCGTCAAACTCTCAGAAACAGTCTCAGTCGGCGGCCAAGAATTATTAATCATCGGCGGCCCCTGTACCGTCGAAAGTCCTGCACAAATGGAAACAGTCGCCCGCCAACTATCCGCCGCCTCCGTGCAAGCTTTGCGAGGCGGAGTCTACAAACCCCGCACATCTCCCTATGCTTTCCAAGGGATGGGAATTGAGGGACTGGAAATTTTAGCCGATGTCAGCCGGCGTTACGGTTTGCCCATCGTGACAGAGGTAATGTCGATCGCCCAAATCGAGCCAGTTGTCACCTATGCTGATATGCTGCAATTAGGCAGTCGGAATATGCAAAACTTCGAGTTACTAAAGGCGATCGGTCAAGCCGGAAAACCAGTCTTACTAAAACGCGGCTTATCAGCCACAATCGAAGAATTTGTGATGGCCGCCGAATACATTCTCAGCCACGGAAATCCTCATGTAGTTCTCTGCGAAAGAGGCATCCGCAGCTTCGACAATTACACCCGAAACGTATTAGATTTAGGTGCAGTCGTAGCGCTGAAACAGTTAACTCATTTGCCAGTAATAGTAGACCCTTCTCACGCAGTCGGCAAGCGAGAATTAGTCGCACCACTAGCCAAAGCAGCGGTTGCTTGCGGTGCAGACGGATTAATTATTGAGTGTCACCCGCAACCAGAAAAATCGGTTTCTGACGCGCGGCAAGCTCTTTCTTTACCAGATATGGTAGATTTAGTTGCGAGTTTGCGGCCTGTAGCCGCCGCCGTTGGGCGCCGCATACCCGAGATTAATGTGCCTTCAGAGGTATTAAGTTTGAAGTGATATGGGTAGGAAATAATCTATAACTTTTAAGGTCAAACTCTACAGTCGGTTAAAACCGAATTGAGCTTTGAGGCAGGGGTTGAAACCCCTGCCGAAATCCGGGAAAGCGCGTGTTTCACGAATTTAGATTAAAATAAAAAATAATACTGTCATCTACGAAATTTTGCTTAATTATGGCAATACTACTTAACGTTCCCTCGATCGTCTGCTCTGGCTGCGCTGATACAATTACCAAAGCCATCAAAACTGTTGACTCCGATGCTACTGTCAATGTGGATGTCGCAGCTAAGACTGTTACAGTAGAAGCTCAAGCTTCTGAAGAGTCTATTACACAGGCGGTTGTTGCTACGGGCCACACCGTCCAAGATTGATATTGAGTTTGGTGAGGGCGGGTTTACGAGATTATTGGTCTTAGGCTGAAATTATTGGTAAAAGCCGCCCCTACACAATTTTAAATCCATTATCAATGCCCAATGCCCAAAAGCTTAATCTGCTTCGTCTAAGTGTTCGGCGACTGCTTGGTAAAGTTCAAAAACGTGGCGATCGAGTAAACTATAAAAAACTTGTCTCCCAACCTTGCGGTAACTTACCAACCGCATCGCCCGCAATGCCCGCAACTGGTGCGATACTGCTGACTCGCTCATACTCAACGCTGCAGCCAAGTCACACACGCACAGTTCTTGTTTTGCCAAAACCGATAGCAGCCGTAGGCGATTCGCATCTCCCAAAAGACTGAAAAACTCAGCCATCCGCTGAGCTTTTGCGGTGTTGAGAACTTGTGTTTGGATGTCCCCTGCCCTTACACTGTCAACTAGGTGCGGTCGATCGCACATTGGTGTATCGTTTTGTTGGTGAGGCTGACTTATCGCTCCATTAACAGCAGAGTTGGGTGACATCTTTTCCCGGCTAATTTTAATTCTCATTTTCATTTTAGTGCGATCGGCAAACCTTTTGTAACAAAACTTTTACATTCCCTTGACTAATATCTGAATATGTGTTCAGATATTAGTAGATATCCACAACCCCACCAGGAGAAGCTCAAATGACTACTGCCACCCAAACAAAATGTGCCTGTCCTTCATGTTCGTGCGTTGTCAACGCCAGTGAAGCCATTGAAAAAAACGGCAAAACATACTGTTCCAGTGCTTGCGCTGACGGGCACCCCAACGGCCAAGGCTGTGGCCACACAGGCTGCGAGTGCCACAAATAAATATTCCGCTTCAGAAAAGGTTAATCAACAACTGCCAAATATATCTAAAGGGAGATGCCAACAGCGCATTTCCCAATTTTTTTGCTTTTAGGTTAAAGAAAAGTTAAGATAAAGCTAACTTAAGGTTAAGACTGCATTAATAGACTAAATACAGAGCGAAAAAGCACAATTGCTACTTACGCAATACAATAGAAGCAAGTTAGCGCCGCGATACTGAGTACAAATAGTGCTATTAACAGCAGAGACCGAACCAAAAGTTGAATACCAAAAGTTTAATTAGGAGGGGGCAATGAAAGAGCGGGAAGATTTTTTACATCCTCGCAATCGCTACTACGGTGATTTCACGCCAGAAAACTTGGCGTTTAATGCCAACTTGCAGGAGTTTGCTCAAAAAATAACTTATATTTGCTCGCTGGAAACAGGGGGTAAAATTAGCGCTGAGAAAGCCTATAAAGATATTAAGATGCTTTGGAAAGACTTAAAATCCTCTAAGAAGCAATTAGGAATTGGCCAAAAACCCCCCAGTACCGAGGAGCAAAATTCACCTTAAAGTCATCGCTACCAACGCAGCGTTTGCAATCGAAAACCCCTGCGATTGCGAGCGCTGCTTTTTTCTGCGTACCCAGCAAAGGTAAGGTGCTTGCTAGTAGGCAAACTTTAGAAAATTCTATGGTTTGGGATTTGGTGCAGTTTCTCCGGCAAAAGAAGTACAATTGCCACCGAGGCCAGAAATAATCGCGCAAGTATTAGTTTTCAACATTCCCTGATATGTATCAGCACCCGTGCCGGGGCCGCCCAACTCGTCGCTGTAAAGTTCTTTGTCGGAAATCTCGACATTTGCCTCCCTCGCCACAGTCTCCATCAACTTCGGATTAGTTGTGGTTTCGGCAAAAATTGTCGGCACTCCTGTGCTCTTAATTTCTGAGGACAATGCGGCAATTCTTGCTGCTGTGGGCTGTTCCTCTGTCGTCACACCCTGCAAAGCTCCAGCCATCTCCAAACCGTAAGCATCGGCATAGTAACTCAGAGCATCGTGAGTTGTTACTAACTTCCGTTTTTCTGGTGCAATAGTCGCAATTTGAGCTTTTATCCAAGTATCTATTTTTTGCAACTCATCTGTTAAGCTTGCTGCATTTTTGGCATAAAGTTGAGCATTGGCGGGGGAAACTTTGCTCAATTCATTGCGAATTGTTTCTACCATACGGATGCCATTTTCAGGGTTATGCCAAACGTGAGGGTCAGGGACTTTTTCGCCTTCTGCATGGGGTTGGTTTTCCGCTTTATCTTCACCGTGTTCGTGTTCGTGCTCGTCTTTGCCCATCAGCGGTTTGGGAACGGCGAGTTCGTGGACGGCGATTTTGGGTGCGGAATTATTGCTAGATTCAATTAACTTAATGATGCTGGGTTCGTGGTTGTAGCCGCCGTAGAAAATTAGATTTGCTGTTTCAATCGCTTTGCGGTCTTCCGGCTTGGTTTGGTAGGCGTGGGGGTCGTCTCCCGGCTCGATTAGACAGGTGGTGTCGATCGAACTTTGAGCGATTTCTTTTGTTAGGTTGCAGATAACGCCAGTCGTGGCGACGACTTTGGGCAAGTTGGCGGCGGGACTGGCTTGAGTTTGAGTCGCGGCCGGACTCTCTGACACCGGATTGCTTGCGTTCGGCCCTCCACTGCACCCAACCACTCCGCAGCCAATCGCCAAAACAGCCACCCCCCACAATCTGCGGGTTTTTCCAACCAACTTCTTTAACATTTTCACCTTTGGAACGATAATCGTTATTGCTTTTTCGAGTTATCCTATTCTAGTAGCTACGAACAAGAATCGTTCTCAAAATTTTGAATTATGTTAGAAGTGCAAGACTTGGCTGTCAATTATCGCGGAATTTCCGCCCTCAACAGCGTGAATTTCCATTTAGAATCCGGACAATTAACTGGTGTGTTCGGCCCCAACGGCGCGGGGAAAAGCACGATGGTGAAAGCCATGTTGGGATTGATCCCGGCCTGTCGGGGTTTGGTGAAATATCAGGGGCGGCTGCTGAAGGAACAGTTGTCGCGCGTGGCTTACGTGCCGCAGCGATCCCAAATTGACTGGGATTATCCGATTACGGTGTGGAATGCGGTGATGATGGCGCGAACTGTCCAGACAGGTTGGTTTCGCAGTCCCTCGAAGCAGTCGCAAGAATTGGTCAAAGCTGCTTTGCTGCGGGTAGGAATGTGGGATTTGCGCGATCGGCAAATTGGCGAACTGTCTGGCGGACAGCAGCAGCGGATTTTCTTAGCAAGGTCGATCGCCCAACAAGCCGATTTATTCTTCTTCGACGAGCCTTTTAACGCGATCGACAAAGCAACCGAAGAAATTATTTTCGATATTTTTGCCGAACTAAAAGCTGAGAATAAAACATTGCTAGTAATCAGCCACGATTTAGGTGAAACTTTAAAACAGTACGACAATTTATTATTGCTAAATAAGCAGTTAATTGCAACTGGTTCCTGCCGGGAAGTCCTCACCGCAGCCAATATTCAAAAAGCCTATGGATATGATTTAAGTTTAGTTGCTGCCTAAGCAAAAAAAGATTTATCTTTAAAGTTGATTGTGGCACGGGCGTCCCGCCTGTGCAGTTTATTGTAGTTAAAAGTAGTTAAAAAAATCCTATTATTGATGTAATTCAATGTTAAACCTACTAATTGAGCCACTACAATTCGAGTTTATGCGAAATGCGATCGCCGTCGGCATATTGCTAGGAATTCTCTGTGCCGTTGTCGGTTCCTACTTAATTGTACAGCAAATGGGAATGATGGTTGACATGATTGCCCATTCGGTATTAGCAGGATTGCCAGTAGCTTTTTCTTTAGGTTTCAATATTTCGATCGGCGCGTTTATATCGGGAATTATAAGCGCGGTAATTATGGCATGGATTCAATCGCAATCTCGTCTAAAAATTGATGCCGTGATGGCATTAATTCTATCTACTTTCTTAGCAATTAGCGTCACGCTGATTAGCCTGTTGCGGACAACCAAGTTAGATTTAGACGGGTTCTTGTTCGGGAATATCTTGTCAGTTGCACCGGCTGACGTGCAGCAGACTTTTGTCATAACTTTGATTATTTTGGTAGCGGTTAAACTCCTTTACAAAGAATTGCTCTTTTATACTTTTGATCCGCTGGGGGCGCAAGCGTCCGGTTTACCTGTAAACTTGATTTATTTGGGGATGATTTCGGCGATTACGCTGACGATTGTTGCGAGTTTGCAAACTGTGGGGGCGCTGTTAGTAATTTCTCTGTTAATCGGGCCGGGAATAACGGCGTATTTGTTGGTAAAAGAGCTACATTTAATGATGGGATTAGGAGCAATTATTGGGATTACAGCTAGCGTAACTGGTATGTATCTCAGCTATTATTTTAATATGCCGTCTGGGGCGGCAATTGTATTAGTTATTTTTGGGTTATTTTTAGGGGCTTTGCTGTTCAGTCCCAGTCAAGGAATTTTGACAAGAAAGAGAGGATAACAGTCCAGGACGCACAGGCTCTATCTGTTGTACGTTTTTTACGCTTACTTACGCAAAAAGTAATTTAACGCCCTACTTATAACAGCTTGCTCAGCCCGAACTATTTGCCGCGCATAGATTTATGACCAAACCAGCAATTCGCCTCCACAGCCGCCAGCGGCGAGAAACTGACCTTCGGGATGCCATGCGAGACAGGAAAAACCACCCTCTGCACCTTCTAGTATTTGCAGCAATCGTTCTGCTTCCTCCCACAAACAAACTTGACCGTCTGCGGCTGCGGAAGCTAATAAAAATGTGTTAGGTTGAAACGCGATCGCATTTACCACTTTTTCATGCAGTTCTAACCCCCAAGAATCCCAACCGATACTTTCATCAGCGTGTTTTTCCCACACTGAAATACCTTCAGAACTCGCAGCAGCTAACAAAGGCGCACCCAAGGAATTAGTTTTATCCGACCAAGCTAACTCCCGAACTTTCCCCGGAAAACCCTGCATTACCCAGGGTTCAAAATTGCCCCATTCATTAACAATTAGAGTATTGTCCATATTGCCGCAAGCTAAATATTCCCCTTGTGGCGACCAAGAAACTGCACCAGTTGCGGAGGGTACTGATAAAATTTCCGGGTCTTCGTCCCAGTCTTCGCCATGCCAAACTTTGACGCCTTGATAGCCGCTAACTGCCAGATATTGAACCATCGGATGCCATGCTAAATCGAGTATAGATGATGACTCGAAATTCAGCGTTACTTCCACAACATTATCCTCAACATTCCATACTTGAACGTAGCGACCCATACTGAAAGCTAACTGGTTGCAGTTGGGACTCCAAGCTAACTTATCAACCCAAACGCGCTGGTTATCCAAATCAGCAATTAATTCCCCAGAATTAACGCGCCAAATTCGCACTTTTCCATCTTGTCCGCCAGCAGCTAGGAATTGGCTGTCGCGGGAAAAAGACAAGCAATCGGCTGATTTACCCGTGGCAGTTTGTAGCGTTTGCAATGACAATTCATTAACTGCCCCTACTTTCGCCAGCATCACTTCGCCTGCCGCAGAACAGACTCCTAAAGTTGTGCCATCCCGCGACCAAGTAACAGCAGTTAGGTAGTCAGACAGCATGGCTGCGGCGTGAAATTTCAGGGTTTGTTCGCTACTTTTTAAACTAGACACCGACGGAAATCCTCTCGCAATTGATTTTCGTTTAAGTTGCGGCCGATGAATACGAGTTCATTTTTCGGAGTTTCGGTGGCTTTCCAAGGTCTATCCGGTCGGCCATCGAACACCATGTGTACTCCTTGGAAAACAAATCGCTTGTTGTCTGCGGCAACATTCAAAATTCCTTTTGTCCGAAAGATATTCGGGCCTTGAGTTCGCAACAATTCCTCCATCCAATCACTGAATTTGTTGCGGTCAATAGCGCCAGATTCTACTATTGCGACCGAAGTAACAGTTTCGTCGTGTTCGTGAGTGTGTTCGCCCAAAAAGTCTGGTTCGATTTCTAAGGCCCGGTTCAAATCAAATGCTTTGATGCCCAACAAAGCATCCATTTCTAATTCAGCGTTGCGGGTACGGTGAATTTTTGCCATTGCATTCATGGCGCGAATTCGCTTTTCTAATTCGGCCAATTCTTCGTCAGTCACTAAATCAGTTTTGTTGAGCAAAACTACATCAGCAAAGGCAATTTGTTCTTGAGCTTCGTCTGCCTCCCAGTGCTGCCAGATGTGTTTGGCATCGACTACCGTGACAACTGCGTCTAGCAGCAATTTGCCCCGCATATCTTCGTCTACAAAAAAGGTTTGAATTACGGGTGCGGGGTCGGCTAAACCTGTGGTTTCGATGACTATGTGATCGAATTTGTCTCGCCGCTTCATTAAGTTACCGATAATCCGAATTAAATCGCCTCGGACTGTACAGCAAATGCAGCCGTTGTTCATCTCGAAAATTTCTTCATCGGCATCAATTATCAGTTGGTTGTCGATGCCTACTTCGCCGAATTCGTTGACGATGACTGCAACTTTTTTGCCGTGTTCCTGTGTTAAAATGCGGTTCAGCAGCGTGGTTTTGCCTGCACCTAAATAGCCTGTGAGAACGGTAACAGGAACTGATTCGATCGCCCCAGCAGTCACCATACTTGACCTCGATTATTGTACAATGATAACCATTATCGCTATTGTACACCAGACCTGCTGGCAGCGCCCACAATATTAAATAATGTTAATAAATTGTTTGTCAGAGCTTGTCGGGGCAAGTTTTACCAATAATATTTGCTGCCATTCAAAATATCGATAAACCCGCCCCTCTCAGATGACAATTAATTGTTAATCATAGCTGCAATTCGATCGCGCTCTAACTCTCGACCGATCAGCACTAATTTGGTTTGGCGGAGTTCAGAAGGTTGCCAAGGACGATCGTAAAAATATTCTATCCGCGAGCCCACACCTTGCAACACCATCCTCATCGGTTTCTTGGGAACCGCCACAAACCCTTTAATCCGATATATTTCCTCCTGCTGCATCAAGGATTGCAGTTTTTTCACCAATGCTTCAGGTTCAAATTCGCGATCGGCAATAAAGTAAGTCGAGTTAATATCATCATCGTGTTCGTGTTCCTCCTCAGCATCGTGGTGACTGGGGCGAGACTCCAAATCATCCTCAACCGCCGCATTAAATCCCATGATCACATCAGGGTTAATTTCGCCACCTTTGCAGGGCACAATTTTTACACTCGGACGCAACTCTTGTTGCAACCAGCTTTGGACTTTCTTGTGAGTTTCCGCATCTACGCGATCGACCTTCGTTAAAAGTACCATATCGGCACAGGCTAACTGGTCTTCAAACAATTCCTCGATCGGAGTTTCGTGATCCAAACTATCATCAGCCTGTCGCTGTGCCATCAAAGCATCGATATCACCGACAAAAGTACCGCTAGCAATAGCTTCGCAATCGACAACAGCAACAACACCGTCCACAGTAGCACCGGTGCGAATTTCCGGCCAGCGAAAAGCTTGAATCAAAGGTTTAGGAAGTGCGAGGCCAGAAGTCTCTATTACAATACAATCAATTTGTTCTCTGCGCTTCAACAGTTCCTGCATAGTCGGCAAGAATTCCTCTTGAACAGTGCAGCAAAGACAACCATTTGTTAGTTCTACAATATTGCTGCTGACATTTTCTTCTTCGTCGCAAACTTGACAATCGCGCAGGAGTTCTCCGTCAATTCCGATTTCGCCAAATTCGTTAACCAGAACAGCAATGCGGCGACCGTGATTATTTTGCAATAAGTGGCGAATTAAAGTAGTTTTGCCGCTACCGAGAAAACCAGTGATGACAGTAACAGGGATTTTGTGCATTGATAATTTTGTGCTTATTTGGTGGTGGGATATCTTGTTCCGAGGCTCTGCCTGGGAATACCGATCTAGAGGCTGTTGCCTCGCTGGAATAAAGGAGCGCTTTTAACACGAGGCCGAGCCTCTGGCTATGCGATCCCAGGCCGAGAACGTAGGTAACAACTTAAGACGGAAACCTACAATAAAAGTCGCTTTTAGGCGAAATCTAGATCCCCCTAAATCCCCCTTAAGAAGGGGGACTTTGAGAATATTTCTTGTCCCCCCCTTATTAAGGGGGGTTAGGGGGAATCTAGATTTCGATAAAAACAAGAGAAACGGTCGGTTTGAAGTTAAGTTGTCACCAATGGACAGAGCATGGTAACGAGAAAGGCTCTAATTTGCCAGCGGTGGAATCTTTGCTAAAACGCCTTTTTTCAGAGCTTGAGGACGCTCAGACCAAGGCAACAAACCGTCCGGTTTAGCATAGTATTGACCCGCGCATTCGAGTACCGCCTCGATGCTTTCCGCCTCATTTGCTGGTAAATCGCCAAACAGATAAGTGTACTTTCCTACAGCAGCAAAAGACACCGCACAAGAGTGACTGCAAGCACTCATGCACTCAACTTCTTGAATCTCAAACTTATCAGAAAACTCCCAATCTTTAGCGAGTTGCGACAAATTTTCCATAAATTGTTGGCCGCCGCTTTTGCCTTCGCGCTTGCCGTTTTTCCAAACACTAGCGCAAGCAGTGCAAACAAACAGATTGTGCTTTGTGCGTACAGCCGCATTAATTCCATCCATCATCCGTACCTCGCAGATGCGTTCAAAAGTGAGTTAGATATCGGCGGGCATTCTGACTTTAGAAACAACAAGCGTTTCATTACAGTTGCGGGACAGCGCCGGACTTGCACCGAACTTTCCCCGTTTCCTCTAACGGCTGCTCCCCGCTAGAACCGATCGCGAAATCAAATCCTATCACACTTGCCGCCTTTTTTCAAAAAAGTTATGTTTGTAGGAGCGATCGTTTCGTTCTTAGTAAGGACTAAAGTCCTTATAAGATAACGGCTTCAGGACTAAAGTCCTTACTACAAAGCATAGTAATTACCTATGAACGCTTTTCCTGACTTTTTCCAACATGGCTATCAAATAAGTCGCGAAATCGGATACAACAGTTTGGGCGGCCGCGTCACCTATCTCGCCACAAAAATTAACACAAAAAAATCCGTTGTAATTAAGCAATTTCAATTTGCCCAGTTAGGTGCTAACTGGGCAGAATACGAAGCTTACGAACAAGAAATTAAAGTTTTGCAAAATCTGGATCGTCCTGGCATTCCACGCTATCTCGATTCTTTTCAAACTGACAGCGGTTTCTGCATGGTGCAGGAATACAAAAATGCCGAATCTGCTGTCGCCCGGACTTTTTCGCCGCCGGATATCAAGCAAATTGCGATCGCAACTTTAGAAATTCTAGCTTACCTGCAATCCCAAAAACCGCCCGTAATCCACCGCGACATCAAACCGGAAAACTTGTTAATCGATGACGAGTTAAATGTTTACCTAGTAGACTTCGGTTTTGCGCGCTTGGGAGGCGGAAACATCGCCGCCAGCAGCGTAGTCAAAGGCACAATGGGATTCATGCCACCAGAGCAAATGTTTAACCGGGAATTAACACAAGCATCCGACCTTTACGGCTTGGGTGCGACGCTAATTTGTTTGTTAACTGGTACGAAATCTGGGGATGTCGGCAACTTGATCGGTGATAATTATAGCATTCATTTTCGGCATTTAGTACCGCCGTTGCAGCAGGGTTGGATGAACTGGCTGGAAAGGATGGTAGCACCGAGATTGCAAGACCGATACAAGTCAGCCGCTAATGCTTTAGCCGTTCTGGAATCTCTCGATGTTAGCCGCTTGCCGAAAGTCAGAAGTAATCGCGAGCGCCTGGAGTTAACCGCTACAGAATTGGGAGAAACAATAACAGAAGTAATCGAAATTAGCAACCCAATTCCAGATACAATGCTTGCGGGCAGATGGGAAGTTGCCGCGCATCCGAACGACCCGCCACACACACCTTACGACCACCCTTGGATATCGTTTGAGCCGCAGAAATTTGAGAGCAATAATGTTGCTTGCAAAATCCTAGTTGATACCACACAATTGCTGGCAAGTCAAGCTTATGATCGCTATATAATCTTGCATACTAATTCCGAACCCGACAGTTATAAACTAGAAATCCAAGTCACAACAGCTACCCTCCCTATACCAGAACTAACTACTTTATTGTCTAAGGGCAACCTGATTTTTATGTGCTGCTTTGTCTTATTCGCCTTTCTCTTTAATATGGGCGACGCCTATGACATTGCTTTCGGTATTATTATGAGCTTAGTCTATGGATTTGCCGTTGCTGAAATCACACTCTTAGCAGAATCACAGGGTAATAAAAAAACTTGGGTAGGAGGATTATTGGGATCGCTAATAGGATTAATTTTATCTTTTTTTGTTAAGTCTGGTTTTATTGAAGTTCTTGGTAATTTTCCCAAATCGAACAATATAATTCTATCAATTGCTGCCTTGATATGGATGGTAATTGCGCCGATATTCTTTAGTTTATGTGGAGCTGCACTTGGAAGTATGATGAATAGGGCTTTGGCTATGACTCTGGCTATTATCGTGCAATTTTTATTATGTGCATTGCTTATTCTCGCGGCAATGATCGAGGGTGAAGGTTCCTGGGCAGCATTTTTTATTTTGCTAACCAATTTGTGTTGCATGATAGTTTATACGATTTTTCATAATCCGATTGACGAGCAGACTAGCCTCAGAAGCATTATTAACATACGTCGTAAAACAATAGCTTTTCTCGCTGCCGGATTTTGTAATAGCTTGGGAGTAGCATTTCGACTGTTTTTAAACGTTGTCGCTCAACGAGAATGGGTTGAACCAATGGAAATAGTAGCTGTAGGAGGAGCGACAATCGCCTCTTTAGCTGTCACGGCTATTCCATTACTTGAGATGATTGTTTTTAAACCGAATAGAATTATTGCTAATTATCGCAAATTACAAGCTAGTTTAATTAAACCTTAAATAATGGCTCGCTTGTTTTACTGATTTTTTGAGGACTGAAGTCCTTACTACAAACCTTTTTGGAACTGAAGTTGTGATTGCCAAGCTATGAATAATTTTCCTGACTTTTCCAACTACGGCTATCAAGTAACTCGCGAACTCGGACACAACCGCGCGGGCGGTAGAGTTACTTATCTCGCTACCGAAATTAATACCAAACGTTCCGTTGTTGTCAAACAATTTCAATTTGCCCAGACTGGCGCTAATTGGGCGGAATATCAAGCTTATGAAAAAGAAATTCAGATTTTGCGGGCACTCGATAACCCCAACATTCCCCGTTATTTAGATTCTTTCCAAACTGCATCGGGTTTCTGCATGGTACAGGAATACAAAAATGCTAATTCCCTGGCAACTTCGCCGCAGCAAACACCGCAAAAAACCAAGCAAATTGCTATCTCTGTGTTAGAAATACTCAAATACCTGCAAAATCGGGTGCCGCCAGTTATCCACCGAGATTTAAAGCCGGAAAATATCTTGGTGGACGATCGCCTCAATGTCAGCCTTGTCGATTTCGGATTTGCTAGAATCGGCGGGGGAGAAGTCGCTGCCAGCAGCGTTGTCAAAGGCACCTTGGGCTTTATGCCGCCAGAACAAATGTTCAACCGCCAGCTAACAGTCGCATCCGATTTATACAGTCTCGGCGCCACGCTAATTTGCTTGCTAATCGGCATCAATTCTACCGAAATTGGCAGCTTGATGGACGACACGGGGCGGATTAATTTTAAATATCGCTTACCGCAGCTAACTCCAGAATTTCTTGACTGGCTGCAAAAAATGGTGCAACCGAATTTGAAACACCGCTATGCTTCCGCAGATGCAGCCCTCAATGATTTAATTCCCCTGAAGGTAGTTCGCCAGCCTAAAACATCAAAACTTCCACTCATATCAATCGGAGTGTTGACAGCAAGTGCTGCTATTTTTATCCCGTTTATCCTGAAATCTCCTAAACCTCAACAAGTAGTTAAATCTCAATCCGAAGCCAGAAAACCGAATTTAAAACCTGTGACTCAAGTGATGTTAACTAGCGAGATAATATCCCCCAATATTATAGATTTTGTGTCTTTAAAAAAACAACAGAAAGTCTATTTTGCGGTCAGTGTCACTAACTTGTCAAAGGGAGAATATCAAGGTATTTGTAAGTTATTTAACCCTCAAGGAAAATTGGTGGCTCAGGGTCAATCTCGTTTAATGACAACTGCAGATAGACTAAAAACTTGGTGCGGGTACAACTTTAAAAATTATGAGCAACCTGGAAATTGGAAGTTTGAATTTTATTTAGACAATCAAAGAATGGCTCAAAATAGTTTAAAGGTATTACCTTAAAATAGTTGTATAGGGCGGGCAGTGAGTTTCTCTGCCGTCAAAAGTTGGCTGAATCGGATAGCTTGCATACCCCTCAATTGACGGCTCGCTTTCGCAGATGACCGAAATTGTTGTTAGTTGATTGCTAAGATATTTTTTGAAAGCAAATACTGCTCCTGTGTATACTGCGCCGTGCCTTGTGCCTTCCCATTCTTCACCTATAGGTATAGCAATCACGACACTTCCGCTTTCAACTTGTGCTGGTTCGCGCTTATTCTCCAAGACTTGAACTGGGTTCATTATTGATACTGGGTTCATTATTGATGATGACAGAATTTTGTACTTATAGTTATTTGTGGCTCTCATTTTGACACCCAACCCTTCCAGGGAATCACTAAATTTGTTATTTTTTGCATAGTAAGCTTGCTGCGCTTCATTGATCGAAGTAATATCTTGTTTCACTTGTGGCCATCGCGCACTGCTTGACATCACAATAGTGTTGAGTTTGAAATTGTAAAAAGATGCTAGTATGCCAGCAAAAAATCCGCTGTAAATTACAGTCCGTACCACCAGACTAAATAATGAAACGCTGTATGTTTCACTTGTTTTATGTATCTCTGTTGACATTTTTTTAAGCTGTCTGTCATAAAGTAAATTTGCCAAGCTTGTAGGGTGCGCCACAAGCACCCTACAGATGACCAATTAAGCTGTTTCGTGCTGTTTGCGCCATGCGGGGTGCCACAGCAATTCGGCAGTCGATCGCTTCTCGACCATTTCAGGAGTAATCATACAGTTAGCCACATCCTTGCGAGAAGGCAACTCGTACATCACATCGAGCATTAACTCCTCTAAAATGCTTCGGAGAGCTCTCGCGCCAGTTTTGCGACGATAGGCTTCCTGGGCGATCGCCCGCAGCGCTTCCGGCTGGAATTCCAACTCCACGCTGTCCATCTTCAATAGCTTTTGATACTGCTTCACCAGCGCATTCCGGGGCTCAGTCAATATCTGCATCAAAGCTGCTTCATCCAGTGGCGAAATCACCGTCACCACCGGAATCCGCCCGACAAACTCAGGAATCAAACCAAACTTGACTAAATCGTCCGGCTGTACCTGCTGCAAAATATCAGCCGCCCGCTTGTCTTTCGCCGGCAAAGTCGAGTTGCTGTCGCTTTCTGTTGGCTGAATAAAGCCCAAGGATTTTTTACCCAAACGCTGTTCAACTATTTTTTCCAAACCGACAAAAGCACCGCCACAAATAAATAGAATTTTGCTAGTGTCAACTTGAATAAAATCTTGGTAAGGATGTTTGCGACCGCCTTGCGGAGGCACGTTAACCACGGTTCCTTCCAACATTTTTAGCAGCGCTTGCTGAACTCCTTCTCCCGATACATCCCTCGTGATCGAAGTATTTTCGCTTTTGCGAGCAATCTTGTCAATTTCATCAATATAAATAATGCCCCGCTGCGCCGATTCGACATCAAAATCGGACATTTGCAACAGCCGCAGCAATATATTTTCTACATCGTCGCCGACATATCCAGCTTCTGTCAGCGTCGTCGCATCCGCTACCGCAAACGGCACTTCGAGCATTTGCGCCAAACTTTGGGCTAACAAGGTTTTGCCACAACCTGTGGGGCCCACTAGCAGGATGTTGGATTTTTGCAATTCTACATCGCTGTCAGGGGAAGACTTGTCGCTATCTTTAGCTTGGTCAACGCTCAAGCGCTTGTAGTGGTTATAAACTGCTACAGAAAGGACTTTTTTTGCTGAATGTTGGCCGATGACGTGGTTGTCTAAATGCTGCTTAATCTCTGTTGGTTTCGGAATTTGAGCTAAAACGATTTTCGATTTATTCGATCGACCCGGGCGCCGCGTTCCTTGTCCCTGAGACTCTCGCACCTCTGATTGGGGAATCTGTTGACCAATTGTTTTACTGGAGTCAAAGAACTCCTCCTCTAAAATTTCATTGCACAGTTCCACGCATTCATCGCAAATGTAGACGCCGGGCCCAGCTATTAACTTGCGGACGTACTCTTGCGACTTGCCGCAAAAGGAGCATCTGAGATGGGAGTCATATTTTGACATATTTGCCTCTTAATTTACGGTTGCGGTTGCTTGTTTCGACTGGGGAAGTTGCCGCGGGAGCGACCTTAGCTTTGCCCTAGAAGGGTTTCCCGATCGGACACCCAAGCCAGTCAAGCTTCGCGATCTCTATTTCTAAGTTAACACTTTTGAGGCTTTAGTCATTAGTCACGAGTCATTCGAGCAAATTTGAATTTTTCATTTTCACTTGAAAATAAAGTGGCGCGGGCTTACCATTTTTTGTATTCCAAAAATTTTCCCGACATAATTATTTTCACTCGATCGCCTTTTGGGTCTGCTTCTTTCTCGACATCCAAACTAAAGTCGATCGCGCTCATAATCCCGTCACCAAATTTTTCGTGAATCACTGCTTTGAGTGGCATCCCGTAAACTTGCATAATTTCATAGAAACGATAAATCAGGGGGTCAACCGGAACCGAGGGTTCCAAAGAACCTTTTAACGGAGGTTCACAGAGAACCGCAGCCGTCTCGCTATCTAATCCTAAAGCCGAGACAATTTTCTCGGCTTCATCTTGTGATGCGGTAGCTTGACGGTAAATAAGCGCGGCAATCCAAACTTCGTCGCGCCCTAAAACTTTTTCCAAATCTGCAAAACTAATTCCCTTAGCTTTTTTAGCCGCCAAAAGCTTTTCTGTAATTCCTGAAATTGCCATTAAATATTCTCCCCTTCACTTCTGTGTCAGATGTGAAATATGTCTCACATTTTGGTAATTTTGTCAATACTAAGTTGAGAAAAAAATCGAATTGATAGCTCGCAACTTCAGCAAAAGTTGGTCTCCTTAACCCCTGCAACTCATACAATTTGAGATTGGAGATTTGAGATGTTAGATTGGCAATGACTGATGACTACCAGGGTTGAGAGCTAGTCAACAGTTGCATTCTTTATTCCAACTGGTATCACAACCGATAAATCCTAAAATAAGTCATAACTGCCCTGTGGCAATGGTACAGTTGGCAGTATATGTAATAAAAGTTACACACGCAAAGGCCTTCGGCATTCGGCAAACGGCTGAATTTTGATCGTGCTAGCCTGAAGCTCAATCCTCGCTCACGCAGCCAAAGCGCCTTTACCACTCAAAACAGGCAATTGACAAAAGTATGGAGATTCAGACCAAAGATTACACGATACAGTACGATCGCCCTACGCAAACAGTCACCTGTAGTGGCTCGTTCCGACTCAGCCAGGTGGAAGAATACGCACCCATCGTCGATCTGCTCAACGAAGTGGCTGACTCCTGCCCAAACACGGTGACTCTAGACTTGCGAAAGCTAGAATTTTTAAATAGTTCTGGAATTAATATTTTCTCAAAATTTGTGATCAAAGTGCGCCAGCAAAAAAATATTCAAATCGCCATCAAAGGTTCTAAACAGATCCCCTGGCAGATAAAATCCCTGAAAAACTTGCAGCGGCTGATGCCTTCCTTGCACTTAGAATTAGAATAATAACGAAAAAGGTAAACAGGAATCCCCGGCTAAGTGCGAGAACCAGGATGAGGGTGGCTGAAGTTAATCGGAATAAGTCATAGTTAAACTAGCACAAAACCATAAAAAACTTCAGAACCGACTAAAAATTACCAATTTTCAATTGCTATGCAGGAAGAACCCTCGACAGAACAGCTACTTTTCGACGTTCAGCGGCTGAGTGCGGAACTTGAAAACTTGAAGCGCGAAAAGGTTGACCTAGAACTTTTGCTGGAGACTACCACCGAACATTCAGATACGATGGAAGCTCACTTGCTGAGCAAAGCTCAGTTGGCGCTGCGTTCAAGCGAAGAGCAGTTTCGGGCGATCGCCTCGGCAACTCCCGTGCCGATATTAGTTTCTCGCCTCTGTGACGGCTTAATTATGTATGCGAACGCTCAATTGGCTTCTCTCCTGAACATACCCCTAGAAAAATTGATCGGCTGCAGCACTCCAGACTTTTACTTCAACCCCGCCGATCGCCCAAAGGTACTTGAGGCACTTGCTAAAGAGGGATACCTCCAAAACTACGAAATCCACTGCAAAAAATCAGACGGCACCGCTTTCTGGGCGATGATCTCGGTTCAGTCGCTGGTGTTTAACGGGCAGCAGACGGCATTGTGCGCCTTGTACGACCTCACCCAGCGCAAGGAAGCAGAACAAAGCCTCCAAGAGAGCGAAAAGCGTCTCCGCCGCCAGAGTTTGGCTTTGTTGCAGCTAGGTAGGCAGAGGACTCTCAACAGCGGTGCGCTGAATGTGGGAATTCGCGAAATTACCGAGGCTGCTGCCCGGACTTTGGATGTGGAAAAAGTCAGCGTCTGGCTTTACAACCATGGAAGATTTGGAACTCGGTACCCCAGCGATCAGCTAAATTTTACCGAGAGAGTTCTCGCCCAGAACCAAACAGAGCCACTCGATACAGAGGCCGCTGCCCCAGAGCAACACGAGGGGGTGAATCATTCTAAGTTTAAAATGCCCAACCTCAAATTAGTTTGTCTTGACGTGTACGATCGTACCCAGGAGAATCATTTGAGCCGGGAGTGCATATCGGCAAGCGATTTAAATTTATCAATTTTAGATGTTGAAGGCGACGCACCGGGCGAAAATGTGCGATCGGACAATGGTTTAGAACCTACGACAAAGACTCAAAACTCTCTACAAACAAATTTGTCCCACTCATCTTCCATAGCCGAACATTCCGGTGTACTGCCAAATGCCAGCAAGCCGAATTCCTCCATATTAAATGTAGCAATTAGGCTGGGTGGGCAGATCGTGGGCATCCTCTCTCTCGAACATATCGGCGCGCCCCGCCAGTGGGCTCTGGAGGAACGCACCTTCGCTGATTCTTTGGCAAATTTGGTAGCGCTGGCGATCGAAGGATTTGAGCGCCAGCGGGCTCAGGAAGCACTCTCCAAAGCCAAAGCCCAGCTAGAAATGACCGTCGATCAGCGCACCGCTCAACTCACCGCCGCCAATAAACTGCTCCGCATCGAAATTGCCGAGCGCAAAAGAGCCGAAATAGCCTTGCAAGAAGCCTTACACAAAGCTGAAGCAGCTTCGAGAGCTAAAAGCACTTTTTTAGCCAATATGAGCCACGAGCTGCGGACGCCGCTCAACGCGATTATCGGTTACAGCGAAATGCTACAAGAAGAAGCACGAGAATCGGGACTCGAAGAGATCATTCCCGATACCCAAAAAATTTATAACGCCGGCAAACACTTGCTGACTTTAATTAACGATATTCTCGACCTTTCTAAGATAGAAGCTGGTCGGATGGAGCTTTATTTAGAAAAATTTGACCTCAGTAATTTAATAGAAGAAGTCGTTGCAACTTTGCACCCTTTGGTCGAAAAAAATCACAATCAATTGCAAGTTTCTTGCTCTGAAAATTTGGGAGTGATGTATGCAGATTTGACTAAAGTCCGGCAAATTCTGTTCAATTTGCTCTCGAATGCCCTGAAGTTTACCGAAGGTGGAACGGTGCTGTTGAGCGCGACTCGCGAACCAGCCGGCGACAGCGATTGGGTTTATTTGCAGGTATCTGATACGGGGATTGGAATGTCGGCAGAACAGCAGCAGGGTTTATTTCAACCTTTTATTCAAGGGGACGCTTCAACTACTCGCAAGTACGGTGGCACCGGTTTAGGATTGGCCATTAGCCGCTTGTTTTGCCAGATGATGGGCGGCGATATCACTGTGGAGAGTGAATTGGATGTTGGCTCTACTTTTACTGTTCATTTAAAGACAAAAGTTGATATTAGTTAGAAGCAAATTGGGCAACTAGCAATGTAGGGGATGTAACGGATTTAATGGGTGGGGGTTTTGCCAGGAATTGTGTAGGGGATTTAACGGATGGCAAAAGATGGAATAATTCCCCCATTACTCATTCTCCCATTACCAATTACCCATTACCAATTACCCATTCCCTTTTTTATTGTGACACCGATCGCGATCGACCTCTGTTTTCGATCACACAGTAGCCTTTTTTTTCAGCCTAGAATACCTATATTATTCCAAGATTGTCCTGCAGGCACGATAGGGGGCCTCGCTGCATTCACAAGTCCCACCTCAACCTAATTAAGGCGGTGGGGGGTTGCTTCCAGAAAGGCAATTTGGTAAAAGTAATGCTATGGTCGCGAAGCAGTAGAAGGCAAAATTTAACAGAAAATCAGGAAGTTTCTAAAGTCTCTGGACGCAGAAACACAATTCTGCTTTTTGCCTTCATACTGCTTCTACTGGCGAGATAGCACTGCTACTGAAAGCAATGCACAATTTCTCAGAATCAAAGGAGTGCATCTACATGATTAAACCTTGCAGTCAACCGCTAAAAATAAATCCTTTTACTTGTTATCGCGATCCGGCTACAGGCAGGTGGACTACTGTAGTTACAAGTGTTCCAAACACTTGCGAAACAGACTCTAGTTTAAAAGCAGAAGCCGAAGGCGAAAACGAAGGTAAAGCAGAAACGATCCTTTCTGCTTCGCCTGCTGTCTCGGTGTCGAAAAAAGTCCTTTCTTTCTCCGTACCTCAGTTTAAGCACCGTGCCAAAAAATCTGCTGTTAGTGTCAGCAGGTAGCTATCGCAGGGGTCTAATCTAGTTTCCACGGTTAGTCCCCGGCGCTCGTCAAACCAAACAAAACAAACTTATCCATAGCTTAAACTGTCAAAAAGCGATATACTGGCAGCAAACTTTCTCCTTCAATATCCGTGAAGTATTTGCTCGATCGCTGCCTCCACTTTGTATGGACAGACCGACCAATTCGCCAGCGGGGAACAGTCATCATTGCTATTCCCATGATTTTTCTGTTTGCTTCGCTGCTAGCAATTGCAGCCCTCCGGGATAGTGCCCTACAGATAAGAAAGCGAGCAGATACTAATAGGGAAATACTTCAGGAAACTAACCGCATGATAACCCTGGTGGTGGATGCGGAAACGAGCGTTAGGGGTTATGGGTTGACAAAGCGCCGCGAATTTCTATCACCCTACTTAGAAGCAAAGAAGAGTTTGCCTCCGCTGCTGGCTAAACTCAAGGTTTTGGTTCAAGAAAACAAACTGCAAGCTCAGCGATTTGAAGAAATTAAAAAAAGTACCGAACAGCATATAAATTTCTTGCAAAATACTTTGAATAAGCTGGACAGTTCGGCAATAAGGATGCAGTCGCCGGAAATAATTGAGGTGTTCACTCAAGGCAAATTGAGGAGGGAGAACCTGCGCGCAAAAATTAATGTGTTTGCTAATGCCGGCGAAGCCTACCAGAAAAGTCTAGATCGGCAATTAGGGGAGTTGGTAGATTTCATTAATTTTGTGCAAGTTGCGGGTTTACTTTCCGGCTGTTTGGGTGCAGGGGCTTCCTGGTATTTATTTGATAGTTTAGAGAAGGAATTGAGCAAGCGGGAAGCTGGCTTGGAAGAAAGTAAAAGTCGCATTCAAGCTGTGGTAGACAATGCGGCTGACGGTATTATTACTTTGGACGCACAGGGAAATATTGAGTCTTTTAATAGGGCAGCAGAAAAGATTTTTGGGGAGAAAGCCGATCGAATAATGGGCTCTAACCTGCGGCGGCTGATAGCTCAACCGCTGCCGCACAGCAGTGTGGGGGATTATTCGATCGAATATTTTGTGTTACATCCAGATACTAGGCTGAAGACTTACCAGCAAGAAACAGTTGGAATTCGACACGACGGAACGAAGTTCCCGATGGAGTTGGCTGTCAGCGAAATGCGTCTGGCAAATCAACACTTGTTTATTGCGATTTGCCGCGATGCCCGAGGACGAAAACAAGCCGAAGAAACTCTGCGAAAGCAAGCGCAAATGCTGGATTTGGCAAATGATACGATCGCGGTTTTAGACTTGAATGGGGTAATTTCTTATTGGAATTTAGGGGCGAAGTGGCTCTACGGGTGGCGGAAGTCGCAAGCAATAGGAAAAAATATTCACAAGCTTTTACAAACAGAATGGGCCCAACCTTTTGAGATAATTCAAAAAGTATTTTTCGAGAAGGGTTCTTGGCAAGGAGAACTGGTGCGAACTAAGAAAGACGGGACAAAAATAACGGTGGCAAGCCGATGGACTTTGCAGTATGACGATCAAGATCAACCAGTGGCTATTTTGGAAATCAGCAACGATATTAGCGATCGCAAACGCTCAGAAATTGCTTTAGCCGAAAGCGCGCAGCGGTTTCGCGCTACTTTTGAGCAGGCGGCAGTAGGCATGGTTCAAGCGACTGTGGAAGGCAAATTTCTCTTAGTCAATCAAAAACTTTGCGAAATTTTGGGCTACAGCCGGCAAGAATTGGTGGAGAAAAGATTTCAGGATATTACTTGGCCTGGAGATTTGGCAAGCGAACTGGAACTTTTGCGCCAATTGTTAGCAGCAGAAATTGAAAATTTCTCTGTGGAAAAGCGCTACATCCGCAAAGACGGAGAGTTGGTGTGGGCAAACTTAACGGTTTCGCTGCTGCGAGAACAAAATGGCACTCCATTTCTGATGAGTGTGATTGAAGATATTAGGGAACGCAAACAAGCTGAGGAATCGCTGCGGTTGCGCGCTCAAGAATTGAGGTTGACAGCCCAAAATCTAGCTCAAACGACGAATAGTTTAAGAAAGCGGAATCAAGAATTAGACCAGTTTGCTTATGTAGTTTCTCACGATTTGAAAGCGCCACTCAGGGCGATCGCCAATCTCAGCAGTTGGATAGAAGAAGACCTCAGCGAGTCGATGACAGAGGAGACTCTGCACCAAATGAACCTGCTGCGCGGCAGAGTTCACAGGATGGAAGGTTTGATTGAGGGACTGCTGCAATATTCGCGCGTCGGACGGATTCAAGTGCCTTCAGAAATGGTAAAAGTTGAGAAGTTATTAGCAGAAATTATTGATTCGTTGGCGCCGCCGTCTGGATTTGAGGTGAAAGTTGAACCGGGAATGCCAACTTTTGTGACCGAAAAATTGCTGCTACAGCAGGTTTTTTCTAATTTAATTAGCAACGCAATTAAGCACAACCGAGCTGAAGCGGGTCATGTAAAAATATGGGTTAAAGAGTTAGATGATTTTTACGAGTTTTCTGTAGAGGATGACGGGCCGGGGATTGCTCCTCAATATCACGATAAAGTTTTTGTAATTTTTCAGACCTTGGAAGCTCGCGATAAAGTTGAAAATACTGGGATTGGTTTGTCGCTGGTGAAAAAAATTGTCGAAGGTCAAGGGGGCAGTATTTCCCTCGAATCTGCTGAAGGTGAGGGAGCAACTTTTCGGTTTACTTGGCCGAAGCAACCTATTAGCCAAGACGGAAAATAACACTACTCACGGCGATCCAAAGAGTAAATGTAGGGTACACCCGGACTACCAAGAACCAGATAGCGAGTGTTTAAACAGGATCACAACGGATTTCGATGATAAATCCATCAGGATCGTAAAAGTAAATGCCGCGTCCTGTAGCGCGAGTGACGGGGCCGCTATCGATCGCAATTTGATTTGACTGTAGCACTTCCAGAGCGCGATCGAACAAATCTGGATCGATATCGAAGGCTAAGTGGTTGGCGCGGGTAAAAGCTTTTTCCGGGTCTGGGTTTGGCGGTTCCAAGTCTGGCTGCCAAAATAAGTCAATAACAGTGCCGTCTGGGGTGACGAAATTAGCGACTTTACCAGCGGCTACCATTTCTGTTAAAGTGGCGGGAATTTCTGCACCTGTTAGTTCGTGCAGGCCAAGAATTGTACCGTAGAAGTGGCGGGAAGCTTTCATGTCGCGCACGTTTAAAGCGATATGGTGAACCTGGCGCAAATTCCCCGGCGCGAGGACAATTTTGACGTTGTTTTCGGTAGTTTGCATGATTGTCAATTGC
The DNA here is from genome assembly GCF_036705305.1 of Microcoleus sp. B3-D7. Taxonomy (NCBI): domain Bacteria; kingdom Bacillati; phylum Cyanobacteriota; class Cyanophyceae; order Oscillatoriales; family Microcoleaceae; genus Microcoleus; species Microcoleus sp. B3-D7. The sequence continues at coordinate 64,299 of NZ_JAUBUE010000019.1, read as the reverse complement.
GAATGTTCAAATTGAATGCTGTTTGATTTATTCAGATGGTGCCCTGTAAAATAAGCATTTTAAGTTGGTAGTGAGCAGTGCAGCCCTCCAATTTCTAGGAAGACTTCAGTCCTCACTACCAAAACTTTTATTCGAGTTGTGCGATCGCACATCATACCGATTAGTATTATTTTTCTTTAGGAAACGATGCCATGCCTACAAATAGCATGGCCAGACCACCTGCCAGAATTGCGAAGGCAAGTACACCTACAACTAAATCTAATCCCGATGTATTTTCCATTAAATTAAACTGTTCTCCAATTAAATACAATCATCGGTATTTGTTCATGGTTGAGTGCTTGCACACTATGGGGAAGATCGGAAGAGAAAAATTAGCTCTCAACTTATTAGAAAAAAGCCTATTAATTTCTTCCGTCTTCCCTAAACATCCATCCCTTAAATCAGTTAAATCCTGTACACAGCTTAGTTGCCGAACTTCTTATTGTGCCAATTCTCGCTCAATAGCAGCGATTAGTTCTGGCGAATCGGGGCCAACACTGCTGCGGAATCTGGCCACCACTTCACCCTGTTTGCTAACTAAGAATTTCTCAAAATTCCACGAAACCTCACCCTTGGGATCGACTGCATTCGTAAGCTTAGCGTATAGCGGGTGCTGCTGAGTACCTTTAGCGCGTACTTTGTCAAATAATTCAAAGCTGACGCCGTATTTAGTAGTACAGAAATTGACGATTTCTGGATTACTTCCGGGTTCTTGACCTCCGAAGTCGTTGCAGGGAAATCCTAAAACACGGAGTCCAGCCGCGCTGTACTTCTGGCTCAATTCTTCGAGTCCTTTGTATTGAGGTGTATAGCCACATTTGGAAGCTACATTAACTATCAAGAGTACCTTGCCAGCGTACTCTCCTAGCTGCTTGTCTTCGCCTGCGATCGTTTTTACTTTAATGTCGGAGATTGTGCTGGGCATTTTCAAATACTTTTAAATTTGACCACCACAATTTTACCGCAAGTCGTTACAATTTTGTCGAGAGGTCGATCGCTAATAATTTCAATATCCCGATCGGGGCGGGTTGAGGCATCTCGCGCTTATATTATAGATATGGGTGAATCCGCCCCTACAAAAATGAGGGTTAATTTACCGAACATGATGTTAGTAGATGGCGGTGAACTTTCTCCCGATCAGGGCTCGCCACAGTCCGCTCTTAGATTTAAGTTTCTCGCTAATAGCTAAAATCTACACGGAAAAGGACGAATATTTTAACTTTCTGAGTGGTGTTCCGTCATCCATTTTTGGTAAGTATCCTCAAGTTGCTTGTCTTCGAGAACGAGTTCGAGGCGGACTTTGACGCAACCGTGACGGGGTTGAGAGGCGATCGAATTTAAGATTTTGCTAGCTTTCTGCACAGAGGTAAATTCAGCCTTAACTGTCGGTTCATGGCGATCGCTCTTAATCTCGGTCAAATCTATACCGGTGATGTTTCCCTCGCCTAAATCTATTTCTGCCAACACCTTCGGATCGTCGCCGACTTGTTCGACAATCAGCTTTTCCCACTGGATGGGTACTTGTACCATCCGAGTTTCAATTTCTTTTCGCACTATGACTTCGCCGACTTTGCGCTTGCTGCGATTGATCACCAATCGTTCTTCTAGCAGGCGAATTACTTCTTGATCGACAATATCCAAGTTTTCCTCATCCTGATCTGTCTCCCAATTTGCATCTGTGCGATCGGCATCTGTTAGATTTGACATAACTGTTGAGGGATTTGTTAACTCACTGTTGCTAAATTCACTATGCGCTTCCGAGGCATTTTCTAAATACGGATGCCCGCCATTTGCCGAAACTACTGGCAGCAGAGCGACTTGATCCGAATTAATAGTTACAAACAGGGCTTTTTGGTGATAATCGACTTTTTTGAGCAGCTTAACACTTAATAAAAAAATGCGGGCGTTTTCGCTGCCTAGCCCAGCCACCACAAAGTTTAACTGACCGTTAGCATCAAAATATACATCTTTAACTTTGCCTACCAAGTGACCTTGGTTGTCTTTGACGGTAAAACTTTTTAGTTTAGTTCTGACTTTTTCAGGTACCCGGTTGAGACGGGTTATTGATTTGGCAGTTGCTATCTTTTCTGCTGATGCTTGACCGTTCATTTTTTAAACTTTCCTGCTTAGGGATTTTTCTTATGAATTGGTAAGGGGAAATTGGTAAAGGCGGGGAAAGTGCATAAACGTTGCCAAAACTAGACAAGTTTTGTACCCCCCCCGCCCCTCACATAGGAATTGCGCGATAACTACCAATCCAATCAAACCTGCGCGGTGACAGAATTATGTCCTTAAGGCGCAATTCCTATGCAATAGCTGTTGCGGTTGGTTTAGATCTTGTTATTTTTATTATCTACAACCGCAGTTCCATCAGTCTTAACGTCTAATTCTTCACGACGCAAGGTTTCTTCGCCCTCAACCGTGCTGCGAACAACTTCTTTTCTGACGTTGACTTCTTCCCGGACAAAAGCTTCCTTGTGAATGTCAGCCGTTTCTTCGTAGACTTCCATGCGTGCAACTTCCCCTGATTGGAAGTCAGCCTCACCGACTGAAACTACTCGACCCGCTTCTACCGGGGTTACTCGATCGATTACAACTCGTTCTTTTTCAATGGGTACTGAAGCTCGCGCTGTTTCAGTTTCCACGCGCTTGCCCACTGCTACTTCGCCTGTTTTTGCGCGGTGTTTGTTGGCAATCAAGCGTTCTTCATAAAGCTTGAGATTTTGGTGCTGCTGTTCGTTGGTTTCGTAGAGAGGGCGGTCGATATCGTAGTTGTAGCTGCTACGATCGTAGCTAGCAGGAGTTGCAGTGGCAGCGGCAGTTCCTTGATTGCGGTAGACGCCTCTTACCTGTTCTTCGCGATCGTAATCTACTGCTTCTAAATCATTGTAAGCAGGCAATTGTTCTGCTTGAGCTTTGTTGCGAAGGCCTGTGGCGTGGACGCGACGGGCTCCGTAGTCGAAGCGGGCCGAGCCGATTGGCAACAATACTTTTTTGCCAAAAATCCAAATACCGGTATCAATTACCAGATAGCGGAAACGACCAGTGTCATCAACCAAAGCATCATAAACTGTGCCTACTTTTTCATCAGAGTCGCCAGCATAAACATCAAATCCCTTGATGTCGTCTCCAGCAAAGATTTCTTCCTGATAGTTAGGGTAAAATTCTGCTAATCTTTGAAGTGCCATGTGTTTTTTCCTCTTTGCTCTACTTAAATTAATAGTAGAAATTAATTCGCCAACTTCCCTCTCCCTAAAGTCAGAAGTGTATAATTTAGGTTGTTTAATACTATAGGAATACTACGGCATCTCTGCTTCTGTGCTAGCGCGCTCAGCTATTTTAAAGATTGTAAAACTCTACAATCGTCAATCTTATAACAAGTATTAAAACTCAAAGCCAACCGTAGGAACACGGCATTGCTGTGTCCTCCTCCCTCTGCAGGAGACTCCTTTGTGGTGTGCCTATTGTTAATAATTGTTAACTAGGTGGTGACAAATCAGCATTACATAGTAATAGACAAAAATTAAAGCCCCTCATCTTGCAGGAGAGGGGCTTCGGGAAAGTTAGAAATTTTAAGTTCAGAGTTGATTGAATTGAGTTCTGATAGCTTCTATCCGACTGCGGTTAACTCCCAAATCCGACTGTCCCAGACGCGAAGCCGATCGCACATGGATGACTTTTGCTTCATCATCTACCAAAAATTCAACGTCATCAACAAACCCCATCAAAGCACTGGTGAACTCCGCATACAGGTAATTATCAGTTACCGTGATAATTTTAGTTTTTCCATAGGACTCGATCACTCCTTTGAGCTTTACCATAGCTTCCGCAGCGGACGAAGTGTATGCCAAAGGCTCTATTTTGTGTTCGGCATCTTGACTGAAGCTGCTGACGCAGTTGGGAGAACTCGGACACGCTGCGAGTTTTCCTGACTGAATCCCGATATTGGCAGGTCTTGTTCCAGCAAACATTGTTTTTTCTCCGGGTATAGCGATAAAAGTAGCGATCGACAGTACCGCTACTGCTAGCAGTGATATTAAAATAACCACGACTTTTTTCCATGCTGTCGGCGATTTTGTTTCAACTGTTTGCAAAGGATTAGCCCTCCTGAAAGTATAACTGCGGTCTCCTTTTCATATTAATTGAAATTAACATCAAAAAATTAAAAAGATTTCTTTTGTTCTTCAATTAACCAATAAGTCAGCATTCTTCCTTTACCTTTAATCGGGATATGACCCCGTTCTTCCAAAACAAACTGCTTTTTCAAACGCTCGTAAGTCGCCGCTGTCACTTGAATTTTACCAGGCAATCCGTTAGATTCCATGCGTGAAGCAACATTAACAGTATCCCCCCACAAATCGTAGCTAAATTTACTAATCCCAATAATTCCAGCCACCACCGAACCGCTGTCAATTCCAAGCCTCAATTGAAAATTTTCTCCCATTTTGGCATTAAACCTCCTCAAAGCTGCCTGCATCTCCAAAGCTAAAAGTGCGATCGCCTCAGAATGATCCTCCCGCGGCGTCGGCAAACCCCCAACCACCATGTAAGCATCCCCAATCGTCTTAATCTTTTCCAAACCGTGCAATTCAGACAACCTATCGAACTCCGAGAAAATCCCGTTCAAAATTTCTACCAACTGCGTCGGACTTTTGTGAGCCGAAAACTCTGTAAAACCCACCAAATCAGCAAACAAGACGCTCACATCATCAAAATGATCCGCTATCAACTTTTGCTCTTTTTGCAAGCGATCTGCAATAGGTTTAGGTAAAATATTCAGCAGCAATTTCTCGGTTTGTCCTTGCTGCACTTTCAGGGCTGCTTCAGCTTGTTTCCGCTGAATCAACGAACCTAGCTGCGTAGCAACCGCGCTGACTAATTCCAACAAGCGCGGCTGACATTTCAGAACTTTTTCGCGATAGAAAATCAAAATAGCTAACACTTGGTTGTCCGCCACAATGGGCACCCCAAAAGCCGCTTTCAATCCCACACTCACCGCAATTTCCGCTCGTAAAAAAACTTGTTCCGGTGCAGTAGAAACATCATCGATCCATTCAGACTGCTGCGACTGCCAAATCCTGCCTGGGAGCCCCACACCGGGAGCAAAAATCAACTGCCAACTTGTTTGTCGGAATTGGGCAAACTTCAAGTCGCTGACGTACCTGCCTGTAGCGCATTTTAAAAATCCCTCACTGCCAGGAATCCAAGCTTCGCCCAGATTCCATTCAATAGTTTCGCAAATTAAACCTAAAATCACATCTATAGCCGACTCAAAATCCTCCGATTTGCTAATAGCTTGAGTAGCCTGCAGCAGCAATCTTGTTTCCATTTCCACCTGGTGGCGTTCAGCGATTTCCTGGTGCAACTGGATATTTTGAGCGGTCAACTTTTGATTTTTTTCTTGCAGTTGCATTTGCAATGAACGCACAGTAAGTTGATTGCTCACTCGCGCCAATACTTCTTTCACCTGAAAAGGTTTGGTGATATAATCTGCTCCGCCCACTTCAAAAGCTTTTGCTTTATTTATTCCTTCTTCTAGCGCGCTGAGAAAAATGATGGGAATTTCCCTAAATTGCGATTGTGATTTTAATTTTTTACATAGTTCGTAGCCGTCAATATCCGGCATCATAATATCGAGTAAAATCAAATCGGGGGGGCTGGATTGAATTGCATCTAACGCCGAAAAACAATTAGTAACGGGTCGAACTTTATAGCCATTTTTTTGCAAAATTCTAATCAACAAACGCAGATTATCTGGCGTATCGTCAACTACTAAAATATCTGCTTGATAGTTTTCAGTTTGTTCCGCCTTCATCTGCATTATCTGATTCCTCCGCCTCGGCAATTAAATTGAGAATTTTCTGGTAATCAAAATTATCGAGATGACCCTGGAGGATTTCCGCCAATTCAGGATGAGGCTCCCTTATTTCGTCGATTGTCCTGACAATTAAGTCAAAATCAGCACTGCGGATTACCTGCTTTATGTTGTCTCTCCATTCTGCGGGAAGTGTAGGTAAATAAGCAAGCGCAGCATTAGGGAGCGAACCCGATAAATTATTGCGATCGCCTGTTGAGATAAAGTCCGTTGAGTTAGAGTAGACATACTTCACCCCCAAATGTTTGCTGAGGGTATCAAATATATCTGTTTTGCGGAAAGGTTTGCTAATAAAATCGTCGCAGCCGACTAATAAAGCAAACGATCGCTTTCCTTCAATTGTACTAGCTGTCAAAGCAATAATCTTCGGAATCGGGCAGTCGGCGTGGGAAATATTCATTTTCCCATTTCCTTGCTGCTCTTGCTTTCTCTGCTTGATTCTAGCCTTAATTTGTTTAGTAGCTTCGTAGCCGTCCATCACTGGCATTCGCACATCCATCAAAATTAAATGCGGATGCCAATTTTCCCACATTTCTATTGCTTCCTGGCCGTTGGTGGCTTGTTCCACCCCGAAACCTAAAGGAGAAAGCATTTTGACTAAAAGTTGGCGGTTGTCTTCGCGATCGTCCACAATTAAAATCCGGTAGCACGGTTGATTGGGTTCCAACCCACTAACTTGGCGGTTAAGTTGCGGATCTGGAAGATCGGCAGCAGAAACTGCACCGACTGGAATTTCAAATTTAAAAGTGGTGCCGAGTTCCAGTTGACTTTCTACGATAATTTCTCCTCCCATCAGGCGGACAAATTGACGGCTGATCTTCAATCCTAAACCCGTACCTTTATGATTTTTTTTACCGGAATCGGTTTGCACAAAAGCCTTAAAAATATTGCCCAATTCTTCCGGAGCAATGCCAACTCCTGTATCTTCAATTTCAAACAAAAGGAAAAAAGTCGGCACAGTTGAATCCTCAGCCTCATCCCTCCATATAACCTTTGCAAAATCACTGCTAGTTTTCGCAAAATCCCGAATACTTCTTGTGGTATCAAAGCAAGCTGTGGGACTATCAAATAAATCCAAAGATGCAGATTTTTCTAATTTTATAACTCTTAAGATGATTTCGCCTGTTTCCGTAAACTTAATCGCATTACTCAGAAGATTAATCAGCACTTGCCGGAGTTTAATATCATCGGTTCGCACGTACTGAGGAACGTCAGCATCGCGCTGGAAACGCAACTGCAACTCTTGATTCTCTATCCGCAGTTGAAACATATCTTGCAAATCGTCAAGCAAGCGGTAGAGGTCGAAGTTTTTCGGGTTGAGCGTCATCCGCCCCGCTTCGATTTTTGACAAGTCTAAGACTTCATTGATCAATGTCAGCAAGTGTTCGCCACTACGCCGAATAATTCTCATATTTTCTCGGTTTTCGACAGTAAGATCCGGGCTGGGTTCCATAATTTGTGCAAAGCCGAGTATAGAATTGAGAGGGGTGCGTAACTCGTGGCTCATATTGGCCAGAAAGGTGCTTTTAGCTCTGTTTGCTGCTTCAGCAGCTAATGCGGCTTGTTGCAGTTGTTCTGTGCGTTCGTCAATTTTGGCTTCTAAGGTGTGGTGGTATTCTGCTAGTATTTTTTCGGCTTGTTTGCGATCGCTAATATCTTGAAAAGCTGCGATCGCATAAACAATATTTCCGCTAGCGTCAAAAATCGGCGTGGTATTGATCTCGATCGCAATTCTTTTGCCATCTTGACGGATTTCTACATCGTCAACCTTGACAGATTCTCCTTTCAGTGACCGCAAAATTGGCAGATTATCCGGCGGGTACAGCTCATCAGTATTGGCAACATAAAGTTGATAAGTGGCAGCTAATTGTTCCGCAGTGCTTTCCGGGATAGTGTCTGCACCCAGCAAATCCCGCGCTGCCTGGTTGAAATAGGCGATCGAGCCATCTGGATGATAAACAGATACCCCCACTGGCAAAGCTTCTAAAAATTGACTCAGGCGGCTTTCACTCGCAGACAGCGCCTCATTTACTAGCTTTAACTCCTCGTTTGCTTCTTGGCGCTTATGAATTTCATCTGTTAACTTTTGATCTTGCAAGTAACTGTGAACCGCTTCTACTACCGTTAATTTTAAGTCTTCATTTTGCCAAGGTTTAGGAATATAACGGTACAATTTAGCATACTTGATAGCATTACTCAGGGCTTCCAAATCTGCTTGCCCCGTTAGCATAATAGTCAGCGTCTCCGGCGAGCTTTCGTGAATTCTTCTGAGCAGTTCATCCCCTTTAATATCCGGCATGATATAATCGGAAAGCACCAAAGCAATCTCGTATTCATCTGCCTGCAAATCGGCCAGCAACTCTAAAGCATCAGCCCCCCCTTCAGCGGTTTCAATTATACACCGATCGCCGATCGCCTTTTTCAGTTCAATCTTTAAACTATTCAAAACGTCAGGTTCATCATCAATACAAACAATCACAGGTTTTTTCATAACTTAGCCAGCCCAGATTTTATAATCTCTATTAAGTCTTTGCTTTGCCAGGGTTTGTACAAACAACAGTATAAATCTGCTTCTTCTAATGCCCGCTGAACTGCCCCTGCATCCGCTTGTCCAGTCAACATCACTTTAATGATTTTAGGATATTTTTGGTGAACTTTAATTAAAAGTTCGTCACCTTTAATTCCCGGCATCAGCCAATCAGAAACAACCACAATCACCTGAGCTTTTTCTTGAAATTCCTCCAGTAAATCTAAAGCTTCATCACCACTTTCAGCTAATTCATAAAAGTAATCATTTTTAAATTCCTTTTTGAGCTGCATCTTGAGAGTATTCAAGATATCCGGTTCATCATCAACACAAAGAATTATAGGCTTATCCATCTTTTCTTCTCTGCTTAAATTTTAGTGGGTTTACTGGCATGACTTGCTTTTACATTATGGATTTCGGGAAAGGATGCAGGATATCTGTCCCCTATCTTATTTTAATAGGACTTCCGAAGATCAACCCGGTTTCTTGTAATAAATCTTGTATTTGTTAGCGAGACAGCGACGAGCGTCACCGGGAATCAGCCCCCGGCAGGTAAGTTTTATTTAATAAATAGGCAGCGAGACTGTAAAAGTTGTCTGCCCCGGTACAGAATCTACTGCAATTGTGCCTTCGTGTTTTTCCACAATTTTTCTCACAATATCCAATCCCAAACCGCTACCTTCGCCCGCAGATTTAGTCGTAAAAAACGGCTGAAAAATTTTGGGAATAACTTCAGAGGGAATACCTTTGCCGTTATCAGTAAACTTGAGGAAAATAGTTGCCTCTTGCTGCCGAGTTTCAATCGTCAAAATACCTTTATAATCCATTGCTTGCAGGGCATTATGAATGAGATTAGTCCAAACTTGATTTAAGTCATCGGGATAGCACATAATTTGGGGTAAATCTCCATAGTTTTTCACTACTTCTATACCGTGTTTCAGTTGATTTTGATAAAGGGTTAATACCGTTTCAATGCCATCGTGCAAGTCCGCCTGGACTTTTTCTAGTTTGCTATCAAAATGAGCGTAGGTTTTTAAGGCAAATACTACTTTTCCAGACTTCGCTGTTGCTCTTTGGATCAGGCTAATACTTTTTTTAAAGCTCGCAAACTGGTAAGCACTATTTAAAACTACTTCCCAATCGGGGGATTTAAAAAGCGGCAAGAACTCTTCTATTTTTTCGTAGATTTCCATGTCAACTAAAGTATCCGCAATTTCCTCGGCGTTTTCAACAGATTCTGCCATCAAATCCGCCGCCAACTGCTGCTTAAATTTGCGTTTTTCTCTGCTTGTGAATAAAACTTCTTGATGGGTGGCTTTGTACAGTAAAGCTAAAAAATAAGCTTTGCTCTCGGCAGAAAGTTGTTGATAAATTTCAGGAAATTTTTCTAAGAACTCGTCGGAAAAGTTAGCTATATTATGAATAGAGGAACCTATAATTCCAAGGGGGGTATTGATTTCGTGGGCAATGCCGGCAATAAGTTGTCCCAGAGCTGCCATTTTTTCCGATTGAATCAAATGCTCCTGGGTGGCTTGCAGTTGGTGCAGCGCCGATGCTAAATCTTGATTTTTCTCTTGCAAAGTTTGTTGCAGCGAACAAATTTTTAAATGAGTTTCTATGCGGGCTAAAACTTCTTCAACCTGAAACGGTTTAGTAATAAAGTCAACTCCGCCAACTGCAAAAGCTTTAACTTTATCCAGCACGTCATTAATCGCACTAATAAAAATAACCGGAATGTCTTTTGTAATTTCAGAAGCTTTGAGGTGCTGACAAACTTGATAGCCGTCCATTTCCGGCATCCTAATATCCAACAGCACTATATCTGGGGGTATTTTTTGAGCTGCAGACAATGCTAGCTTGCCATTGGGTACGGGGCGAACTTGATAGCCTTTTTCGCTCAAAATTCCAGCCAGCAGCCTCAGGTTTTCTGGCGTATCGTCCACTACTAAAATATTAGCTCGATTGGTTATAGGTAAAGTTGAAGTCATCGGGTATTTACTGTTTTTCGCTGATATCGATTGTGTTCAAAATTCTGTCATATTCAAAATTATTAATGCAATCTTGAAGCTTGCCCGCGAGAGAGGGATTGACAGTGCCGATTTGTGCGATCGAAGTCGCGATCGCCTCCATGTCCACACTCAAAATACTTTGCTTAAGTTGGGCCATCCAGTCTGGAGAAAGAGAGGCAAAAGCCTCCGGTGTCAGCACCTCCTGACTTGACTCCTCTACACCTGCGGCACTTACTGCGGTTGGATCTTCATAAATATAGCGTACTCCTAAATGTTTTCCCATTGCCACAAAGATATCCTCCTCGCGGAACGGTTTCCGCATAAAATCATCGCAACCCGCCGAAAGAATCACCGCCCGTTCTTCCTCTAAAACGCTAGCAGTTAGGGCCACAATCGCCGTTGCTTGCCCGCCAGTTGTAGTTTTAATCTGTTTCGTTGCCTCATAGCCGTCCATGACAGGCATTCTCATGTCCATCCAAATCAGATGCGGTTCCCACTCCATAAAAATATCAACCGCTTCTTTACCGTTATTTGCTTCTCTCAACTCAAATCCGAGTGGACTGAGAAGTTTTACTAATAGTTGGCGATTCAAAGGTTTGTCGTCCACAATTAGCAAGCGATAACTCGGCTGATTCGGTTCGAGGGCAACAACTCGACGTTGAGTTTTTTTGCTTTCAATATCACTAGCTTCAACAAGATAAACTTGGATATCAAACTGAAATAATGCACCCTTCCCGATCTCGCTGCTAACAGTAATTTCCCCTCCCATTAATTGCACGAACTGACGGCTAATAGCTAAACCTAAACCCGTTCCTTCCTGAGAATCTTTCCCTGTTTTCGTCTGCACAAATGCTTCAAACAACTGATGGATTTCCTCAGCAGCAATGCCTGCACCAGTATCTTGAACTTCAAAATGCAGCCAGTAGCGGCCGGGCAATTGGTCAGTGCTGTTTTTATGTATATTCTGCCTTCCTGCTTTGACTTGCACCGACACTCCCCCTTCTGAGGTAAATTTAATCGCATTATTGAGCAAATTAATTAAGACTTGCCGCAATTTAACTTCATCAGTACAAATGTAATGGGGAACTTCTGCGTCTGTGTCGAAGATTAATTGCAAACCTTTTTGCTCAGCTTTGAGAGCAAACATATCTTCTAAATCGTCGATTAGTTGGTACAAATCGAAGCTTTTTGCATTAAGCGTCGTGCGTCCGGCTTCGATTTTTGACAAGTCTAAAACTTGGTTAATTAAAGCCAGTAAATGTTCCCCACTCCGCAGGATAATTCCGACATTTTCTTGATTTTCCTGAGACAACGTTTGACTGCGGATCAGGACTTGAGCAAAGCCGATGACCGCGTTCAGGGGCGATCGCAATTCGTGGCTCATATTGGCGAGAAAGGTACTCTTAGCTTTGTTTGCTGCTTCGGCCGCTTCTTTCGCCTGCTGCATTTTGATTTCCGCTTGTTTGTTATCAGTAATGTCTTTAATAAAACCTTCGTAGTAAAGTAAATTTCCTGCTTCATCGCAGACAGCGCGACAATTTTCCGAAATCCAGATTATGCTGCCATCTTTGCGGTAAATTTCCGATTCAAAGTTTGATAGTATGCCGCACTCGTTCATCAGCGCTGCAAATTCGTCGCGGCGGTTGGGTTTCACGTAAAGCTGGTTATGGAAATTCGGCTGTGCTGCTATTAAATCTGCAGGCGAGTCGTAACCGTAGATGTTAGCTAAAGCGGGGTTAGCACTGATGTATTTCCCGTCAACAGCAGTTTGAAAAATTCCATTCAAAGCATTTTCATAAATGTTGCGGTACTTTTCTTCGGCTTCCCGGAGGGCAGTTTCTGCTTTTTGGCGATCGGTAATATCGCTAGACATCGACAAAAAACAAGCTTCTCCGTCAATATCGATGGTTTCTATAGACAGCAGTGCCGTTCTTTCTGTACCATTTTTATTGCGAAACGTCAGCTCATAATTGTGAATTGCTGTCTTGTTTTTTAACATCTGAATCATGCGGTCACGCTCTTTCAAACTCGCCCAAAAGTTGAGTTCAACCGCTGTTTTACCGATAATTTCTTCCTGGGTGTAGCCCATCATTCGGCAAAAACTATCATTAACTTCTAGGTGGCAACCGTCACGAATTCTTGTAATTGTAATCGCATTCGGACTCGAACGAAAAGCTTTAGAAAACTTTTCTTTTGCCTTAGCAAGATCTGCGGTGCGTTCTGCAACTTGCACTGCTAAATTTTGGTTGTATGCCCTTAATAATTTATCTGCTAGTTTCCGTTTCGTAATATCTTGAAAAGCGCACATTCCGTAAATAATATTTCCTTGGGCGTCGTAAATAGGAGTTCCCCAAACTTGCAGGGGAACAGTTTTGTTATTGGAGGAGATTTCAATGTCATCAACAGTTACAGCTTTGCCCTGCAAAGCATTTAAAATTGGGTCGCGTTCCGCCGGGTAAATTTCCTGAGTTCCAGCTAAATAGACTCGGTATAATTGGCGCAAATTTTCGGTATCTGCTGCCACAATCCCTTGAGATAAATGTTTCTTTCCTGTAGGGTTAATGTAGTGAGGTTGACCGTTTGGCTCTGCAATAAAAATGCCTAGCGGTACTGCATTGAGAAATTGTTTGACTCTGCTTTCGCTTTCTGAGAGGGAAGTAAATGAATGCTGCAATTGCTCTGCCATGCTGTTAAAAGCAGTGGCAAGTTCTCCGAGTTCATCTTCACGATTCAGAGTGAGCTTTGTATCCCATTCATTCCGCGCCAAAGCTTTCGCCGCCGCATTCAATCTTAAAATCGGCTGAACTACCCATTTAGCAGTAAGAATACCCAGAATTGTCGCCCCAATTAAAGCTGCAACCGACAGCAAAAAAGTCGTGCGCGTATTTGCGTTAATTTGTTCCATAAAGTCCGATTCTGGCACAACTACTACAATCAGCCAATCCAACCCTCGATCGTCTTTAAAAGGAGCTACCTGAATAAAATTTCGCTTGCGGTCAACATCAAAAGTAAGCTGGTGAGAATTATTGATTTTAGCTAAGCTGTCGTAGTGTTTATCTAAATGCTGTGCGGTTTGTCTAATTACCGGATTGTCGCTTTCTGAAGCTTTGATGCGTCTTGTTTCTTTACCTTCCACCACAAATTCTGCACTCGCCGTTGAAGTGGCAATTAACATCCCCGATCGCTCCATGACAAAAGTTTGTCCCGATTTGCCAATTTTGAGGCTGACGAGAAATTCTTTGATTCGAGAAAACAGCAAATCGCTGCCAGCTACGCCTAACAATTTGCCAGCGTCATCGTAGATAGGCAAAGCAGCAGTAATTGCCAGTTCCCTAGTCAAAAAATCTGTATAAATTGGAGTCCAAATAGGTTTTTTTGCCGCAGCCGCAGCTATGTACCAAGGGCGAGTTCGCGGGTCGTAGATATTGGGTGAAATTTGCACTAATTGAATGCGGTTTCCCTGAGAATCCGCAGTATATCGAGCTAATTTATTGCCCGTAGAGCTGTCAGCAGCCGAGATCAAAATCCTATCTTTAGTGCGGATTGCTCCCGAATGTTCTCCATTTTCTTTACCTGTGTAAATGATGCTGATCGAATCAAAATATTGAATTTGTTCTAGGAAATGATGTTCTAGTTTTTGGTTGTCTTCTAGGTTCAACTGCCCCAATTTTATGCCTTGAACGTTCAAGTGATTGACAATGTGGGGAATTGACATATAATTTTCCATGCGGTCTTTGATGCGATCGCTAATTTCTCCCCGCAACTGAGCGGCCACCTCGTTGACTGCCCGCTGACCGTTTTGGAAAGATAGCCAACCTACAACTCCTACCGTGCCGACAATTTGCACTAAAAAGGGAACCACGAGTACCGTTTGTAATGGAGCTTTGCCGATATATTTTGTAGCCAAACGATTGAGGGGTTTAGGAAACATATTCATCCTAAGAGGAATTGGGCATTGGGCATTGGGAATTGGGCATTGGTAATTGTTGGGAGTTTTGAGTGTAAATTATGTTCCCTTTGCCCTTCCTTTTCTCCTTATGCTGTAGTTTACTGACGACAGTACCGTCGATCAATTTATATCAAAATAGCGTATTTCTACTCAGAGTTTTTTCGTAACTACTGATACAGATCCTTGGGCGCGATCGACCTCAGTCGAAATCATCTGATCTATTGCACCATTCTCAATTACTTATTTAGGAACAGGCAAGATGCCTGTTCCACAAGAGATGAATTTTATTGTGGAACAGGCATCTTGCCTGTCCCACAACAAGTACATTTTCTTGTGGGGTGGGCAGGAGAACCCGCCCAGGGAAGGGTTATTGAGAATGGTGCAACATCTCAGTTTGAACAAACAGTAGCTAACCAGCACATACCCCAAAAATCTTTATTTACCTGCGATTCAACTCCATCCTTTCGCCGTAACGTAACAGCATATCCAAACTCTCCAAACGATTTTGCCAAGTTTGCACCTGATAGCTATTTTCGGCAGAATGCAAGCGCATCGAAGATTGAAATTGAGATTGAAAACCCCTTAACAATCTTTTAGCCGTGGCTAAACTTTCCGTAGAAGGATTTGCCGCCAAGTTGCTCAAAGCTTGCGCCAATTCATCCGCTCGACTTTGCAAAACTTTCAGTTCAGATTCCGACACCCGCAACTGATTGTTAGCCAACAAAAAACTCCATTCCTGCTTGAGAGCAGTATACCGCGAAGCCGCCGCCGCAAACGGCTGTCGGTAAGGAATCGGCTCCGCAGCAGAAGTGGAACGCACTGGCGGGCCTTGAGTGCGGTTAAAAAACCCCTGCATCCCGCTGCTGATACTTTCCACCGCAAAAATAGCATAGCCCCCAGTCGGCAAATCGCGCAAAGCTTGAATTTGGTCGATCGCCACAACTTCCGGGAGACTCAACAACTTAACAGACGGAGAAATCAAAGCCGAACCCAGAATCTGTTCCTTTACCAACGGTTCGGTGATGCGCTGAAGTCGGTTCGTATCCAAAGCATAAGTCATCGGCACAATCAAATCTACAATGCCCTGACGAGCCCAAACTTCCCAATTTTGCTGAATTTTGTAAATCCGCTGACTTTCCGGGTGCGGAAACACCGCCACCGACAGAATTGTGCGCGGATAATTCTGCCGCAAAAGCTGAGAAACTTCAGCTACAAAACTATTAATTTGATTAGTTTTAAACTCAACCCACTGCCGCCACAAACTGCCGTCCCTGGGGGAAATATTCACCGGATCTGCACCAGTCAACTGCCTAAATTGCTGCCTCGCCGCAATACCGTAACCGTAAGTAAAATTCGCATTGTCATCTTGAAAAGGATAGCGAATATAGTCTAATTGCACCCCATCTACTTTGTAGTTGTTGGCAATTTCGCTGACAATTTGCAGCAAATAATTACGCGCTTCCGGGTTCGCCGGATCGAGATAAAATTTACCATCATTAGGATTTTGCGTGCGTCCTTTATTGTCAATATTCGCCCACTGTGGATGAGCGGAAAGTACCGGCCCGGGATAAGAACTAGGCTGGCCAATTAAAGTATTGTGGCGCTTATTTCCTGTGGCAAAAACCCATACCCAAGCGTGCAGTTCCATGCCTCGCTCGTGAGCTAATTTAACCGCAGATGCCAGCGGGTCCCAGCCAACTGTTAGGGGATTTTGTTGCGGTGCAACTTGACTGGGATAAATCGTATATCCGGCATTCAAAGTTTCAAAGAAAACGGTATTGATACCGGCGGCGGCGAGCCGATCGAACACTGCCGCCAAACCCTGTTCCGATCGCGCTGCGACGATCGTACCGCGATCGAGCCAAACCGCCCGAATTTCCGCCCCAACGCGCTGTCCTTCCTTCGGGTAATTTTGCCACAGCAACTGCCGCGCTTCCACCCACTGCTTTCTAGCCTCCGCGTAGTTTTGCTGTTGCAGGAGTTGGTCAAAAGTTTGCAAAACCTGTCGCGCTTGGGCGATCGCCCCCGTCCTGCTCGCTTGCATAATAGTCAAGCGACTGGCTGCCGGGCCGCCGCCCCCCTGTTCTGCAGCCACCAGTTGAGGGGTGGTAGCAGCATTGAGATTGACGGCGGTATTGGCTGAATTAGATGCTGTCAGGGCGCTTTCAAACCGGCCGAGGAGGTTGGTGAGTTCTTGGCGCATCAAGTACGCTTCAATGCTGACGATCGGCTTATTGGAATTTGCCTGCACGTCCAAACCCGGCGGCGCCGACTGATCCGAAGGGTCTGTAAAAGTTGCAGGAACTGGATCGGGAACCGAGCCAGAGGGAGAAAGTCGGCTCAGCGGGGTAGTACGCGGCGAACTAGGGCTGTTTCTAGTGACTCTTGAGGGGGGAGTTGGCAGTGGGGTCGCGGCAGCAGTGGGCGGCGCTACAGGCCCAGAAGCGATCGTCCCTCCCCAGCGGGCGATCGAGGCTTGCAGCCAAGCCTTATCTACATTTGCCGAACCGTCGCTACCCCAGCGCCAGCCGAGATAGGTAGCGCGATCCGTGGCGATGGCTGCGGAGGAACCGGAACTATCTTTCCAAGTAGCAATAGTTTGACTGTTCGCATCAGCCGGAATCAAGACACCGCCTTGAACAGAAGCATTTTGTTGTGCAGTCGGCACCCAATTGCTAGAAGTAGTGCAAGCAAGATCCCGACAGCGGTTGCGCGGTTGTGGAGTAGCCGGCTGGGTTAACGGAAAAGCCCAATAGGCCCCGAGGAGCGATCGCAAAGATTGGCGCACCAAGGCCGGAGAACTGCGGCCGACGGGACCCGAAGCAATCAAGCGGCCGCCCTGGGAGGCCCAAGCTTCTAAAACTTTAATTTGCGCCGGACTCAAAGTTTCAATATTGGGCAAAAACAGCACGTTAACGCCTGCTAAATCCGCCACATTTTTGATTTCTTCGAGATTGATTGGTTTGTAAGCAATGCCGCTTTCCCAGAGGCGCGTGGTAATCTTTACCCAGTCGGGAGAATTCTCGGAACTGCGAACAACGCCCAGAACTACTTCTGCGAAACTCGGAGAGGGAAATAGGATGAAGAGATTTAGTAATGTACTCGCTAGAGTTCCAATTAAGACTCTTTGCAAGAAAGTGAAAAAGCGATTTTTTTTAGCCTGGGAGCAGGCATTAGGCATTTGATGAGGCTTTTTGATTTGTTGCATCATAAATATGAGAATTACCCAGCGCACCGCTAGACAAAAATTCAATAACAATTAAGAGCGATCGATCCGCACCATACAATTTTCTATCCTGCCCTGCAACCTGAATCAGGAAAAAGTGCGATCGAGCGATTTTAGATTTTGGATTTTAGATTTTGGATTTTAGATTTAAATCTGGGTGTAGTCCTGATGACAGTTGACAGTTGACTGTTGAGTATTGACTGTTTGGACATTTGAAAAATACCGATGCAACCGCAAACGATTTTAGATTAAAATATGCGTGCATTTGGGTTGAAAAACCAAAAATACAATTTAGATGCGGGGCAGCCAACAGCCAACAGCCAACAGTCAACTAATTTTCTGGCGTTGCAGCTTCATTCACCGGGAATCGATCGATTAACTGCATCGCCCGACAAGCATTCCTCCGCAAAGAATCCGAGACGTGAGGAACGTGAGGAATCTGAGACAAGAAATCCAAAGTCCGGCGCAAAATCCGCACCACATCCCCTTCATCCAAACTCGTATGGCTAATCAGTTCCAGCCATTCAACACCCAGAGCCCACTGTTCGACCAAAGTCACTAAATCCCGTTCCAGCCAAATCGGGATGGCAGCTTCGTGACGGTACTGCACTTGAAACAATCGGCGGCGCAGGCCTTTTTGCAGATTGTCCAAAGGTGCCAAAACTTCTGGCGACAGCGAGTAGTGAGTCCAACTGTCCGGTCTGGAAACTTCTGTAACTAAGGCCGCGCAAGCAGCAGCGAGGTGGTGGGGGTCGAGTTCGTCAAACTCGGCAGACATCAGGGACAAACCCAGCCACAGTTCGTTATCGCCGCGAATGGCGGCGCAAGCTTGACCCAAGACTGTGGGCACCAACCTGTCGGAGGAGTCATCTCGGTTTCCCGTTGCCGAAACTACTCTTTCCAAGCAGCCGAAATTAAGCAAGATGTCGATTAAGTTGAGAAATTGCTCCCAGTAGCGAGCTCGCTGCTTCTCTAATTCTTGTTCGCTTTTGCGGATTTCTTTTTTCAATTCTTCCCGGCGGCGTTGGCGTTTGAGCAAAGTACCGGGATTTCCCCATTCTAGAACCGGGTGAATTTCTAGCTTAGCTTCTAGGGCTGCGATTTTCTGCTGTTGCTCGATCGCCTCTGGGCTCGGTTCCGGTGTCGGCAATTGTGGGATCGATGCAGCAATTGAAGCAGTTTCTTCATTTCCCAAGCGGCACTGGCCGAGTCTCAGGGGCATTTCCGACGGCGGGTTCAAGGTATCTGCAACGCTCAAGCGGGGTAATTCGGCGTGCAGGGTAGCGACATCGCTAATGGCGACGACATACCAGCGGTTATCTTTGCCCAAGCACACCAAATTTGGTGCTTGGCCGGAACCTGCGATTTTGGCAACCAATACGGCGGGTACAGGAGTTGTGTGCGATCGTTTGGCTGTCGGAACGTGCTTGCCTTTGAGACTCATAACCGTGCCGAGCACTGCAAAAGCCACAGCTACGGACATCTCCTTAAATCTGGCTTCTTCAGCTTGCTGCAAGAGAATTTTGAGCAAACGTTTGTCTTCTTTGAGTCTTGCCTGCAATTTTTCGTAATGGGCGAGCTCTTTTTCTAGGGTGGAGACATTTCCTCCCGCCGCCAGGGACTGTTCAAGCACCGCCAATTCTGTTTGCAGCCGGTCTAATTCTTCTTGCTGCGGCTGCAAGTACAAGGTTGACAGGTATTGACCGAAACTTCGCTCTACCAACTCTTGAGCTTCGTCGAGAGTGTGTGTTTGCAGCAAATTCAGCACCATGCCGTAGCTGGGCGTAAACTGACTGGCTAGGGGGTCGGCTTTGGCTGTTGCCAAATAAGAGGCTTCTTTTGCGCCTTCAAAGCGCGTCTGAACTGCGACGACGTGCCCAAGCTTGTCCATGCCCCGCCGACCAGCCCGACCGGCCATTTGCAGGAATTCTGAAGCGTTTAGCAGTCGGTGTCCCTTGTCGGTGCGCTTCGACAGGGTGGAAATGACTGTGGTGCGGGCGGGCATATTAATCCCGGCTGCTAGGGTTTCGGTGGCAAATACGACTTTAATCAAACCTCTGCCAAATAGTTCTTCTACTAAACCTTTCCAAGCGGGCAAAATGCCTGCGTGGTGGGCGGCGATGCCTTTTAAAAGAGCTTCTTTTTGACCGAAGCGTTCTGCTTCTGGGTTTCGCTGTAAAAAATCGTCAATGATGCGTTTGAGTTCGGCTGTTTCGGCTTCGTTAACCAGGGAGAAATTGCCGACTTCGGCGACTGCTTGGTCGCACCCGCGACGGCTGAAGATGAAGTAAATTGCTGGTAGCATATCTCGATCGTCCAACCGCGCCAAAACATCGGTCAAACTCGGAGTGGGGATGCTGCCTCTTTCTACTTTTTGCTGCTTCTTTTTGGGGACTAACCGGACATTCGCTCTTTTGCCGGTCTCGTCTAGCAGGGGAAATATCCCTTTTTGGTTGGCGAAGTGGAATTGCAGCGGTACTGGCCGAAAGTCTGAGTAGACGAGCTCTGTGGGCCCGTGGACTTTGTTAATCCAGTCTGTGAGTTGCTCGCTATTGGCAACGGTTGCTGAGAGGGCGAGAAGTTGAATTTCGCTGGAACAGTAGATGATAGATTCTTCCCAGACGGTACCGCGCTGGCGATCGTTCATGTAGTGACACTCGTCGAGCACCACGGTTTCGACTCCGGTGAGGGAAGTACCGACTTCTCCGATCGGCGTACCGTAGAGCATATTCCGAAATATTTCGGTAGTCATCACCAAAATCGGCGCATCTCGATTGACGGAGATGTCGCCCGTCAGCAAACCTACGTTGTCGTCTCCAAATTGACTGCGGAAGTCGCGCAGCTTTTGGTTAGAAAGAGCTTTGAGGGGAGTGGTATAGAAGACGCGCCGCCCCCTGGAGAGTGCTTGATGGATGGCGTATTCCCCGATTAACGTTTTCCCAGAGCCTGTGGGAGCACACACGACAACCGATTTACCTGCATCGAGGGCGGCGATCGCCTCTCTCTGAAAGTTATCTAGCTCGAATGGAAATATGGTCTTCAGATCCAGCTCTGGGCGGTTCTGGGCAGTGTCTGGCACAAGAATTATTATAAGGTTGCAGGATAAGTATGCTTAAATCTTGCTGAAAGCAAGTCAGCAGAGGACTGTATTGATTTTAGACCTTCGTCAGCAAATCGGCTATTAAGGAATAAGTCTGTTGGCAGTTGTCATTAGTCATTAGTCATTAGTAACCATTACCAATTACCAGTTACCAATGCCCGATGCCCCATGCCCCATGCCCAATGCCCAATTCCCCATTCCCCATTCCCCGTTTCCTTCTCTATGATTCCAGTTATTTCGACTATTCCTGTGGTGCAGCTTGCTTCTGGCGATCGGCTTTCACTGCAAGTCTATCAGTTCCAAGGTGCGATTCCCGGCAAAAAAGCTTATCTCCAATCTAACCTCCACGGCGCTGAGATTAGCGGTAATGCTGTGATTTACCAATTAATTGAGTTTTTAAGGTCTTTGGACAGCAGTCAGTTAATCGGGGAAATTTGGCTAGTTCCGGTTTGCAATCCTGTGGGTGTCAGCCAGCGATCGCACCATTTTTCTCCTGGTCGCTACAATCTTTATGATGGGGTAAATTGGAACCGGATTTTCTGGGATTTTGAAAAACAAGGGGAAGATATTCTGGGTTTTGCTAAGTCTCACATCCATCTTGATGCCGATACTGTCAAAGTTAATTACAGAAAAGCGATTGCTTTGACTTTTGCGAAAGAGTTGGAAAAAATTAACGCTCCTAGTTGCCGCCCCTACAGCGAACTTTACCGATATCAGCTACAATCTTTGTGTTTGGATGCTGACTACGTGCTGGACTTGCACAGTTCTACAAATCAAAGTTTAGATTACCTTTACTGTTTTAATTCCCGCGAGGAGAGTGCAAAAGCTTTTTTGCTCGATCGCGCAATCTTGATGGACGAGTACGATGGGGATGCTTTTGACGAGGCGTTTCTCAAGCCTTGGCTGGCTTTGGAGAAGATTTTAGCAGAGTTGGGAAGTGCGATCAAATTTGATGTGGAAGCTTGGACTTTAGAATTAGGTTCGGGGATGCAAATGAATCCCGATTCGGTGGCGAATGGCTTGCGGGGCATCAAAAATTACTTAGCAAGTAAAGGTTTATTGAAAATAGATGGATTCCCTCTCCCGGAAACTGCGAATCATCAAGTTATTTTCACCCCCAAGCATTCGCTGAACACCTACTATGCGCCGGCGGGCGGGATGATTCAAAATCGAGTGCAATTGGGGAGTTATGTCAAAAAGGGCGATCGGCTTTATCAAATTCTCAGCTTTAATAAGAATGGGGAATTTCCCAGTTTGGTTGATGTTTGTGCTGAGTCGGATGTTTTCATTTTTGATGTTTCGACAAATCAGTCAGTAAATCAAGGAGAGTATGTGCTGTCTGTGATGGCAGATTGAGAATACCAAGAAACCCGGTTTATTCAAGAAACCGGGTTTCGGAAAACCTATTGCTAGTCGAACCATAAATTACGATATACTATTGAATAGGGCTTGTTTAAATTCCGCTGCACTTTTATAAATATCAGGATTGTCAATTAAAGCGCGATCGATAACGGTGGCTAGCGGTTGAGGAATCGCAGAAGTGCGATCGCGCACAGGAACCGCATCATTTTGTAAAATCGCCAAAAACGAATTTTGAGCCTCCAAATTTCGCGGGGAATATCCCGTTATCATCACATACAAACAAGCCGCTCGATTTGCGATTTTGGATTATAAAAACTTTTACTCCCACCCTTAATCAGGGTGGGACAAGAGTTTGTAAGGTGCGTCAGTGCGGAGATTCTAGATTGTTGAGAAGATAACGCACACTGACGCACCCTACAATTTAAGGTGACGGTTTATGGTTGAATGAAAATACCGATCGCATTATGAACTCTCGCAGCAGTTGACGGAGGTCGATCGAGCAAACTACCTCCCAAATACAAACTCGTTGAACTTCCCCCATCCAAATTTAAAGCATCCACAGCACCCATTTGCTGCAATATCTGCGCCAGTTCTGCGAAATTTGGTCCCGCCCCGCCCGCGCGGTTGTGCACCGCTACAATCAGCAAATTTCCCGCAGCATTTCGCCCGATCGCACTTCTAATTGCTGTCTGTCTAACATAGGCATCGCTAAACCCTTCCGCCTTCGCATCCAGCACAACTCGACTGTTTTGTACCAACACCGGCCCGCCGCCGAGAATGTAAGGAAAACGGTTAAAATCAGCAGGAAAAGTGTTAGTTTCCAGACGCAATAATGTACCGGGAGTGAATTGAGATGTAGGCGACAAATCGGAACGCAAAGCCAAAATATAACCGTTAGCTGGAATGGGAAAACTTGTTGTTCCCGGCGCACCTCCGGGCGATTGGCTGACAACTCGCTCGTCAGCAACTGTTACAACTATTTCATTGCCAGACAGCGGAGTATAAGTTGTTCCCCAATCAGGAGTGTAGCGACCGATTCCCGGTTGTACGTAGGCACTATTGAGATGAGAAACGGGCAAAGGTTGATTTGCCGGAGTTATCACAGTTTCTTGCAAAGTCAAACGATCGATCGCAAATTCTCCCCGATCGTTCCAGGCGATCGCCCCCCGGTTCAATATCGGCCCGGAAAGCCATTTATTGTCCCGCCGAATGGCTCCTAAAGCTAACCGATTTATCCGATTGAAAAAACCTGCATTAATTGCCGCAGCAGTTCCCGAAACTTCTGCTGTTTGCAATAGAGGTGCAGTGCCTTGATCTGTCGGCGGATTGCTGAGAATTGGTCGAATTTTTACACCGGATTGACGCGGATTAACTTCTAACCAAACTACTGGAAAACGAGCAGTTCCTAAACTTTGATACTGCTGCCGCCACTGCACACCGGGCGCCCAAACAATGTTTTTTTCTACTAACGAGTCTGGCCGAATGTCGATAACTAATCGATTGGGATTTCCCAGGCTGAAAACTTGCGGCCGCCAACCTAAAGGAATCTTCACTTTGACTTTAGTTTGAGCGCCATCAGGTTCGACTTTTAGTGATAGCAATTGTTGGCTGGGGGCAAAAGTGTCCTGAAGTAAGGCGGGAGCGACTTTGGCATCGATCGCGATCGACCATTCTTGACCGGCGATCGGCGCTGCGGGCGTTATTTGCTGCGGGAGGGCGGGTTTGGTCGGGTCGTCTGGTGTTTCGAGGTTTGGCGCTGCGCGGAGGTTTTGCAGTGGGATAGCGGGCTTTGTGGGGTCGTCCGGGGGGTTGGGTGTGGGTGTCGGCGACGGGCTTGGTTTATCGACAAAGTTGACTTGCCAAGGGGCGGGCCGATCGAGATCTACAACAATGCGATCGCCCGATTCTATTTCCGCTTGCCGAATTCCGGTAACACTTGCAGTTTGAGAAGTAATTTTGAGAATATTCCCATCAGCAGATATCTCCCAGCCCGCAAGTGTAGCAAAATCGGTAACATCTAAGTAACGATACGAGCCTGTTGCCCGCGCTGCTAAGCTTTGAGCACCGGTTAAAGATACCGAAAACCACTGCACCGGTTGTTGGGCACTGTCGGCGCTGCTAAGCAAATCCACTCCCGCACTTTGCATCAATCCAAGATCAGCAATCCAAGTTCGGAAATTCCCAGAAGTGCTGTTTGCCGGCTGCTGAGTCCAAGTTAAGGGCAGAATGCGACCGTTTAGAGAAACTTGGCGGCCTTGTCTAATTATCGAAGATGGCGGTACAGATTGAGCCAAAAGCCTAGAGTCCGACAGGGGTTTCAACCCCTGTCTCATAGTTAAAGTTTTCTCAAAAGAACTATGGCTCAATATTTCAGTCGGTTTTAACCGACTTTCGCTATCAGCCAGGGAATTCATTCCCTGGCGGGCTCTCGAAGCATGAATCAGCGCAGCCCTCTCCCCCTCTTGTGCTCTTGCGGGTTGATTCCACACTAAAGACGGGGCGATCGCCAGTACGGGTAAAATCGAGACTAAAAATATTATACGCCAATAGAAAAAATTACCTTTCACAGCTTACAACTCACAATTTCACTTCTAAACGCCTGGGGATGTAGAAACCCGGAAAATCCGTATGTCTCTTCTTACTAAATCCGATATTTTTGGCGATCGCACTAATTGCCCTCAAGCCCTACTACAAAAGGCTCACCCCGGAATAGAAATCACAAACTCCGAACCCTGCCCCAAAGAAGAATTTACGAGTAACGTACCTCCATGTTTTTCCACAACAATTTGGTGTGCGATCGACAATCCTAACCCGGTTCCTTGACCCACAGGCTTGGTTGTAAATAAGTGGTTAAAGATGTTTTCCTGGACTTCCGCCGACATCCCCACTCCATTATCCTTAATCCGAATCAAAACCTGATTTTTGTCTTCGCTCAGAGCAGTTTGAACCGTGATTTTATTAGGTAGGGCTTTAATTTCACTAAAACTGCGCTCCTTATTTGACTCCTCCAAAGCGTCAATGGCATTAGCCAGCACATTCATAAATACCTGGTTTAACTGTCCGGGAAAGCATTTCACTAGGGGCAAGTTACCATACTCTCTCACCACTTCAATGGCAGGGCGCAATTCGCTGGCTTTTAAACGGTGCTTGAGAATTAGCAGAGTGCTTTCAATCCCATCGTGAATATTGAAAGAAACGGGTCGATCGCTATCTGCCCTCGAAAACGTTCTCAAACTCGTACTAATATTGCGAATGCGCTCGACTCCCTCCTTCATTGAACTAATCAATTTGGGCAAATCTTCCCGCAAATACTCCAAGTCCATATCTTCTATTTCGGCTTCAATTTCCCCTCCCGGATTGGGAAATTTTTCTTGATACAAATCAATCAAATTGAATAAATCCCCCACGTATTCTTGAGCAGGTTGCAAGTTGCCGGCGATAAAGCCTACGGGATTGTTAATTTCGTGGGCTACCCCTGCGACTAAATTTCCCAGAGCCGACATCTTTTCACCCTGCACCAATTGCAGTTGCGTCTGTTTGAGATCTTGGATAGACTGCTCCAGTTTTTGGGCATAATCCTGAGATTGTTGATAAAGCTGTTGAGATTGCTGATATAAGCGGGCGTTTTCCAGCGAGATGGCAGCTTGGGAACAGAGGATGTTGAGGAGAGCGACGCGATCGCCAGTGAATGCCCCCGTCGTCAGATTATTTTCCAAATACAGAATTGCCATCATTTTGCCTTGATGGATAATCGGAGTACATAGGATGCTCTTAGGTTGGTGCTGCTTGATATAGAGGTCAGAAGCAAATATTAATTCAGTCTTGACATCATCGAAAACTAGGATTTTCTGGGTGCGTTTGACGTAATTAATGACAGTCTGGGGAATTGATTCGCTCTCCTCGATCCCAATAGTTTCTTGCAGAATACAGCCTTGGCGATCGCTACAGTGGACGGCGATTGTCCACTTGTCCTCTTCTTTCAAAATCAATACTCCTGTTTGAGCGCCTGCATTCTGAATCGCTACTTCCATAAGGGTAGTGAGCAATTGTTCCAGCTTAATTTCGCTAGACAAAGCTTGATAAGCTTTGATAACAGTTGGTAAATCTATTACTGTGGTACTCGTACTTCCAGCAATTGTTTGGCGATGGCTAGAAATCAATGAAGTCTCATGGGAGATAGTACCTTCCTCAAACGAACGAGCTTTCTCCTGTTTGAAGATAGGAGCCAGAAGTTCGGGGTAGCGTTGTTCTAAATCGTCGATTTTTGCTTTCGCTCCCCACCGAGCATAAGCATAGTAAGCATCTATTAGATATACCTGACTAACTTTTTCTTTCCCCCATGCCAAATAAAATTTAGCAGCCAATTCATTCGCTAGAGCTTCCTCGTTGAGATAATCGTTTTCTTTAGCAAGAAAAATGGCGCGATCGTAACTCTCCATCGCCTGCACATTTTCACCCAGCACTCGGAACAGTTCGGCTTCCACTAGGTAACATTTGTGAGAGAAATTCATGGGGGCGTGATGTGCCCATTTATGAAGGGTTTCCTGGTTGCTTTTCACTTTTTGCAGATGTTCTTGTTTCTCTTCGGATGAACCCACCTCGCTACAAACTCCCAGCCGTGCTAGAGAGTCATAAAAGTAGAACATCGGCACATTGAGCATACCTGTCACAGCGTCTAAATACTGTTCGGCTTGCCGAGCATTTTCTAATGCTTGCTCGGTTTCTCCAAACAGGTAACAGACAAGCAGTTTATGGAAGTAAAAATAGTGGAGTCCGTTTCGATCGTTTGCTTGGATATGAAAGGGGAGCATTTTTTCTTCATTGTAGGCATCTCCCACAAATTGACAGGGGTTTTCCGATCGCCCCAGCAGATTTAATAAAGCCTGATGAACGATTTGAGTATAATTTAACGCTGCTTCTTGTTTAAATTGAACCAGCGCCTTGCAGTAAGTCGCTACCTCCTCTTCGAGTCCGGTAATTTCCCGACCGATTAAATATGAATATTGAGAGATTTCTTTGGCTGAATATCCTAATTCTAGCTCTCCCGTTTCCAGCCCTCTCGTGTAGCCCTCTTTTAAAAGAGGGATGGTTTCTTTAACATGATGTTTGCCATGTATGATGTGAACGCCTACTGTATAGTATACTTTAGTTTTGAGGTAATTAGCATTAAATAAATCCACAATATTTAACGCTAATTTTCCAAACTCAAACCCTGTTTCAATGTCTTGAACTACACCGCTTAATACCAATCCATACAAGCCGTAAGCAAAAGCAGATAAGGGAGCATTCCCATAACTAACCGACAAATGAACCATTTCGACAATAACCAGTGGCAGGAGAAGTGGAGCCGTGATGTAGGCTGGAGAAACTAAACCTGATAAAATTCGCAAGGCTGCTTGCTTTTGGATATTTTCCATTTCTGGCAAATCAATAAAGTCCGCAACTTTTTTGCCAGCAAAAAGTGACGCTGTTTGTTCTAGTCTCTGCTGAATATCTGCCGGAGTTGGATTTTCTGGAAAGCAGATTCCCAAGAGTTTGAGAACTGCTAACCCCATTTCAACTGCTTGTTTAGGTTTGACTTGCGCCGTACAAGCAGAAAGCTCGATTTCATAAACTTTGACCTTATCCAGCAGCGTTTTGGCATGGTGCTGGACTAAAGCTGCTAATTCCTCCATTTCCTGAAAATCATAGCTCAGGTATGCAGTTTCTGCCGCTAATACGTGCAGTTCCAGGGCTGTTTCATAGTGAGTGTGCCAGCTATCGGGAGCTAGGATTTCCCTGCCAAAACTTAAATATTTGCGTGCCGCAGCATAAGCGGTAGCAGTCTTCGCCTTACGTCCAGCAATCAAATTTAACTCAGCCAGTTGATAACGCTCTGTTGGTTCGGCAATTAAATCAACACCATAATTCAACTGGTTGACTATATTAAAAATTCTCTCTTCCCTTTCTGCTGTTGGAGTATTAATCAACAAAAGTTGACCAATATTGAGGTGAGTGGATTGTTTCTGAGATTCGGGAATTAAAACGTAAGCTGCTTGCTGTACGCGATCGTGCAGAAATTTGTAATTACAGGAGTCGGGATTCTGGAACCACGAGTCAGAAGTATTGCTTTCTTCTTCTGAATTCTGATTTGTGAATTCAAACTCCTCTGAAGTGAAAAACTTATAAACTTCAGTTAGTGGGAGAATCAACCCTGCTTGCAAAGCTGGCCACAAGGTGGCTGCCGTATCTGAAGAAGATTTTTCACACACTACCGCCAGCATTTCTATATCAAATTCGTTGCCAATGCAGGCAGCTAATTTTAAAACTTCTTGCGTCTGGATGGGCAATTTTTGCAATTGAATCGCCATGAACTCGACAACATCATCTGTCAGGGCTAAGGTTCGCACGGTCGCGATATCGCACTGCCAATACCGCTCGTCAAAGTTAAAGGTAATTAGCCCATCTTCATGCAATATTTTGAGAAATTGTGTGCTAAAAAATGGATTGCCTTGGGTTTTTTGATCGACCAGTTCTGTTAAGGGCATAGCCAACGCTCTAGAACAAACTAAAGTATCGGCAATCAAACAATTCAAATTGACGCAATCGAGCGGCGCGAGGGTGATGGTATTGAGAGTAGCTCCCGTTTGTTGAATGTCGGATAATGTCACTACTAAAGGGTGTACAGGACTGACTTCGTTATCTCGATACGCTCCAATTAAAAAGAGATACCGCCGATCGCGATCGCTCGTCAAAAGTTGAATCAACTTTAATGAGGCTGAGTCAGCCCATTGCAAGTCATCTAAGAAAATGACGAGGGGATGTTCTTTGGTTGTGAAGAGTTGAATGAAGTTCTCTAATAAGCGATTGAAGCGATTCTGGGCAGCACTGCCCGAAAGCTCTGGTGCTGGTGGTTGCTCTCCGATAATCCGTTCTAGTTCAGGAATTACCTCAACGATTACCTGAGCATTTTCGCCCAATGCTGCCAGGATTTGAGTCTTCCAATGTTCAACTTTAGCATCTGTTTCGCTCAGCAATTGCTTCATTAAATCGCGAAAAGCTTGTACAAAGGCTGAGAAGGGTTGGCTGCGTCCAAATTGGTCGAATTTGCCTTTAATGAAGTAGCCTCTAGCTGCAACAATCGGTTTGTGAACTTCGTTGACGACGGCGGTTTTGCCAATACCTGAGTAGCCAGCCACCAGCATCATTTCCGCGCTTCCTGCACTTACGCGATCGAAGGCTGCTAGTAGGGAGAATACTTCGTTCTCTCTACCATATAATTTTTCGGGAATGAGGAAGCGATCGCACAAATCTCGCTGCCCTAGTTTAAAAGATGCGATTTCTCCAGTTTGTTGCCACTGGTACAAACAAGTCTCCAAATCAAACTTGATCCCGATCGCACTTTGATACCTATCTTCAGCATTCTTCGCCATTAGTTTGCTAACAATTTCAGACAGCACCAATGGAACGCTTTTGTTAAGGTTATGGAGTGGGATAGGCTGCTTGGCAAGGTGGCAGTGTACTAACTCTATGGGATCTTCGCTTTGAAAAGGCAACTGTCTCGTCAGCAGTTCGTAGAATGTAACTCCCAGAGAGTAGAAATCCGTGCGGTAGTCAATGCCTCGGTTCATTCGCCCAGTTTGTTCGGGAGATATGTAAGGTAAAGTGCCTTCCAGGAGGTTGGGATTTTGAACTTCTTGGGTTTGGCGCGGCAACCGGGAAGCGATGCTGAAGTCAATCAGCTTAACTTGTTTGCTGACAGGGTTAATTAAAATATTGGCGGGTTTGAGGTCTTTATGGATGACGTGGTGGCGATAAAGTCCATCAAGCGAGTTGGCAATTTGAATGGCAATGGGAAGAAACTCGTTAATAGGCAACCCTTCCAGAGGTTCCTTGCTGGCGAACACTAAACTAGCGAGGTAGCTATTTAAGGAAATTCCGCCAAAGTCTTCCATCACCAGAGCATAGTGGTTATGGTAAGTCTCCAGGCTGTATGCCTTGACAGTGCCGGGGATCTCTAAGTTTTTAGTAATGACAAACTGATTGCGGAAGTGAACCAGTTCGTGGAAGCGGGGAAAGTCATTTCGCAGCAGTTTTATCACTACGGGCTGCTGATCGGAAGACCGACGGGCACGATAAACTAGAGTTCGATTGCCTGCGTATATTTGCTCGTTAATCTGATATCCTCGAAAAATATTTGTTATGCTAGCCATACCTACCTATTCCTATTGCTTCTGTCAAGCCTGAAGCTTTTTAGAGTTAATATCTACTATTTTCGCTCTATCAGCCGTACTATTCATTAATTATACTTAGTTTAATCTACTTTGTACCTCAAATTATGAAAACGCCATTTAAAAAAACAAGATTTAATATTTTAGGTAAGAGATGTTGATCAGGCAGTTAAGACTAAGGAGAAAATGAAGGAGGCTAACGCTGATTGAATGACATCAGTTCATTGAATAGGAACTTAAGAAGCTAATGAATAGGATAAAAAGCATGGTGAAAAATCTTTGCTTAGCTAAGTCAATTAACGATGGGTAGTGGTATCGACTCCTGTTTGTGGATTGAATACTTTGCAAAAGTATTTAAGAGAGGCACGGTTGCGGTTAATCCGCAATACAACCAGCCAAGAAGGCTCTAGTTGCGGAGTCGTGGTAAAGAAAATGCTATATACCAAAACCCCTATTTGCAAGTGTGGTTGTGTATTAGCTCGCTACGAAAACGCAGCTATAAACATCCTCCAGGAGAGGATGGGGTACGGTCGCGAAGACCGATACCTCTGGATTAAATCTAGGCAACGCTTGGGGAGAGATGAGATGTACTGAAGAAGATAGAAATCCTGCATCAGCAAATCGCCTCAACGAATCAAGAATCAAGCGCGTCTTTAGACCTGAGAGTGTCAAAAAAGTTTGTGGGTAAAAAAATAAAAAATAGGCTTATGGAAAACTGTCAACCTTTTTCGGCTAGGCATCTTAGCCTGGGTTCTGGACATCGCTGACAAGACTTGCGCGCAAACTCTGAGTGTAAGGGGTGAAATTTTATCAATTTTTTGATAAACTTGATGTTCGCGGCTTGAGAGTTGACTTCACAATAAGACAGGTTTCACCAGTTGTGAACCGCGCTGCTACATTGCACCTACCGACTGAGCGGGCAGGTGGCTTTTGTGTCTGCGGGCGCTGACGAAAGCAACTCAACAGCGCAGCAAGCAAAATAACGCTAAAGTTACTATCTACCTGAGTCCGCAAGGCTACCCTTCCAAACTCAGGAAAAACCCACACAAAAAACTAGAGCGCCTGCAATGTATCTAGTTGCAGGGCGGCGATTTCCCAAAGAATCACTGCTTTTTAACAGCAGGGTATTCTAGGAGACATCTCAGAGGCGATGCGAGCGAGATAATTTGAAATCTGCAAACAGGGTTTTAGTGCTAAGTACAGGCAGCATCGACGTAAATTTTTATCCAATCAGCTTCCAATGTGCTGTTTTAAAGTTTACTAGGCTCCCACCGCTCGGCAGCCTTCTCTCTCCGAGCTATAAAAACGCATCCACCACACAATCACGGAAATAACATTCAATCAACATGGGTAACACGATCGATCCAAACAGAAACAGAAACGTGCATCAGACTGAGCGAGGAACTCCCTATGCCGGCCAAAGCTGGTTAGTGGAAGAAAGAGATGCCTGCGGTGTGGGGTTTATTGCCAACCAAAGCGGCGAAGCTACGCACTCGATTATTGAGAAAGCGCTGCCAGCTTTAACTTGTCTGGAACATCGCGGCGGTTGCAGCGCCGACCAAGATTCCGGCGACGGTGCGGGTTTGATGACCGCGATTCCTTGGGAATTGCTGGATGCTTGGTTTGCCGAACAGGGAATTGTGCCTCCCGCACGGGAAAACTGCGGCGTGGGAATGCTGTTTTTGTCTCAAGATAAATTTCAAGCGACTATAGCGCGGCAGGTGGTTGAGCAGGTTCTGACCGATCGCGGGCTGAAACTTTTGGGATGGCGCAAAGTTCCCATTGTACCGTCGGTTTTGGGCGAGCAAGCGCTAGAAAATCAACCTCAAATCGAACAAGTAATTGTCAGTTCACCGCAATTAGCCGGAGACGAACTTGACAGACATCTATTTCTGGCGCGCCGCACGATCGGACACGCGCTGTCAAATCGCCCTAACTTCACCCGCGAAGACTTTTATACTTGCTCTTTCTCCTGCCGCACGATCGTCTATAAAGGCATGGTGCGATCGGCCGTACTGGCAGAATTTTACCCAGACCTGAAAAATCCCGCTTATAAAAGCTCTTTTGCCGTCTATCACCGGCGCTTCAGCACCAACACCCTGCCCCGCTGGCGCTTAGCCCAGCCGATGCGCTTGCTGGGACACAACGGGGAAATTAACACGCTGTTGGGCAATATTACCTGGATGAAGGCGCGACAAGCGAATTTAGCTCACCCGAATTGGAGTCAAGCTGATATCGACACGTTTAACCCAATTGTCAATCCTGAAAGCAGCGATTCGGCAAACTTGGACAACGTGATGGAATTGTTGGTGCACTCCGGCCGCACCCCCCTAGAATCCCTGACAATTCTGGTACCCGAAGCCTACAAAAATCAGCCGGATTTAGCTCCTTATCCAGAAATTGTCGATTTTTACGAATATTACAGCGGCATTCAAGAACCTTGGGACGGCCCCGCACTGCTGGTGTTCAGCGACGGCAAACAAGTAGGTGCTACGCTCGATCGCAACGGTTTGCGGCCGGCCCGCTACTGCATTACTAAAGACGGTTTGGTAATTGTGGCCTCCGAAGCCGGAGTTGTCGATATTCCCGAAGCAGATATTGTCGAAAAAGGCCGTTTGGGGCCAGGACAAATGATTGCAGTTGACCTGCAAACTCAAGAAATTCTCAAAAATTGGCAACTCAAACAGCGAATTGCTAAGCGCCACCCCTACGGCGAATGGCTGAAACAAAACCGCGAAACCTTGGAACCGCAGCCTTTTGCCGAAACCCCAACCCTCGACTCGCAAACGCTGTTAGCAACCCAAACTGCTTTCGGCTACACAGCAGAAGATTTGGACATGGTGATCGTCGAGATGGCGAGTTCTGGGAAAGAACCGACTTTCTGCATGGGCGACGACGTTCCCTTGGCTGTGTTGTCAGAAAAGCCTCAGTTGCTGTACAACTATTTCAAACAGCGGTTCGCTCAAGTGACAAATC
This sequence comes from Microcoleus sp. B3-D7, assembly GCF_036705305.1. Classification (NCBI taxonomy): domain Bacteria; kingdom Bacillati; phylum Cyanobacteriota; class Cyanophyceae; order Oscillatoriales; family Microcoleaceae; genus Microcoleus; species Microcoleus sp. B3-D7. The sequence goes on along the minus strand of NZ_JAUBUE010000019.1, from coordinate 31,026 downwards.
CGCCGATCGACCCCCTGCGCGAGGGGATGGTGATGTCGCTGACGATGAATGTGGGCCTGCGGGGCAATTTACTGCAAGCAATACCAGAAAATGCCAAGCGGCTAAAAATTGATTCCCCCGTACTCAACGACGCTGAACTGTGTTTCTTGAAAGAGCAAAAGTCTTTCCTAGCTACGGAATTGTCAACGCTTTACAAAATTTCTGCCGGGCCTGGAGGTTTGAAAACCGCAGTCGAGCAACTTTGTCAAAAGGCGGCGATAGCGGTGCGCGAGGGTTCGAGGATTCTGATTTTGACCGATCGAGTCTCGAAGGCCGAAGGCGAATCTTCTGTTGGATTGAGTGCAGAATGCACTTATATTCCGCCTTTCCTGGCAGTTGGCGCGGTTCACCACCACTTAATTAGCGTCGGCCTGCGGATGCAAACTTCGCTGGTTGTGGATACAGCCCAATGTTGGAGCACTCACCACTTCGCTTGTTTGCTCGGTTACGGTGCGGTGGCTGTTTGCCCTTACTTGGCATTGGAAAGCGTGCGCGCCTGGTGGTCTGACCCCAAGACTCAAAATTTGATGCAGCACGGCAAAGTTCCCAATATTACCGTGACACAGGCTCAAGCTAGATACCGCACAGCGGTGGAAAACGGCTTGCTGAAGATTATGTCGAAAATGGGGATTTCGCTATTGTCTAGCTATCAAGGGGCGCAAATCTTTGAGGCGATCGGCATTGGCGGCGATTTGCTCGATTTGGGTTTCAAAGGCACGGTTTCTCGGATCGGCGGTTTGAGTGTGGCGGAACTGGCTAACGAGGTAATGTCTTTCCACACTCAGGCTTTCCCAGAATTGCACCTCAAAAAGCTGGAAAATTACGGCTTTGTGCAGTACCGGCGGGGTGGTGAATATCACATGAACAGCCCGGAAATGGCCAAGGCTTTGCACAAGGCTGTAACTACTTTTAAGGCTCAGACTAACAGTAACGGCAATGGCGCCGAACCAAAAATGACACCATTTGGTGACAAAAATGGTGAAAGTGCCTACGACCATTACGAGGTTTACAAGAAACAGCTCGAAAATCGCCCGGTAACGGCTTTGCGGGATTTACTGGATTTCCAGAGCGATCGTCCTCCCATTGCCATCGAAGAAGTAGAACCTGTAGCAGATATTGTCAAGCGGTTTGCCACTGGCGGAATGTCTCTCGGCGCTTTGTCCCCAGAAGCCCACGAAACGCTAGCCATCGCCATGAACCGCATCGGCGGCAAATCCAACTCCGGCGAAGGTGGCGAAGACCCGGTGCGCTACAAAGTGCTAAACGATGTGAGCGCGGCTGGTTTCTCACAAACGCTACCTCACTTGAAAGGTTTGCAAAACGGCGATACAGCTTCTTCATCCATCAAACAGGTAGCTTCGGGACGCTTCGGGGTGACTCCTGAGTACCTGATGAACGCCGAACAAATCGAAATTAAGATCGCACAAGGTGCGAAACCGGGTGAAGGTGGTCAATTGCCGGGGCCGAAAGTGAGCGAGTACATTGCTTATTTGCGCCGATCGAAACCGGGTGTCACCCTGATTTCGCCTCCTCCTCACCACGACATTTATTCGATCGAGGATTTGGCGCAGTTGATTTTTGACTTGCACCAAATCAATCCAAAAGCAGGAGTTTCGGTGAAGTTGGTGTCGGAAGTCGGCATCGGGACTGTAGCCGCTGGTGTCGCTAAGGCAAATGCTGATGTGATTCAAATTTCCGGCCACGATGGCGGCACCGGTGCTTCGCCACTGAGTTCGATTAAGCACGCAGGTTCTCCGTGGGAACTCGGTTTGACAGAAGTTCACCGGGTGTTGATGGAGAATAAATTGCGCGATCGAGTTTTGCTGCGCGTTGACGGTGGCTTTAAAAGCGGCTGGGACGTGATTGTAGGCGCTTTGATGGGCGGCGAAGAGTACGGTTTTGGGACGGTGGCAATGATTGCAGAAGGCTGCATTATGGCTCGCGTTTGCCACATGAATAGTTGTCCCGTGGGCGTAACAACTCAACAAGAACACTTGCGGAAACGGTTCCCCGGAACGCCGGAACACGTTGTTAATTTCTTCTATTTCGTAGCACAAGAAGTGCGGAGTTTGCTGGCGAAATTGGGTTATAAGTCGATCGCAGATATCATCGGCCGCGCGGATTTGCTGAAAATGCGCGATGGGGTTCAACTAACTAAAACCCAAGCGATTAATTTGGATTGTTTGACCAAGTTACCGGATACTAAGAGCGATCGATCTTTCTTGATCCACGGCGACGTACACACCAACGGGCCTGTGTTAGACGACGATTTGCTCGCGGATGCTGAGATTCAAAGTGCGATCGCCAATCACGGCACTGTTAGCAAGAATGTAAAATTGGTGAATACCGATCGCACTGTGGGTGCACGTTTGGCAGGTGCGATCGCACAGCAACACGGTAACACCGGCTTTAGCGGTCAAATCACCCTCAACTTTACTGGTAGCGCAGGCCAAAGCTTCGGCGCGTTCAATTTGCCGGGAATGACGCTGGTACTGTCAGGCCAAGCCAACGACTACGTGGGTAAAGGAATGCACGGCGGCGAAATCGCGATCGCACCGCCGGCTGGTGCAACTTATGATGCTTCCGAAAATGCGATCGTCGGGAACACTTGTTTGTACGGTGCGACGGGCGGAACTCTGTTGGCTGCGGGTAAAGCTGGCGAACGGTTTGCGGTGCGTAACTCGATGGCGAAAGCAGTCATTGAAGGTGCAGGCGATCACTGCTGCGAGTACATGACTGGTGGCGCGATCGTCGTGTTAGGAAAAGTCGGCCGCAACGTCGGCGCTGGAATGACTGGCGGCTTGGCTTATTTCCTCGATGAAGATGGGACTTTCCCGGCTCACGTAAACGGGGAGATTGTGAAGATACAGCGGGTTTGTACGGCGGCTGGGGAGGCGCAATTGAAGGAGTTAATCGAGGCTCAGCGCGATCGAACCGGCAGCAAGAAAGCTGAGAAGATTTTAGCAAATTGGTCGGAATATTTGCCTAAGTTCTGGCAAGTTGTGCCGCCGAGTGAAGCTAATTCCCCGGAGGCTTCGGAACAAAAGATTGCTGTGGAAGTGTAATTTTGCAGTTGGTTAAATAGATGAGGGGCGACGCGAGTTGCCTCTTTTTTAATCTACTTAGGGCTTGCGGAATAATCGATCGCTTTCTCAAGAGCAAGAGCGCTCTATTGAAGCTGTTGTGCCTTTAAATAGGGTATAATTAAAATTTAGTTTAGTCAATCAATACAAAAATGTTAGCCAAAAACTATCTCAATCCCAAACAAATAGAGAAACTACAAAAAGCCTGAAAAGAGCAAGAAAAGGCAAATTTTAGATAAAGAATTATGATTTTAGTATTGCTCACTGACGGCCAAAAACAATTTAAAAACGCTGAGTTTTGGGGTTGCTTAGTCAACAAAATTTTTAAAAAAGTGTCTGAAGGTAAACCCGGAAAATTTAGAAATTATAAGAGATGAGACACTGAAGGAAAATCACAAAAAAGCCCGAGATAAATCTCTAGAGATATTATTAAAAATAATAGATAAAGACCCTCAACAATTAGGATATATTTTTGTCAGAGGGACAGCGCAGAAATTAGCAACATACTTAGACTTAGCCACAAAAATAAAATTAAGTGGAGGACAAGTTAGGAGGATATTAAAGCAAAAAAAGTATGTTTACCTCGCTAACTATAGCCGATAATTCAAGAAAAATCCCAACAAAACAACAGCGTTGAAAATAAGAATAGGTGAGATTTCAAATTAGAATAATAAACCCACGAACTATTACAGGTAAGGTTTTGAGACGACATTGGATTCACTTTAAGAGTCACTATAAGAAATAACGGGTGTAAAAAGGGCAGCGGAAGAAAGGTCAGAAGAGGCAGAAAAAAGCAGAGTTGATGTAAGGGAAGGAGTGAGAAATTCAGATAAACAAAAGTCGGCAAACTCCCTCAACCAAGGCAATTTATATAATTTTTATCCCGAAGTAAAACTTTATAAATAGCTAATTAATAAATGGGTATCAGCAGAAAATCAAGGCTCCAAATTTGCTGATAAAGGAGCAAAAATAGTGATATTTTTGGATAAGGCTAGTTTTCCTAATAAAGAAGATTAAGTCAAACAAATTGAAACACAAATGCCTAATCTCCATTGAGAATTCCTCGCCGAATACAGCCCCTACTATAACTGAATTGAATTAGTAGGGTATTGGACAAAAAAACATATAGCTAATCCACTTTTTACATCAATTGAATAGCTAGAGTATTTATTGCATGGCATCTTAAATGAAGGGCCATTAATAATTAAATTGGGTCGTCGCAAAATCAAAAACAAGGGTAATGCTTGTATCACCGTTTAAATGTGCAACAGCTTATCATTAAAACCTACTATGCAGCTTTGATTCAAGCGCGATACTATTTACGGCATAGCGAAGGACTTTCTATTCCCAAGACAGGAGAAGTTCAGAGATATGTTCAGCAACAATTCGCTGTCAGTCCCGATCGCACTCGCCGGAAAATAGCAGAAAATTTGAGGTATTTGCGAAGCTATCGCCGAAAAGTAGATTATGATGATGCAGTACCAGGATTATCCGGTATTGAATTAATAGCTATAGGAATTGCCGCAAAAGTAAGATATAATTTGAGTAGTTTGTAACCATAGGTTGGAGGGTTAAAATCTATGATTATAGATCCTAACAATGTGCCGCAGATTACGGCTTCCAAGTACCCTCGGCAATTCCAATCGGCAGTTTTGGGGAGAGCTAAAAAACGCTTGGGCGATGCTGCCGGATTGCAGAATTTTGGGGTGAATTTGGTGAGACTTTGGCCGGGAAGTTATTCTGCTCTCAGGCATAGGCACAGCCGGCAAGATGAGTTAATCTATGTTCGGGAAGGGGAAGTTACTCTGATTACAAGTTCGGGAGAGCAAAGGGTGAAACGGGGTATGGTGGCGGGTTTTCCGGGGGGTGATGCAGATGGGCATCATTTAGTCAACCGCTCGAATGTAGATGTGTTGCTCTCGAAATTGGCGATCGCACTGATGGTGATTCAGCCAATTATCCCGATGATGATTTAATTGCCAAAGCTAGCGATAATGGTTGGATTTTCACTCGCCAAAAGGGCGAGGTTTATGAGAGTTAAAAATTTATGAGTCAAGTCAATCTTTGGAGTTCGGCGGAACACGCTTTATGGTATCTGGCTAAGGCTGATGGTATTCCTCACCGCACTGAAGGTGAAGCGGTTTTGTTGGAGGAAGTGCCGAAAAATGTTAAACGAATTCTGGATGTGGGCACGGGAGACGGGCGGTTGCTAGATCTGCTTAAGTGCGATCGACCAAATGTTGAATGTGTGGCGATCGACTTTTCGCCAACAATGCTGGAAAAAGCCAGAATTCGCTTTGCTGATGACCCGAATGTCACGGTAATCGAACACAATTTTGATGAACCGCTACCGGATTTGGGCAAATTTGATGCGGTTGTTTCTAGTTTTGCGATTCATCACGTAGCAGACGATCGCAAACGTTCGCTTTACACTGAAATTTTCGAGCTTTTGGAACCGGGAGGCATTTTTGGCAATTTGGAGCACGTAGCGTCCGCAACTCCGGCTTTACACGAGAAATTTCGAGAAGCGCTGGGTATTAGCGATTCGCCAGACGATCCGTCTAATAAATTGCTTGATGTCGAAACGCAATTGCGCTGGTTTAGAGAAATTGGTTTTACCGATGCAGACTGTTATTGGAAGTGGCGCGAACTCGCTTTATTAGTTGGGGTCAAACCTTTTTAGCTGCGGGTAAGGACTGCATTCTCGTGTCCTTTTAAAATTGGAAATATTCACAATTAGTAAGGTGCGTCAGATTTTTAAACCCTCAATAATCGTTCTATAAATTCACCTGACGCACCCTACAACTTGATTTTAGTATGCCAGTTGCCCAAGTCCTGAATATAAAAGGTTGCTATCGTAGTAGAAGTTGAACGCCAACAGTTCTGGTTATTTGACAATAACCAACAAAGTATTGAGGAGAGAACAGGCAAACTCTTAACCCAAACGATACAGAAAGCAACCGTTTTTTCAGTAGCAAGCAAATTGAACCTCCAATTTACACTTTTAGTTAGTTGGGATGGAAGATATTGTCCGGTCGCTCGCACATTGGGATCTTAGCCCGTTATAGGGCTGTTTTAAGAGTTATTAACCAAACGATCGAATTAACAACAAACAAAAAGGTATAAAAAATATAGATTGATGGAGCGCAGATAGCTCTCCATAAAGAAGGCCTTTTAATTGTTTTTAATGAGCCGAGCGGGTGAACAAGACCTTCCGGAATTGAGCGAGTATTAAAACTTTCATCTAAGGCGCTTTCATTATTCAAGAATTGGGTAATTGCATTGCCTCTTTGTATGTAATAAAATTGCACCTTCCAGTAGGTAGCTTCTAAAAACCAGAAACCAAAAATTATAACGTATCCTAGAGGAACCAACGCATCTATTTTGCTTGTAAAAACCCAACCAATCAACGCTACCCAAATGGTAATTGCCACAGTTTTTAATTGCATCAGAATCGTTGTGAAGTTAGCTATTTTTTTTTCTAGTTCCTCTGCTCCTTTTTGCAGCATGGCTAGCTGAAACTCAAATCTATCCATGTTTGATTGAGCGAACGTTTATATGAGAGTTATCCAAAAAATTATAATCTTCTTTTGTTTCGGTGTCGTTAGAGAACTTCGCCTGACGCACCCTACAAGTCAATTTTAGATTATATAGTAAGGTGCGTCAGCTCCCGAAATTCGCGATCGCCGTTAGAGAACTTCGCCTGACGCACCCTACAAGTCGTGTGGTGTGACGGTTGCGTCCAGGACTATTAAAGTCACGCACCTTACTGAATTAAATTAAATCTGGTACCTCAGGTTTGATTCGGCGCTCGTACCAGTTCATTAGCGGGGTGGAACTAATGCCGTGCAAAACCACAGAAAGTACGATGGTTGTAAAGGTAATCCAGGCAATCTTTTCGGCGGTTTCGCCTTTCAAACCTTTACCCAAAGCATAGGTAAGATAATAGATAGAACCGACACCACGAATGCCGAACCAACCGTAAAGCCAGCGGTTGGCGGGATGCAAAGGACTGCCGATCGTACTAATCCAAGCTCCCACAGGCCGGATTAAAAAAATTAACAATCCAGCTACTAAGAGGGAGTAACCTCCATAGGCCAACATAGGTTCTAGGCGTAAAAGTGAACCTAATAGTAAAATAGTTGCTACTTCCATTAACTTTTCTATGCGCTCGGTAAAGTGCAGTTGGGAAAGCGGCTTTTCGGGGTTTCTGTAACTCCCCTGCACCACAATTCCTGCTACAAAAACTGCGAGAAATCCGTAGCCATTGACTACTTCTGTGAGGGAATATGTGAGCAGAATTGTGCTGAGAGCAATGAAATCTTCCATTAATTGATCGGCCGGTCGATAGTGTTGGAGTTGGCGATCGATCCAGGTGACGGCTTTAGCTACTAAAATTCCCATAACGATACCTGCGGCGATCGCCCAAATCAAGTCAACTGCTACCCACTGTGAAAACCACTTCGACCAGTTGTTATCTTTTAGCGAATAAATGCCGAAATAAACAAAGGGAAAAGCTAAAGCATCGTTCAAACCGCCTTCCGATGTTAAACCAAAGCGCAATTCATCGCGATCGTCTAGATGAGCTAACTGAACTTCTGAGGCTAAAACTGGATCGGTGGGAGCGAGAATTGCTCCCAGTAAAATCGCCGGGCCCCAATCTAATTTCACAAACCAATGAGCGATAGCAGCTACTGCAAAAATAGAAATCGGCATTAAAAAACCGATCAGCCGCACTGTGGAATTCCAAGCCCAAAATTGCAGCGGGCGATTCATTTTTAAGCCACAACTGAACAGAGAAACAATAACTACAAATTCTGTAAGTCTTTCTAAAAATTCAGCTTCGGGACGCAAGTCAATCAGCTTGATGCCGTAGGGCCCTAATCCGATACCGACAATGAGATAAATTAAGGCATAAGATACAGGCAATCGCGAAATCCAGCCGGAACCCAAGGTAACGGTAAGCAGGAGGATGCCAATAACTAGCAACTTGAGAATGTAATCATCCACCATAGCGATCGCACTTTTTATCAGGTTCAACAAGGGCGATTTTCACACGTAAAAGCTTCTGGCGCATCCGTCGTCCGCTAGATTGAGTTCTCCTCCGAAAGTTGCAGTTTTTATGCCAAATGACCAACCATTCACAACTACTGACTGCTGACTGCTGGCTACTGACTAATGACTAATGACTACTGACTACTGACTACTGACTACTAACTTTTTTCGGTAGCGATGATGTGCAAATCTACGTGTTTGAGCGATCGCACTAACTGTTGAGTCAAAGAACCCCGCAGCAGCAATTTCCAGCGGGATTGCTGGCTTTCGCCGATCACAATTTGAGTAATGCGATACTGTTTAGCTACCTCGGAAATCGCTTTGGCTATATTATTGCCGTTTACCCGCAAAAATTGCCCCTTAAATTCTTGACAAAGTTTCTCACAAGTTTCAACGTGCAAGCTTTCTGCTTTTGTTAAAAATCGGTCTGGATCGTTGACAAACACAGCATAAAATGGGGCATTCATATAGCTAGCAATCCTCGCGCCCCGCCGCAGCAGTTGCAAAGAATTCGGATAAGTCGAGATGCACACTAAAACTCGTTCGTGAATGTTGCAAGATTGACCTTTTAAAGTTGCTGCATCGTCTTCCACATTGTCTGCGACTTCTCGCAGGGCGAGTTCTCGCAAAGCGATTAAATGGCGGCGCTGGAAAAAGTTTTCTAAAGATTGTTCAATTTTTTCGGGAGCATAAATTTTGCCTTCTAGCAACCTTTCTTCTAAAGTTTCCGGCGTGACATCGACAACGACTATTTCGTCAGCATCTTCGAGGACGCGATCGGGCACTCGCTCTCGCACTACAACTCCGGTAATGCGAGCTACTAAATCGTTGAGACTTTCTATGTGTTGAATGTTGAGGGTGGAGAAAACATCAATCCCAGCCTTGAGAATTTCTTCGACATCTTGATATCGTTTTTCTCGCAGAGAACCGGGAATGTTTGTATGAGCTAGTTCGTCTATCAAGGCTAATTGGGGGCGGCGTGCTATGACAGCTTCAGTATCCATTTCGGTGAGAATTTTTTCGCCGCGCAGCATTTGTTTTTTAGACACTATTTCTAGTCCCTCGCCTTTAGCTGCTGTCTCTTTTCGCCCGTGAGTTTCTAACAGTCCAATTACCACATCAATGCCTTCAGATTTCAGCCTGTGCCCTTCTTCTAGCATTCGGAAAGTTTTGCCGACACCGGGGGCCATGCCGATAAATATTTTGTGCTTTCCCCGGCGGAGGGTGCGATCGTAAGTGCGGTTCGGTTGGGCGTAAACCGCGTCTGGATTGTTTGTAAGTTCGCTAGAGTGAATCATAGCTGAGTAGTGGGTAGTTAGTCAATTTCGAGTCATCAGTCAGTTTATGACCGATGACTGCCGACTATTGTAAACTATTGTAAACCGTCGAGAGCCAAATTCAGTTTGAGGACGTTAACTCCCGGTTCGCCGAAAATGCCGAGAAATCTGCCATCTGTATTTTTGGCTACCAACATTTCTACTTGATTGAGATTGAGCGATCGCACCGTTGCTATCCGCTGAATTTGCGCCCTAGCTGCCTCTACGCTAAGGTGCGGATCGAGGCCAGAACCAGAGGTGTAGACTAAATCTGCAGTCGGTTGGATACCAGCTTTTTTGAGGCGATCTAATTCAAATTGCACCCCCTGAAAACCCTCTTTCTCATTACCTCGTTTCAGCAAATCCGAGTTACTGGGGGCCAGGTTGCTAGCTCCCGAAATGCCTGTTTTTTGAGTTAAATTTTCTGCGTTTGTGGGAGCGTAATTTTCTGTCGCAAAGCTGCTGTAATTTGTCGTGCTGGGGCGGCTCCAAAAATATCTTTCTGAGGAGAAAGGTTGGCCAATTAATGACGAGCCCACTATAACTCCTTGCTGGGTAATTAAGCTGCCGTTTGCCTGGGAGTTGAAGGCAATTTGACCGATTACTAGCAAGATTAAAGGGTAAATAATGGCTGTGATTCCCCATAAAACCAGGGTAACGCGAATGGCTCTAATTATTTCTCTCATAAATTACATGGCTCGGTTATTTGCTAAGGGTTAATTATTGACTAAAATCTTTCCGGCTGAAAGATGACTACAAACAGGTAAATAGAAAGGGCGATAATCACCAAACCCAGGAGACTTAAACCCCAGACAGCTTTTCGGGTCAAATCTTCACCCGCAGCCGCGTAAACAGCGGGGGCAATTATAGCATTGAAACACATTACCAGAAATAGCTGCACCGGGATTGGGTGGCGCTGCCAAAGCATTTGCCATAACTCAATAATTTCTTGGAAATCTCTGGGAAAAATATCATTCAGCAAATCATTCCGTTTCATAAATTCTCCTTATTTTGGAAATAAATCTCTGTCTTTCTATTGGAGGATTTTTTGTGGAAAATCGAGGTAGAGCCTCTGGAACTGCGTTCCTCGGCAGAGCCGGGGAACGAGATTAATCCCTGTATCCGTGTCAAAATCCGTATCGTGCTTTCCCGATCTATGCTAGCCCAACGGCGGTAATCAAAACATCAATAACTTTGATGGCGATAAACGGGGCAACTGCTCCGCCCAATCCGTAGATTAAAATATTCCGCTGCAAAAGTTGATTGGCGCTCAAAGGTCTAAACTTTACGCCAGTTAATGCTAGTGGAATCAAAGCGGGAATAATCAAAGCATTGTAAATTAATGCCGACAAAACTGCCGATTGACCGCTGGCTAAACCCATGATGTTTAAAGCGCCAACAGGGGCAAATATTGCCGGAATAATTGCAAAATATTTTGCAATATCGTTCGCTAGCGAAAACGTAGTCAGGGCGCCGCGAGTAATCAGCAATTGTTTGCCAATTGTCACTAAGTCAATTAGTTTGGTGGGGTCGGAATCTAAGTCCACCATGTTCGCTGCTTCCTTGGCTGCTTGGGTTCCAGAATTCATCGCGAGTCCTACGTTTGCCTGGGCTAGTGCGGGTGCGTCGTTGGTTCCGTCTCCAGTCATTGCGACTAATTTGCCTTCGGCTTGTTGTTTGCGAATTACGTCGATTTTGTCCTCGGGAGTTGCTTCGGCAATGAAGTCGTCAACGCCTGCTTCATCGGCAATTACTGATGCTGTAATTCGGTTATCTCCGGTGAGCATAATGGTACGAATTCCCATTTTTCGCAGTTGGTCAAACCGATCGCGAATTCCCGGTTTGATGACATCTTTTAAATAGATAATGCCGTAGGTGTCGCTGCCTTGACAAACAGCTAAGGGTGTGCCTCCCAAGCGGGAAACTCGCTCGTAAGCTTCATCGAGATCCGGCCCGAAATTGCCACCGCGCGATCGCACAAAACCCTTCACCGCGTCCACCGCACCCTTGCGAACCTCCGTCCCATCGGGCAAATCCGTGCCAGACATCCGCGTTTTTGCGGAAAAATCAAGCCCCGTGGCGTTGGTGCGATCGAAATCCACCTGTGCGCCCAAATTCTGAGCCAAACGGACGATCGACTTTCCCTCTGGAGTATCGTCAAACAGGCTAGCAGCAAGGGCTACAGTCGCAACCTCTTCCAGCGAGTGACCGTTTACCGGAATGAACTCCTCGGCTAAACGGTTCCCCAGCGTGATCGTCCCCGTTTTGTCCAAAATCAGCGTATTCACGTCGCCGCAAGCCTCCACAGCGCGTCCAGAGGTCGCTATCACGTTAAACTGAGCGACGCGATCCATTCCCGCAATGCCGATCGCGCTCAGCAAACCGCCGATCGTCGTCGGGATCAGCGCCACCAGCAGCGAAATCAGCGTAACCACGCCCACGGGAGTTTTCACGTAATTGCCGATCGGCCCAATCGTCGAAACCACAATCAAGAACACCAGCGTCAGCACCGCCAGCAGCACCGTCAGCGCGATCTCGTTGGGCGTTTTCGACCTTTCGGCCCCCTCCACCAGCGCGATCATCCTGTCCAAAAACCCTTTACCCGGGTCGGCCATTACCCGCAGCGTCAGTTCATCAGAGAGGATGCGCGTACCGCCGGTGACGGAACTGGCGATGTCCGAACCCGGTTCCTTGAGCACCGGCGCGGATTCGCCAGTGATCGCAGATTCATCCACCGACGCGACGCCTGCAATTACTTCGCCGTCGGAAGGAATGACATCGCCTGCGATCACTTTAATTTGGTCGCCGCGTCTCAGGGAGGTCGAACTAACTTCTTGAATTGAACCGTCTGGTAAGAGTTTGCGGGCTGTTGTGTCGGCTTTGGTCGATCGCAGCGCATCTGCTTGCGCTTTGCCACGCCCTTCTGCTACCGCTTCAGCAAAATTAGCAAATACTAAAGTGAAGAACAAAATAAACGTGACTAAAGCGTTAAAAACTCTCTGATTTTCGCCGGCAACCGGGCCAAACAACGTCGGATCGATCGTTAAAAGTGCAGTCACAATTGTGCCTACCCACACCACAAACATCACCGGATTTTTTAGCATCACCCGCGGGTTTAGCTTGACAAAAGCTTCTTTAAAAGCTCTTTGATAAAGGCCTTTTGTATTTGCTTTCGGCGTGTGCTTGCGAGACTCGCGAGAGCCTCTAGCAGGTTTTTTTGGGGAATCAGGAGTATTGGAAGAAGCCATATCGATTGGGAATTTTTAATGAACCACAGAGAACACAGAGAAAGAGAAGAGTGAGGTTGATAACTTTTTGCTACCGAGGTGGAGGAGTTGGTGTTGCTAAAGGTGTTGTGGGTGTAGTTATCGATGCAGGTTCAAACTTGCCGCTGCTAATTTCATATCCTTCGGCAATTGGCCCTAAAGCTAGGACTGGGAAAAATGTCAGCGCGCCCAGAATTATGATTACTCCTGCGGTTACACTGGTGAACAAAACTGAATCGGTTCTGAGAGTGCCCGTTGTTTCGGGAACCAGTTGTTTGTTCGTCATGCTGTCAGCTAAAAGCAGCAGGGCAATAATTGGAACGTAGCGCCCCAAAAGGAGGCTAAAACAGGTGCTTAAATTCCACCACAGTCCTGTCGGTGCGGGTTGAGAGTCCGCCAATCCTTCTAAGCCAGAACCGTTGTTAGCCGCCGCCGAAGCGTATTCGTACATTACCTGGGAAATGCCGTGAAATCCCGGGTTGCTGATGCCGCTCAAACTGTCGGTAAAGGCGAGGGTAATTGCACCGGGGATTAAAACTGCGATCGGGTGAATTAACAAAACAACGCTGGCTAAAACAATTTCCCGTTTTTCAATTTTACGTCCCAAAAATTCCGGCGTTCTCCCCACCATCAATCCGGTGAGAAATACGCTCAAAATTGAGTAAATAAACAAGTAAGCCGTTCCCGTTCCTTGTCCGCCCCAAACGATTTGCAGAAACAAATTAAACAGAGTAGCAAAACCACCGGGAGGCATTAAAGAATCGTGCATCCCGTTGACAGCGCCGCACATTGTCCCAGTCGTAGTAACAGCCCACAGTGCAGTCTCGGCCCAGCCAAATCTAACTTCTTTGCCTTCTAAATTTGGTTGTTGCGCGCCCAGTAAATTATTAATTTGAGGGTTGCCGCCGTACTCGCCAAACGCTGCAATGCCAATCAAGACAACGTAGATGGCAAACACCATCCAAAAAATCAGCCATCCCTGCTTTTTGTTGTTGGCAAATCTGCCGTATGTGTGAATCATAGCTGTTGGTATAGAAACCATTGCTAGCGTTTCCAACAGGTTGGTAAAAGGGTTGGGATTTTCAAAAGGGTGAGCCGAGTTCATGGCAAAAAATCCGCCGCCATTTTCTCCGAGTTGTTTAATACTTTCCAAGTGAGCTACTGGGCCGCGAGCAATTACTTGGGTGCCACCTTCTAAGGTACGGGCAACTGCCGGCCCTGCGAGGGTCTCCGGCACTCCTGAAATTAGCAACAGTAAGCCAATTATTAAAGAAAGAGGTAGCAGAATCCTGGTGATTGATTGAATTAAATCGATGTAAAAGTTGCCCAGCGGGCGACCAGTCAATCCCCGAATAAAGGCAATCCCTACCGCTAAACCGGTAGCGGCTGAGGTAAACATTAAAAAACCCAGAGTTAACTGGGATAAGTAACTGAAGGTTGTCTCGCCGGAATAATGCTGTTGGTCGGTATTTGTGAGGAATGAAATAGTTGTGTGGAGCGCAGTATCCCAGGTTGGGGTACTTAGGCTAGTGGGATTTAAAGGCAGCACTCCCTGAAGTATGAAAATAAAAAAAACAAATATGCCCATTGCTGCATTGCTGTAGAGTAAAGAGCGGGCATATTGCCAACCAGTCATGGAATCTACAGACCGGATGTTGCTGGCTTTATAGATGAGTTGTTCTAGGGGTTTAATAGCGGGATCGAGAATGGTTTTTTCTCCCATGTACACCCGCGCCATGTATTTGCCGAAGACAGGCGCGATTGCTATTAAAATGATTAGGGTTAATGCGATTTGAAGTAATCCTTGCTGCATAACTGAGCCAATTTTTTATCGTTGGATAAAGGGGTTTTGCCGATCGCCAAATGGCTTCGGTGGGAGGTTCCAAAAACCGGGCGAGCTTTTTTTGCAGCTCACTTTCAGTTTGGGGGCGATCGCCCCAATGCTGCTAAGATGCAATCTCCCCAGCCAGAGGGATTAACGCCATCATCGGGTTTTTGTTGGCGAGAATTCCTTGTTTTTATTTGGCTAATCCCATGCTTTGACAGCGATCGAGCAATTGTATAGCATTTAAGGGTGCGCCACCATAACTCTTGTTAACTTGGATGAAACTGAAGTCGCTTTGATTAGACAAAGTTCATCTGTCACTTCTGTAAGCCCAAAAATGCTATCTACTTTTACTGATTACTATACTCACTCTTAGAAAATTGGATAATCAGCTTTCAGGTATAAATTGCTGTTTGCACATTAAGCTTATTTGCTCTATATTTATCAGAATATATAAATATTTAAATCGGGTTAACTGTCTATACTTCGAGATATATATGTTCGCTAAACGCGAGGCTTTTGCGCGAGAATAGGTGAAAAAAATCCAAAAAAATAACTATGCTAAGGTAGTAGGTAACAAGGAGTAGGTAGAAGGGAGTAGATAGAAGGAAAAAAACTGTGAATATCAAATATAAAATGGATTGATTGAGGATGTTTAAAAGTTTATCGGCTCTCCCAAAAAACCTGGCTATTCAAGAGAAGTATTTGCGGGGGAGGTGGTCGATCGCAATTTTATTTGCGATTGTTGCAATGCTGGAATTTACTACGCCGTCGGAGTATCTGTTTGGGTATTTCTACACGGGGCCAATTTTACTGGCAAATTCGCGCTTGAGTCGGTTGGGTAAGTTGCAAATTACGCTGCTATCGGCAGCTTTGACGCTGTTAAATTTGTTTGTTCCTCATGGAGAAGCGATCGCCCTAGCCACTGTCGCAAATAGATTGATCGCAGTCATGGCTTTAGGGGTGACGGGATATTTGAGCGATCGCAACCACCAGTACCAAGAAGCGATCGCGATCGCTAAAGCTGAGTTGCAGTCGCAGCAGCAGCTAGCAAGCATCCGAGAAGATTTTGTCTCTACTTTGAGTCACGACTTAAAAACGCCGATGCTGGGGGCGATCGAAACAATTAAAGCTTTTCAGTCAGCAAAATTTGGGAATGTCACCGCCAGTCAGCAAAAAGTTCTCGAAACAATGGCGCGATCGCACAAAATGTCACTACAATTAGTAGAAACGCTGCTAGATGTTTACCGCAACGATGCCGAAGGTTTAAAACTGCAACTTGCGCCCGTAAATTTAGTAGCTTTGGCCGAAGAAGTAATCGCAACTCTCACCCATTTATCTGCGGCGCGCCGGGTTTACATTAGTATGAGTTACGGAGACTCAGATTTCCGTCGCTCTTTGTGGGTAAATGGCGATGCGGTGCAACTCCAGCGCGTTTTTGTGAATTTGCTAACAAACGGCATCAACCATTCTCCTCGCGGTGGCAAAGTAGAAATAATCATGGAATCTTATTCGAGTTATCAGGTGGTGAAAGTTATCGATAGCGGGTTGGGAATTACCGCCGATGAACTGCCCCACTTGTTTGAGCGTTTTTATCAAGGACACAGCGATCGCCAAGCCAAAGGATCGGGATTGGGGTTATACTTATCTCGCCAAATTATTGACGCCCACGGCGGTATAATTTGGGCAGAAAATAAATTGCCTCTAGGCGCTTTGTTTGGATTCCGACTCCCTGCTATCCCAGAGAAATGAAACCAGTTTATCCCTTGCGAATTCTCTTAGTTGAAGACGACGAACTGTTTCGGTTGGGACTGCAAACGCGGTTGCAGCAAGAAAGTTGCTTACAAGTAATTGCCGAGGCCGAAGATGGCGAAACGGCAGTAGAATTGACTCAGGAACACTTGCCCGATGTGGTGGTTCTCGATGTCGGTTTGCCTGGAATTGGGGGCATTGAAGCGTGCCGCCAAATTAAACAGCGGCATTCAGCAATTCCAGTTTTGATTTTAACATCTCATTCGCAAAAATCTTTAATTGAAAGATTGATGGCAGCGGGTGCTCAGGGATATTGCCTTAAGGGAATTGCGGCGGAAACTTTGGTTTTGGCAATTCGATCGGTGGCGGCGGGTGCTTCGTGGTGGGATCAGGTCGCGACTGCGGAAATTCGGGCGGTTTTTGCTAATCCCGAACCTGTGAAAAAAGGGTTGAAATCGGAATTTTTAGAGAATCCGCTGACGAAGCGAGAACAGGAAATATTAGCTTTAGTTGCGGGGGGAAAAAGCAATCAGGAAATTGCTCAAATATTGTACATTGCTCCGGGTACAGTGCGAGTTCACGTGCACGCCATTTTGCAAAAATTAGAAGTGCGCGATCGCACTCAAGCAGCAGTGTTCGCAATTCAGAAAGGATTGGTTGCTGAAGAACTTTTGGCTATCGAACCCTAGAACAGCGAGTTTTGTACTGGAATTGTCGGTTTTTGAAATGAATTACTTGCTTAACTCGCCTCTACAAGATGAATCCGTTGCAGCTTCACAAAAAATTACTATTATTCACCCTTGATGCTGACATTTTACCGATGACACTTCATATATAAATTTGCTAACGTAAATACACCTTAATTTCCGTACCTTCATCTACCTTCAGGTGTATTATGCCAGACTATATAAGTTTAGTCCCCACCGCGATCGCCTTTCTCGACTCTGCTCTTCCCGATGGCGAAACTCTCCGCAACGGCATCGAATTGGGCACAGAAGTTATTACCCTGGATGGGGCGCGGGATGGACTAGAACAAATAACGGCCGCGCTAGCGAGTCGCAGCAATATAAAAAGCATTCATATCATCTCCCACGGCAGCCCCGCGAGTTTGCAGCTAGGCGCGATCGATCTAAACTTAATAAATTTAAAAAGTTATGCTAAACAATTGCAGCGTTGGTCGCGATCGCTGGCAGACAGTGGAGAGATTTTGCTTTACGGATGCGAGGTAGCGGCGGGGGAGAAGGGCGCTAACTTTGTGCAGCAACTGAGTCAGCTAACCAAGGCAAAAATTGCTGCTTCTAGATCGCCGATCGGCAGTTCCGCAATAATCCAAGCTTTTGCTTGACACTGCTCAGCAATCCAGATATTATTTTAGTAACAAAAATGACCTCCACAAGCAACTGTACGGGCCATAATCTCAGTGTAATTACGCAAATCAAATTTAACAGTGAAAAAACAGCGGCAGTAGTTGGCAGCTAATACATAATCATTTCAAATTTAGGTGCATCTAGATGGGACAGATAATTATTAACGAATTCCGCCGCAACGGGCAATTCCTGGGGAATGAGTATGTTGAACTGCTGTTGACCGAAGATCTAACAATAGCTCAACTTCAAAGTTTTTTTGTAGGCGATTCAAGCGGTGACACAGCACAGAAATTTTCTGCTTATCAGTTCAGGAACATGGAGAGTATTTCTCCTGTATTCAAGGCAGGAACAATAATTGCGATCGGCGGTTCAGATGTCATTCCTACTAATGATATTACCTACAACCCCGTTGCCGGCGGCAATAATGCTGATTGGAACATTCAATTGCTGATAAATAACGGTGCTGGCGGTACTTATCTCAATAATGTCTTATTCGGAACTAACCCTTTCGGCGGGGATTTTGCAGCGTCAGATATTGTTTGGGTAGATACTAGCAGTGAGGGAATTACTTCTGTTGATTCCCTCGCCTGGCCGACGACTGGGTTAGGGGTATTTGGGAGTGCAGCTAAGGTGCAAATTCCAGCACCACCCAACGGGGGTATTGTCGAGTTTTCCAGCGCTATTGGCGGGGTGAACAAAACAGCTAATTATGCTGTAAATAATCCGGGTTCGTTGGGTTTGCCCAACGGCGGAATTAACACTATTTATATTAACAGCCTCCGCAACCCGCAGGTTAACATCGCTCCGACTTTTGCAACTCCTAATGTTAATCCGCCGATCGCAATTAATGAAGATATACCCAGCGCAGATAACACAGGCTTTAGTATTTTTAACCTCACTAGCGAGTTAGGAAGTGACGCTAATGGCGATCCTTTGGGTGTCGCAGTCACTGCAGCAGACAATACTAACGGCAATTGGCAATTTTCAACTAACGGCAATACTTGGACAAATTTCGGCACAGTGTCTGAAAGTTCAGCAACCATGATCGGTCAGACTCCTCTTTATAATGGCTTACTTGGTAACACTCCCACTGCTCAAAATTGGCTGTCTTTGACTAACTTAAATCTTCTTTCTCCTGCCACTAAAGCTTCAGAAATATTTAGCGGTAAGGGAGTTAATTTAAACAGCACTGCGGACAATAGAATTTATGCTGGCTATACAAAAAATCCTTTAAATCCGTCATTTCCCCCGCTCGATCGCACTACGGGCTTTAGCTTATCTTTTAATCTCCAAATTATCTCGGAATCCCGCACTAATCAAAATCGGGCGGGTTTTAGCATTGTTGCCGTTACTAGCGATCGCAAAGCCATTGAAATTGGTTTCCAGCGCCTATCTGCAACTTCGGGCAATATCTTTGCACAAGGCGACGGCATTACTCCCAACCCAAGCGGACAAACCAACGGCTTATTTCTTGCAGCAGAGAATTTTGGTTATAACACCAATATTGCTACTAACTACACTCTCAGAGTTGAAGGTGACAATTACTTTCTTTCCGATGGCAGCGATATCATACTAGCCGGCCCGCTGCGCGATTATTCAGGATTTAGCGGCTTGATAGATCCTTACGAAACTCCTAATTTTCTATTCCTCGGTGACGACACAACCTCGGCGCAAGCTAACATCAACCTGACGCGGGTATCCCTGCAAACGCCTGCGAGAGTCCGCTTTGTACCCAACCCAGACTATTACAGTACCCCTGGAAGCGAACCAACAATTACTTTTCGGGCGTGGGATGGAAGTAACGGAGTGGGTAACGGTACTGCGGGCGTTAATGCTTCAGTTACTGGGGGAACAACGCCGTTTAGCACTAATAGTTTAACAAGTTCGATCGCAGTTAATCCAGTCAACGATCCACCTTCGTTTGTCAAAGGGGTCGATCCCATCGCCAGCCACAACGCAGGCCCGCAAACAGTCCCTGGATGGGCTACAGCCATTTCCCCAGGCCCCGCCAACGAGTCGGCTCAAACTGTTAGTTTTCAAGTAGTGGGTAATGACAATACTGCTTTATTCAGCGTACCACCGGCGATCGACTCTTTAGGACAACTGACTTTTACGCCGGCGGGGGGTGCAACTGGCGCTGCCAATATCACTCTAAACCTCAGAGACAATGGCGGTATAGCTAACGGTGGCGTCGATACTTCGGCAAACCAGACATTTGTGATTAACATCACAAATAATCCACCATTCGCAGTAATTGACAATTACAAGACCCTGCACGGTAAAGTCCTGAATGTGCCTGTTGTTGAGGGAGTTTTAGCCAACGACATCGACTCGGACGGTGATGTATTGACGGCAACTAAAGTCACAAATCCCAACAATGGCACTCTCGGATTTAATAATGATGGTTCGTTTACTTATACTCCCAATCCTGGATTTTTTGGTCCCGATAGTTTTACTTACACTGTCAGCGATGGGGCTTTTACTTCACCAGCCATTTTAGCAAATATTAATGTCACAAATAATCCACCGTTCGCAGTAATTGACAATTACAAGACCCTGCATGGTAAAGTCCTGAATGTGCCTGTTGTTGAGGGAGTTTTAGCCAACGACATCGACTCGGACGGTGATGTATTGACGGCAACTAAAGTCACTAATCCCAACAATGGCACTCTCGGGTTTAATAACGATGGTTCGTTTACTTATACTCCCAATCCTGGATTTTTTGGTTCCGATAGTTTTACTTACACTGTCAGCGATGGGGCTTTTACTTCACCAGCCATTTTAGCAAATATTAATGTCACAAATAATCCACCGTTCGCAGTAATTGACAATTACAAGACCCTGCACGGTAAAGTCCTGAATGTGCCTGTTGTTGAGGGAGTTTTAGCCAACGACATCGACTCGGACGGTGATGTATTGACGGCAACTAAAGTCACAAATCCCAACAATGGCACTCTCGGATTTAATAATGATGGTTCGTTTACTTATACTCCCAATCCTGGATTTTTTGGTGCCGATAGTTTTACTTACACTGTCAGCGATGGGGCTTTTACTTCACCAGCCATTTTAGCAAATATTAATGTCAATCTTCCCGGTAGATTTAACTTCAGCAACGCCAACTACAGCGCCAATGAAAACGGTCAGTTTGCCACAATTACCGTTACTCGCACTGATGCTACTAATGTGGCTGCTGCTGTCAGTTACAGTACGAGTAATGGAACAGCTAATGCTGGCAATGACTATAACCAAACATCGGGAACGTTAAATTTTGGCATTGGCGAAACTGCTCAAGCTTTCACGATTCCCATTGTTGATGATTCAGAGATAGAAGAGGATGAAACTGTTAACTTAACTCTGAACAATCCCACTAATGGAGCAGATTTAGGAGCGATTTATAGTGCTATTTTGACTATTGTAGATACAACTCCGACTCCGACGCCAATTCCTGCGGAAACTCCAATTTCGACACCGACGCCAATTCCGACGCCGACGCCTGCGGAAACTCCAATTCCCACACCGACGCCAATTCCGACGCCTGCGGAAACTCCAATTCCCACACCGACGCCAATTCCCACACCGACGCCAATTCCTGCGGAAACTCCAATTCCGACGCCGACGCCTGCGGAAACTCCAATTCCCACACCGACGCCAATTCCTGCGGAGACTCCAATTCCCACACCGACGCCAATTCCTGCGGAAACTCCGACGCCTGCGGAAACTCCGACACCAATCCCGACGCCGACGCCAATTCCTGCGGAAACTCCAATTCCGACGCCGACGCCAATTCCTACGGAAACTCCAATTCCGACGCCGACTCCTGCTGAAATTCCAATTCCCACACCGACGCCAATTCCTGCGGAAACTCCAATTCCCACACCGACGCCAATTCCTGCGGAAACTCCAATTCCGACGCCAATTCCTGCGGAAACTCCAATTCCGACGCCAATTCCTGCGAAAACTCCGACGCCTGCGGAAACTCCGACACCAATTCCGACGCCAATTCCGATATCTGCGGAAACTCCAATTCCGACGGCTAAACCTGGGCAAACGCCGATCGCCAATCAGAATTCGATTGCCCCAACCACATCTCCAACAACCGAAACCCCCACACCTGCGCTAATTCCTGCAGCTTCGGAAGACTGTATGTGCGATCGAATCACTTTACCCGATCGCACTTCCATTGCCGGCCCGAATATCCCTGAAAATATCCTCAACGGTACTGACGGTAAAGATACTCTAACCGGCAGCGATATTAATGACATCATCAACGGTTTCAACGGCAGCGACTGGCTAAATGGTTTTGTCGGCAGCGACAATATTTACGGTGGCCTTGCTAGCCCAGTTACTGTTGGCGCGGATGCAGACAGCGACACCATATTTGGCAACGAAAATAACGACTATCTCCTCGGCCACGCTGGGAATGACATTATTTATGGGGGTAAAGATCATGATGTGGCGATCGCAGGCAAAGATAATGACGTAGTTTGGGGCGACAAAGGCAACGATACCCTACTTGGCGATGAAGGTAATGACAGTTTATTTGGCGACACTTCTGAGGCGCCTGACGGTGACTTGACAGGAAAAGATTTGCTTTTTGGCAATAACGGCAACGACGTTTTGTACGGACAAGAAAGCGAAGATACTCTAAGTGGCGGCGAAGACAATGATACCTTACACGGCGGCAAAGATAACGATATAATTTGCGGCGATTCTGGCAATGATTTGCTTTTTGGAGATTTGGGAAATGACACCATCTGCGGTGGCGATGGCGAGGATACGATTTTCGGAGATATTGACAATATCGCTACGGAAGCTAGCAGTCAACAAGATTATTTGTGCGGTGGCAGCGGCAATGATTTAATTTTTGGTAATCAAGATGCCGATCAATTGTGTGGCGGTGACGGTAGCGATACTCTGTACGGCGGTAAGGGTGATGATACTTTTATTGGGGGAATTGGCGACGACTGGTTGATGGGAGACTTCGGAAACGATACGCTGCAAGGGGGAAGCGGGCGCGATTACTTTTTCTTGACTGCGGGAGAAGGCCAGGATGTAATCGCTGATTTTACGCAAGGTGAAGATTTATTAATTTTAATGGGAGGGTTAACGGTCGATCGACTCAGCATACTTCAAGAAAACACTACAACTTTTATCAAAATTGCCAATACCGATCAAATCTTAGCTAGCCTCAAGGGCGTGCCAGCTAATCTGATCACTCAACAGGATTTTACAGTAACCGGGCTACCTGGTTTGCAGATAATATCGAATCCGGTTGTATCACAATGATCGCTAATATCATGTCCGATCGATTAACTATAATATCATGGTCGGGGTGGGTTGGTGAGATTGTCAATTATTGGCAGGTATTGTTGGTGAGGGGAACCCCTAAAAAAATCGCGATCGCTCGACCGGATATGATATGAGACACTACTTAAATCTTTCGTATAGCGTCAGCAAATAGTCATATCGCATTGATTTATCCTCTCTAAAATTAATCTAGCCTGCCTTCAGAAGGTAGGCTAGGGCGATCGGGAGGAGTATAGAGTCAAACACAATATTGGTACTAGACTTGGGGTTAAGTTGAAACTGTAGGGTGCGTACTTCGCACCCTACAGTCTCTCATTTCCAGGCTCGGCTTTGTATTTAAACCGGAACCAGAGTCGGTTCCAAAGTTGCCACTAATTTGAGATTGTACTCATATTCAAAACACGGCTTTTTATAATCCAAACTCCACAATTCTAGAGCGCAATTGTCTTCGGGATTGAGCGGTTGTAGGCGCAAGTGAAACTCTCTAACTTCCGGGCGATATTCGCATTTAAAATCAGAAATTGCGCCTATTTGCCGCCTATCTAAAGCCACAGCTAACCGCAGAAAAGGATGCAATTTATTGACGAATTCTCGGTATTTTTTCGGAAGAGTAATAAAGTTTTCGTGCTTCTTTTTGGGAGGATTTTTCCGGTGATAGCGAGCCAAATTGGCAATTACTTCAATCTCTGTTTCAGTGTAGCCCAATAACTCACCATTGCGAATTAAATAGTAAGAATGCTTGTGGTGCGCTGAATGACTGACGTACAAACCGCAGTTGTGCAGAATTGCGGCAGCCCACAGCAACTCGCGTTCTTCACTTCCCCAGTTGTGTAGAATTCCTTGAGTTTGGTCGAAGAAGTTGAGAGTAAATGCTGCGGTTCTTTCGCTTTGTTCTAAATTGACTTGATATTTCTCAGCCATGTGGTGAATGCTGCGCTGGCGGATTGAACCTTGATAGCGTAAGCGGTTTTCAATTAAACCGTGCGCCAGCATCCAGTCAACAATTACGCCTTCTCTCAGAGATCGATCGCAAACAGTCAGCGATTCAATTCCTAATAGTATCATAGCTTCCTGCAAAATCAAAGCGCCTGCCAGAATAATTTCCGCCCGCTTGTCCGACATTCCCGGAATTGCCAACCTTTCGGCATAAGAAAGTTTGCGAAAGCGATTGACTAAATCGCGCAAATCTTTTAAACTTAACTGATATCCGGCTAGGGGACTCGGCACTGTTCCCCACTTTTCGCGAGCATTAATTGCCGCTAGAGTTTCGATGGTTCCAGCAGTGCCAATCAAGCGCAAAGGTTCGCCCTCATGGAATTGAGATCGCAATTCGTCGATCGGTCTTTCTAGCGAAATCCGAATATAAGCTTGCAAATAAGCAAACTCCTCCCTGCTAATCGGGTCAGTTTTGACAAATTGTCCTGTTAAGCGAACAGCACCAATTTTTGTACTGGTGAGACACCGAGGCTCAGAACTGTCTCCTAAAATCAACTCCGTAGAACCGCCCCCAATATCAATAATCACCTGCGACTGATTGTTAAACTCCATACCAGAAAGAACGCCGAGATAAATTCTCCGCGCTTCTTCCTGACCGGAAATTAAACTAACATTCAGGTCTAATTCTTCAGCAACTTGTTTGAGAAAATCCCGCCCGTTAGGGGCTTCCCGAACTGCACTCGTAGCCACAGCGATAATTTGTTCGGCATTGAAAGTTTTAGCAATATCTTGAAAGCGGCGCAGAGTGGCGATCGCCCTTTCCATAACCTCGGACTTCAAACACCCTGTCTTAACCTCACAATCGCCCAACCGAACCGTATCTTTTTCTCTAGCAATAATCGTAAACGCGGGTAATTTCGGATCGATGCGCGCCACCACCATGTGAAATGAGTTAGTACCCATATCAATAGCAGCAATAATGCGATTTGACTCCGCAGAAGCAAGTGAATTAACCATTGGAGTATCGGGGTTGACAGATATTTATGATTATTTCACGAATTCAGTGAGGCATTCTATTAAATCAGCAAAAATCTGGAACTGCTGACTGGCCCCGACTTTCACCTGTTTTAAATTTCGGCAGAAGTACGATCGCCAGCAGAGATAGTAAGTGATTGTGCCTAAAATTTGATAAAATTTATAGTTAAAAATCTCAAATCTACAATCGAAATGCTTACAGAGCCCGATCGCCAACCCGAATCCACATTGCTAACCGTCGTGAGGCTTTTGAGATGGGACAAGCCAGCAGGAAGGCTCATTTTAATGATTCCAGCCCTCTGGGCCGTCTTTTTAGCAGCAGACGGGAGGCCGCCCGCAGCATTGGTGGGCGTGATTGTGTTGGGTACCTTAGCCACGAGTGCGGCGGGATGCGTCATCAACGACTTGTGGGATCGCGATATCGATCCCGAAGTAGAAAGAACGCGATCGCGGCCGCTAGCATCCCGCGCCCTCACAGTGCAAACTGGAATAGGAGTTGCATTAATTTCCTTTGCTTGCGCGGCGATTCTCGCTTTTTATCTCAATCCTTTAAGCTTCTGGCTATGCGTCGCCGCCGTACCAGTAATTATCTGCTATCCGCTGGCCAAAAGATTCTTTCCAGTGCCGCAATTAGTGTTATCAATTGCCTGGGGTTTTGCAGTTTTAATTAGTTGGAGCGCCGCCGTTGACGAATTAGAATTAGCAACTTGGCTTCTGTGGGGTGCAGTCGTGTTTTGGACGATGGGATTTGATACAGTTTATGCGATGAGTGATCGGGAAGACGATTTGCGTTTGGGGGTTAATTCCAGCGCGATATTTTTTGGGGATAATGCTGCTAATGCTGTGGGTTTTTTCTTTGTTGGTACGGTCGGTTTGTTAGCAGCAATGGGAATTAATCTGCACTTGCACATTGGTTTTTGGATGGCAATTAGTGCGGCGGCTATTTTGTGGTTTTTGCAGTACAGTCAACTGAAGAAGGCGGATCTTCCTAAGCTTGTTTACGGTCAAATTTTTCGCCAAAATGTTTGGGTGGGGTTTGTCATATTGGCGGGGATGATTGTTGGGGAGATTTTTTAGTTTTTTGTAGGGCTTTTCCTGCAGGAAACGGGTATGAAACTCCAATGATTGAATTTTGACAGAAGAACTTCCCATTGATTTAAGCCTCAAAGCCTGTGTCTCTCTGCTTTGTATCGAAGTCTCCAACGGCTGCACATCCGCGAAAAAAGGGGGACGAGCGATCGTTTATTCCCCCTTTTTCACGATTATTATACAGAAATATACTGAGTTCAATATACTTAGTTATCAATCCAATTAAATTAAATTTTTTACATAAATTAATGATGTCCAGGCGTCTAAAAACTGATATTTTTTTGTTACACAAAATTATACTCAATTATAATAAATATTGCTGAATAAAAATAAATACAAACCGATTGTGACAGGTGAGGCTGTGGCATCTGGCTAAGAAAGATCTAGATCCGTTTCTCAGCGAGATTCAGAAGAGTTCTCGCTCTTTCAAAAATGCGATATATCCACCCCAAAACTATGAAAAAAATCATCATTGGCATCATGGGCCCCGGCGATAGTGCCACATCAACTGACTTAGAAAACGCCTATCAACTCGGACAACTCATCGCCGAAGCAGGATGGATATTGCTAACTGGCGGTAGAAATGTCGGCGTCATGGATGCCGCCAACAAAGGAGCAAAATCAGCTAACGGTTTAACAGTCGGCATCCTTCCGGGAAATGACACTCGCGGCCTTTCTGAAGCTGTAGATATTGCCATTGTCACCGATATGGGAAACGCCAGAAATAACATTAACGTTCTTTCTTCAGATGTAATAATTGCCTGCGGTATGGGGACGGGCACAGCTTCGGAAATTGCCCTCGCCCTCAAAGCTAACAAACAAGTTATATTGTTAAATCACAGCGCGGAAAGTCAAATTTTTTTTAAAGGTTTAGCACAATTTAACATCTTTGTGGTAAACACTGCTGTAGAGGCTATGAATCAAGCTCGCGAAATCCTAGTAAATTCAAGATGAAATCCAAGATGAGACTAAGTAAATTCAACTTTTGTGCGATCGGCATTTTTCTGACTTTGGGGATTTTCGTCACTACCAAAGCAGACGGAAGAATTGCACAGTTCAGTTTCAGCAATAAATCCACTCAAAAATTAGCACAAACCCTCCCTCCTCCTCCCCCTTTCGCACAGCCTTTTACCGAACAAGAAGCGCCACCTATTCGCAGCGAATCCGTGCCGGATCAAATAGCTTTAGCAACCCATTTGCAGACAATCAAAGCTAGAATGTACGGTGCTTACTGGTGTCCTCACTGTCACACTCAACAAGAACTTTTCGGCAAAGAAGCATTTACCGCCATTACTTACATTGAGTGCGATCCCAGAGGCAAAGATGCTCAACCAGATTTGTGCAAAGCTGCCAATATTAAAGCTTATCCCACTTGGGAAATTCGGGGGAAATATTACACGGGCCGGCAATCTTTGGAAAAACTTGCTATTTTATCCGGTTATAAAGGCAGCAGCAATTTTCAGCCACAACTTCCCTCTCCTTAAAAAGATATAACTGGCAAGGCAAACATTCTCAGTTACAGCACCGAAATTCACCTAATGGGACTTAGACATTTTCAGGCCCCTCTAGAAGCTTAAAACCTCTGGTTCGCACTCGCAAAGGAAAGAGGTCGATGACTTAACAATGCCTGAAACCCCTGTAAATACTAGATTTATGCCTATTCCATCAGAAAGTCTCGATTTAATCCATCTAGGTTTGAAGCCATTTTCGCCTCAATTTTTGTCTAAGTCCCTCTAAATCAAATGATTTCTGATTTTCGTCGTTTTAGATCGATCGCAAATCATCGATGTATGAATCTAAAAAAAAATATCTGTAACTGGCAATTAAGATAAATTATTCAGTATAAAAGCTTCCCGATTTACCTGTAACAGTAATTTTTAATCGCTCAGGCTTTATTGTCTGCGATCGCATCTATCATAACTATCATGCGGTCGCTAATCATATCAAACAGCATCACAAAACGTGGCGCTCGACTCATTGCAAGTTTTAATTATTTAGCATAAAATTTAGTAGGGTGAAATCAACCGTGAGATATAAAGTTTATCGCTAAAAAATAAAAAATCCATTGATCGAGTTGCAAGCGCGATAAAATATTCAAAAACTCGATTTTTGAGTAGCCAGCTAATCTTTAATAGCGTAGGATCATAGGAATTTGAACATGAAACAGAATTTACTTAGCGTAGCTTTAACTGCGATCGCCCTCATAGGGCTGCCCAGTTGCAGTACGACGACCAGCAGTGCCACCACCACAACAGCGCCCACGACTGCGGCAACGCAAACCCAAACCTCGATCAAAGTTGGGGGGTCAAGCAGCACGTTGGGTGTGATTAAGGTGCTGCAAACCAACTACGAAGCTACCGCAAAAAACGTCAAAATTACCCAGCTAGAACCGGGGCAGTCTGAAAATATAATTGATGGGATTAAACAGACATTAGTCGATCTAGGTGTAATCTCGAAAAAATTAAAGCCCGAAGAAAATGATGGCACTTTAGAGTCTCGCGAGGTGGTTCATGATGCCCTTTTAGTTGCCACTCATCCCAGCGTCACAGGGGTGAAAAACCTCACGACTGAAAACCTCAAAGGTATTTATAGTGGCAGCATCACCAACTGGAAGGAACTCGGAGGAACCGATGCTAAAATTGTACTGCTCGATCGCCCAGAAGATGAATCTGCCAAGCGACTCTTGCGGGAATATTACCTAGGAGCAGATTTAAAGAATTCATTAGAAGCAATCGTATTTCGGAAAGAAGGGGAATTGATCGACGCAATTCAAAGCACTCCTTACAGCATCGGTACCTTTTCCCTGGCTCACGCCATTTCCGAAAAACTACCTGTCAACCGCCTCAGCCTCAACGGGGTTGAACCAACACGAGAAAATGTCAAAGCGGGCAAGTATCCGATGGTTCGGACAATTTCAATTCTGTGGCACAAAAAACCTTCAGAGGCTACCCAAGCGCTAATTAAATACATCTCTAGTCCGCCCGGAATCAACGCGATGGAGGAGTCTGGCTTTATTTCCGTGAGCCAATCCGCCAAGAATTAAGAGCTATGGCCATCCAGTCCAGATACGCGCGGTTACCCGTTTCCGTCAAGTTGTTATCACCTCTGTTGTTGGCATTTCTGAGTCTATGGACTGTCGGAACCTTGGGTTTTGGTTATTTTGCTAGAAACAACTTAGAACAAATGGGGCGAAGGGAGATCGTGGATCTGGCTAGTATGCTGCAGGAAACTCTAAAGCAAAGGCAAGAATCACTCCGTGTGAAAGCCCGTTCGGTGAGTGAAAATAATGATGTCATCACAGCAGTAATAAAGGGCGATCGCCCTTTATTACTGCGGACAGTATTACCAATCCAAGCGGGTTTTAAACTGGATTTGATCAGAATAGTTGACACTGATGGTCAAGTCTTAGTGTCTTCACAGTTGGGAGCAATAAGACAGGCGAGATTGCAGGATGGCTCTGTGAACCGTGCCGCCCGAACCGGACTAGAGTTACCGGGAGTTCTCCTGGCAGAAAACTGGGCTCCGGCTTCCATGATTGGGTTAATATCAATCAAATCATCTCAAAAGATCCTAGCTGGTTTGGTTGCGGGATTAGCCATGGACGACACAGCGCTCCAGTCGCTTCGCGGCGACACATCCATACATTTGGTGGCTTTTGACGACGAGAAGGTAACGGCTGCTACTTTGCCACTTAACCGCGATCAGTCTTGGCAATTTCCCCAGCCAGACGGGTTGCCCACTAAGATCGGGATTGCTGGTGAATCATACCTGATCAAAACAATCAAGCTACAAGGTTTCGATGGGGCAACTCTCAAAATTGCTGTACTGCATTCTGCCAAGGAAATCGAGCAAGCACAACAGCGGTTGTGGTTTGTGGTGGGTAGCTTTGGGCTATTGGGAAGTGTCCTGATCGCAGTTGTGACGATCGGAGGTTTCCGTCTGACCCAAACTCTGAGCCATCGCATTCAAAGACTGACTAAGGCAACCCAGGAATTGGCCAGAGGCAATTTAGCCATTGCTATTCCGGTTGATAGTCAGGATGAAGTGCGGCTTTTAGCTCAGGGATTTAAGAGTATGGCAGAGCAACTTATAGCTCGCGATCAGCAACTGAACCAACAGGTGCAACAACTAGAGAGTACCCTTGAAGAACTGCACCGCACCCAGAGTCAGATGGTGCATAACGAAAAAATGTCGGCACTGGGACAAATGGTGGCGGGGATAGCGCACGAAATCAACAACCCGGTCAGCTTTATCTACGGCAACCTGTCTCATCTCAACGATCACATCCATGACTTACTGCGATTACTAGATGCCTATCAACAGCACTATCCCAACCCGTCCCCATCACTTCAAGATGACCTAGACGATGTGGATCTAAACTACTTAAAAGAGGATCTCGCTAAGATTCTTAAGTCGATGAAAATTGGCACCGGTCGCATTCGGGACATTGTGGTTTCGTTGCGTAGCTTTTCTCGTCTGGATCACTCGGAATTCAAGGCTGTCGATATCCATGAAGGCATTGATAACACCTTGATGATTTTAGAACATCGCCTTCAAGCCCAGCCAGAACGCCCAACCATTGAAGTAGTCAGACAATATGGCGAGTTACCGTTGGTAGAATGCTATGCAGGTCAACTTAACCCTCTTTTGTCACTCTACGCAGAGGAAAAGTTGCCATAAGGGATATTGAGGTTTTGAAAAATTGAACGAGTTAAATTATTGACAAGCATTTGAAGCTTAAAAAAGCCCTCGGATAACTTAGGAACAGTAAAAACTTGTAGCCAAGGTTTAATAAAATTAAATAGTACAAATGGTTGAAGTATTAAACGGAGGTTGTTAACCCTCTTTTGTCACTCTCGTGGTAGTATAAGGAGTGACCCACCCCAAAAGCATTGCCAGTCCTATGGTAGAGCCTCGTAAACCAGTACCCACAGTCAAATTTATAGATGAATACTG
>NZ_JAUBUE010000090.1:0-8869 GCF_036705305.1 Microcoleus sp. B3-D7 | reverse complement strand
GGAAATCTGTTCGTTGTCATCTTACAATTTTATTCTTGAAGCCCTATTCTATGCAGCTTCATATTAAATTGGTATAACAAGGGTGAAGATATCAAGGAGCGGAATGAAGCGAAAGTTTCACGTTCCGTTTTGAAGGAGAGGTAGGGGTAGAAATTCCCCTATCGACTCTACCAATAACCGCTTAAAATAAGGATTTAGTCAGATTACAAACACCAAAATTTCCGATAAAAAAATCGCATAAAAGGGCAAGCTATGCCAAGATTGCCCGTGCAGTGGACAAAAATCTTGTAACGTCCGTTTAAGACCGCGCGTTGCAGCAGGAAGTAAGCGGTAAATCGATAAAGTTGAGTCTTTTTGGCTTACTTATAGCGCTTCTTGGGTATATGAGGTAAACAATTAAACTGAAAAAGCTTGAGAACACAGGGTTTCGGCGTACTCGCTCTTTCTGAGAAAGGCTATACATAGGTTTACATAGGTCTTATGGAGCGGATAAGATAAAAGTATGGCAACAATCGACATCCTAGGGGTTCGGCACGCTTACGATTTGACGGCTCCGACTGCAACTTCCCCGGTTCTGGTATTTGTCCACGGCTGGCTGTTAAGCCGCCACTACTGGCAACCTTTGACCGATCGCTTGGCATCAAACTATCAGTGCCTTAGCTACGATTTGCGGGGGTTTGGCGATTCTCAATCGGACTCCGGCGACGATCGCCCATGTTCCGAACCGCTAAATTCCTGCTACACTCCCGCAGCTTACGCTCGCGATTTGGAACTTTTACTCGAAAAACTCGATATATCTTCTGCTTGGCTGGTGGGACACTCTCTGGGCGGTACGATCGCTCTATGGGGAGCCAGCAAATTCTCCGATCGCGTTAAAGGCGTGGTCTGCATCAATGCAGGAGGCGGCATCTATCTTAAGGAAGAATTCGAGCGGTTTCGAGCGGTCGGCAAGCAGCTAGTGACAATGCGTCCCGGCTGGCTGCCTCGCTTGCCGTTAGCAGATTACCTGTTTGCCCGCGATTCTGTAGCCCGCTCGATCGGCAGATATTGGGGACGGCAGCGCTTAATAGATTTCGTGGGAGCTCATCCAGAGGCAGCTTTGGGGGCTTTGTTGGACTCCACCACAGAAGCGGAGATTCACCTATTGCCACAAATTGTCTCCCAACTCAAGCAGCCTGTTTATTTTATTGCCGGTACTAAAGACAAAATTATGGAACCAAAATACGTGCTGCATTTGGCTAGCTTTCACTGGATGTTCCAAGGTTGTGGCGAAAATGTCCTTCAGCTTCCCGATTGTGGTCATTTGGCAATGGTGGAACAGCCGGATGCAGTGGCTAGTTACCTGCAAAATATTCTGAAAGAACACACTTAAAGGGCATTTGCTAAAGCGAAACCGAGGAATGGGGCATTGGGCAGATCTCCGGTTCGGGGAAGCTTCGCTTCCCAAATAGAAAGTTACAAGTTAAAAGTTAAAACATTTTTCCCTGTTCATTCCCTCAACATCGATCCGTAAAATCACGTACACAATCCGTAAAATCCCGTACACAATCTGTTGCTGAACTTCCTTCACCTAAATCTGTTATCTTAAATAGATAACTCTGCCCGATCGCCCTTAAGGACAGAGCTTCTGACTCGATAGTGGCAAATTGTCTGAATACTAATTCTGCTTAAATATCTGTGCGCGTTAACCTCACCGATCGGCAACAACACATCCTTTGGGCAACGGTTCGCCACTACATAGCTACAGCGGAACCCGTTGGCTCAAAAGCTTTGGCTGACGAATTCAACCTCAGCGTCAGCCCAGCTACAATTCGCAATGCGATGGGGACTCTTGAAAAAGCTGGACTGCTTTATCAGCCCCACACTTCGGCAGGACGAGTCCCCTCTGACTCCGGCTACCGAATTTATGTAGACCAGTTGATTCAGCCGTCTGATACGCTGGCCCGCAAGGTGGAACAGGTACTAGACCAACTCAATTGGTCGGACGGTCGCATGGACGCGGCACTCCGCGGCGCTGCTCAAATCCTGGCAACTATCAGCGGTTACATAGCAATGATCACCATACCGCAAACCAATATGGCTTGCTTGCGCCACTTGCAACTGGTGCAGCTAGAGCCGGGAAAGGTGATGCTGATCGTGGTGACGGATGCCTACGAAACTCAGTCGGTTTTGGTGCAGTTGCCTTTGGACGCAGAAGGTAACACGCCTGATGTCGAAATCGTCGATCGCCAGTTGCAGATTTTGTCGAATTTTTTGAACAGCAAGTTGCGGGGACGAGCGCTCTCGGAACTCTCGGCTGTAGACTGGAGCGAGTTAGACCGGGACTTTGAACTGTACGCTGAGTGGATGGGAACCATGCTGACTGCTTTGAGCAGCCGCCAAAGCAATCCAACCTACACGCGGATTCTGATCGGCGGTTTAGCAGAAGCGCTGCGCTTACCTGAGTTTTCGCAGTTGCAGCAAGTTCAAACCCTGGTGCAATTGCTCGAACAAGAGCAAGAACTGCTTTGGCCTTTGATTTTTGAATCGCCTGAGTTGGACATCCCCGGGAAGCGGGTAACGGTGCGTATTGGTTCGGAAAATTCTTTAGAACCAATTCGTGGCTGTACTCTGATTTCTTCGACTTACCGCCGGGGATCAGTGCCGGTGGGTAGTGTTGGGGTTTTGGGGCCGACGCGGATGGTTTACGAAAATGCGATTGCGGTTGTGGAAGCTGCAGCCGATTATTTGTCAGAAGCTATTGGCGGAAATCGAGTGAGTTTTCCTGATGGCGAGCGAGGGCGATCGGATCATCCCTTGTTAGATGCACCCTAATTTGATAGCCCCAAGCTTAACTGGCTTGGGGTTTTATTGTCTGTGGACGTACTTGCAACCTTTAAAAACGGGGTTTTGTGACAAAAAACCTAGGCTTTCATCCCACATTCGGCATCCTGGGGTGTCACACAGCATAATTACGCAGAAAAATCTATCTTTAAAGTAATAAATTATGCCTTTAAAAAGTGCTTTATCCGTTAATGTACGGTATTATAGTATAGTTTATAGTTTTATGGGTTGATCAAAATAAGTAAAAACCGATAGTGAGAGTTGAGGGTGCGGAATGTGGGTTTTATACTCTTTTTGGGGTAAGAAACTAAAGCTTCGCGCTTGACAAGAGAGTTTCGTAAACAACCCGGTTTTTGCGTCCATGAGTGGCTCGGAAAGTGGCAGGAGTTGCGGGCGATCAACTTTCCAGCGATCGGGAGAAAGAGATGGCGATGGTGAGCGATCGCGCATTCACAGAAAGTGGTCGCGGAGCGTTAGTCGAATGGCGGGTTTAGCAGCCCAACTGACGAGTTTTGTTGGCAACCGGGTGGGCTGCTAAACCCGCTCTAGGGATAGCGGCTACGACCAATGAATAGATCAGGCACGTACCCTGGGATCGTCGATTCCCAAGGCAGCAGAATGTCAAAATATTAAGACATTTTAGAGAGTTCGTCAAAAACAACTAAAAAAGATTAGTGTGGAGATGAAAGCAATATTTTTTTTGGGAATAGCCCGGGTTAGACAATTGCAAATAACTTGCAGTGAATTTGGCTTGATTGCCACTCCAAAAAAAATTTAACCGCTGAGTTAAGATCGAAACGAAATTTAGGGAATTTTCTTTTAGCATTCAATGAAATCGACTGATAAAACTAAGAATACCTTTGCGATAACAACGCCTCTGTATTATGTAAACGATTTACCTCACGTTGGCAGCGCTTATACAACTATGGCTGCGGATGCCCTAGCCCGATTTGAGCGGCTGCGGGGCAAATCTGTTTTGCTGGTGACGGGGACGGACGAACACGGGCAGAAAATTCAGCGGACAGCCGAGAGTTTGGGACGATCGCCCCAAGCTCACTGCGATTCAGTAGTTCCTGCGTTTGAGGCGCTGTGGGAGCAACTCGACATCCAGTACGATCGCTTCATCCGCACAACTTCGCGGCGTCACGAGTACATTGTCAAAGAATTTTTCCAGCGCGTCTGGAACTCCGGCGACATCTACTTGAACCAGCAACAAGGCTGGTACTGCGTCTCCTGTGAAGAATTCAAGGATGAACGGGAATTGTTGCCGGGAAATCGGTGCTCCGTCCACACCAGCAAGGAAGTTGAGTGGCGCGACGAGGAAAATTACTTTTTTCGCCTGTCGCGGTATCAAGACCAACTGCTGGCTTTGTACGCAGAACGTCCCGACTTCATCGGGCCCGAAAGCCGACGCAACGAAGTGCTCAGTTTCGTCAACTCTGGACTGCAAGACTTTTCGATTTCTAGAGTGAATCTCGAATGGGGTCTGCCAATGCCAGTTGATCCCAGTCACAGCATCTACGTGTGGTTTGACGCTTTGCTGGGATACGTCACGGCCTTGCTAGATCCGGACAGCGACCCGATTTTGGAGAATGCTTTATCTAAATGGTGGCCGGTTGACTTGCACTTGATCGGCAAAGATATTCTTCGCTTCCACGCAGTTTACTGGCCGGCAATGCTGATGTCAGCGAATCTGCCGGTGCCGGGTCGCGTCTTCGCACACGGGTTTTTGACCAAAGACGGCAAAAAAATGGGGAAATCGGAGGGTAATACTTTAAACCCTGTCGAATTGGTCAACAAATACGGCGCTGACGCAGTGCGTTACTATTTCCTCAAAGAAATTGAGTTCGGAGAGGACGGCGATTTTAACGAAACTCGGTTTATCAATATATTGAATGCTGAGCTAGCAAATGATTTGGGAAATTTGCTTAACCGTACCCTAAACATGGCTCGAAAATATTGCGGTGGTTGCGTACCCAATGTGTTGGGAGAAAACATTGACGGCGACAACCTTCTCAAGGCTATGAGCCTGGATTTGGGCGCTCAAGTAACGGGTTTTTACGAAGAGTTGGCTTTTAGCAAGGCTTCCGAAGCCGTGCTTGCATTAGTGCGAGCCGGTAACAAGTTTATTGACGTGCAAGCACCTTGGAGTTTGTACAAGCAGGGACAGATCGAAAGTGTCGCACAAGTGCTATATTCTGTTCTGGAATCTGTTAGACTAGCATCTTACCTTTTATCGCCGATTATTCCAAATATCAGCACCGCTATCTATCAGCAGCTAGGTTTTTCAATTGACTTTAACGAGCGAGTTACAGTTAACAGTTTAGCGAATTTTGCAGCTCATGCTGCCTGGGGCGCTTTGCCTGCAAACCAAACTCTGGGGGAACCCCAACCTGTTTTTAAGCGGCTCGAACTGCTGTAAACAGTACCTTCATAGTTGGTAGCCAGCGATCTAGGTATTATGACAGACTACGAATTAGCAGTTATTTCCTTACCAATCTTTCATAAAAATTGAGGCATAACAATCATGTTGAATAGAATAGAAAGCAACGACCTTTTTACGCCGGAACAGGTTCTAGAAAATCGGGGTAGAGTGGCAATTTTTATTGACGGTTCTAACCTTTTTTACGCGGCTTTGCAGTTAGGAATTGAGATTGATTACACTAAGCTGCTGTGCCGTTTAACTGCGGGTTCCCGGCTGCTGCGCTCTTTTTTCTACACGGGTGTCGATCGCACTAACGAGAAACAGCAGGGGTTTTTGCTATGGATGCGCCGCAACGGCTACCGGGTGATTTCTAAGGATTTGGTACAGTTGCCTGACGGTTCTAAGAAGGCGAATTTAGATGTAGAAATCGCTGTGGATATGATGGCTTTAGTGGGGTCTTACGACACGGCGGTACTGGTAAGCGGTGACGGCGATTTGGCTTATGCTGTAGATGCTGTGAGCTATCGCGGTGTGCGGGTGGAGGTGGTGAGTTTGCGATCGATGACGAGCGACAGTTTGATTAATGTAGCCGATCGCTATATCGACCTGGAAATGATTAAGGACGACATCCAAAAAACATCGCGCCCTAATTATGCTTACCGCCCTTTGTCGGGTCTGAGCTTGATGGAGGAACACGACGACAGATAGGGATTTGGTAATGGGTAATTGGTAAGGGTTAATAGGTGATGATTAATGGGTTGAATTATTGAGAATTAGAAGTTAAAAATTTAGACAAAGCATGATACATTTTTAATTTTTGATTAAGTGTTTTTCACGACCCAATTATCAATTACCAATTCCCCATTCCTCATTCCCAATTACCGATTATCAATTCCCTATTCCCAATGATTCATCTCAAATCCCAAATTCCCAATCTCAACTCCCCAAAATTGAGGCTGCTATTTTTAGCCGTACTGATTTTGGGGATTGATGCTTGTGCGGTTCCGCAAGAGACTCAAAAGAACAAATTAGCTGAGGATCTCCAAACTGCTCAACAGTCAAACAGCACTTTAACTTTAAACAAAGTAACTCTAGAACAAGCAAACGAAAAGGGCGAGACGTTCTGGAAAGTCAACTCGCAAAATGCCGTTTACAGCAAAGACAAAAAAATAGTTAACGTTCAGAAACCTGTGGGCAAATTGTTTCAGGACGGCAAAGAAATTTACGATATTCAGGGAGAAACGGGGCAGGTATTTCAGGAAGGAAATCAGGTTTTTCTCAAAGGTAACATAGTCGCTAAAGACCTGAAAAATGGAGTGGTCTTGCGCGGAAATGAGTTGGAGTGGCGACCAAAGGAGGATGTTTTAGTTGTCCGTAACAATTTGACGGGAGAGAACAAACAGGTGACGGCTTCAGCGAAGGAAGCGCGGGTTTTCAGCAGGGCTAAGAGGATGGAGTTATTCGGTTCTGTGGTGGCGAATGTTAAAGATCCGGTTTTGCAATTGCGAACCGAGCACTTAGTGTGGTTTGTGGAACAACAAAAGGTAAACAGCGACAAACCAACTCAAATTGACAGATACAAAGATAAAATAGTAACAGACAGCGGTTTTGCCGACCAAATAGATGTAGACTTAAAAACCAAGATTGCGACGCTGACAAAAAACGCTCAGTTGATGCCATCAGATCCGCCGCTGCAAATAGAAAGCAGTTTGATGAGTTGGAATTTTCCGGCTCAATCTGTGGTATCGCCCGGGCCTGTGAAGGTTTTTCACCGCGTGGAAAAGGTGACGATGACTGGGGATATGGGGCGGGGAGATTTAGATAAAAAAGTTTTTTATTTGACGGGAAATGTGGTGGGAATTGGTGAAAAACGTCAAGCTCAATTAAATACCGATCGCGTAACATGGTATTTAACTAATCAGACTTTTGATGCAGAAGGAAATGTGGTTTACAAGCAACTAAATCCGGTGTTTAATTTGACTGGGCCAAGGGCGGCGGGAGAGTTGAAAAATCAAACTGTGATTGTCAAAGGCGACGGTGGTGGCGGCCAAGTGGTTACGGAATTTGTACCGGACGAGTATAAGGGAACTTTGGGACAGTAGATGGGATTGCGATCGCAGATGTCGACAGATGATCTCTGATGAACGCAGATAAGTAGCTAGACAGAATTAATAGACCTCTTGCAAAAAAAATATGTGTTATCCTTAAAAGTTTGCTCAAGTTTAGGTCAAACTTTGAATTATGGGGTTGATTGGCATCTCCTTAAACTTGCCCAGCCTGCTCGATCATAAAATTGGCTAAACTTTCAATAATAGCACCAAATTATTTTGGAAGAGATCTAATTACACAAATAGGGAGCATCCCGCTTTTGCAAGTAGGCAAAAGTATGATAAAATCTTTCGCTTTATGGAAAAACCTAGACTTAGCTTCCCAAAAAAATCTGTTTTAGAGTCAATGAGCCATTTTATAGCAATTGAAAAATAGAGTATCTCAAGAGTTACAATAGTCCATAAATAATTTTGACGAACCCAACATGACGCCTGACGAACAAGCACGTTTACGATCTTCGTACTGCTGAAATCGCCAAAATTTTATACAGAAACACTCCCCCCGAGGCATTAGATAGCCTGGAAACAATAGAAGGGCACTTGAGAAAACAATGGATAGAGATAGTGGGACCCGAAGTTGCTTTTTTTTTATCAAAGAAACCACGGGAACAGACAAAGGACGCCCCCGAATAGTAAAAAGCTGTGTGGGGGAGTTAAAAATTACCGAAAAACAAGCAGAAAAATTAAATCTCAAAAAATCGACTCGCTTGGCCCCTTTTTTTGAGAAATGC
The DNA here is from genome assembly GCF_036705305.1 of Microcoleus sp. B3-D7. Lineage (NCBI taxonomy): Bacteria > Bacillati > Cyanobacteriota > Cyanophyceae > Oscillatoriales > Microcoleaceae > Microcoleus > Microcoleus sp. B3-D7. The sequence goes on along the minus strand of NZ_JAUBUE010000090.1, from coordinate 782 downwards.
TGTCTGCGACAAGTGGCAGTGTTATCCTATTCCAAGGCATCTCAAGAAATTGAAGTACAGACGGGAGTCAAGATAGGTCATACCAGTTTACATAGATTGGTAGAAAACCAAGAGTGGGTCGAACCAGTAGCATTCACCCAAATTAAAGAAACCAGTGTGGATGGAGGGAAAGTGCGTGTTAGAGGACCAAAAGGGGAGGGTTCTCACTGGCTCGATTATAAAGCAGTTAGTCTTCATGACAGCTTTTATGCTGCATATTTTCTGGAAAATGAAGTGTTGATTGATTATGTCAATCGTCAGCCGTTAAATTCCCTACTGACTTGTTTAGGCGATAGACACGATGGAATTTGGAATATCATCGGTCAATTAAATCCGAATGGCAATAGCCGAGAAATCTTAGACTGGTATTATCATTTAGTAGAAAATTTGCACAAAGTAGGAGGGTCTAAAAAACGGCTGTATAGAGCCAAAAAATTGTTGTGGCAAGGCCGTCTATATGAAACGATTAAGTTGTTTGAGTTGTGCGGTCGCCGTCAGAGTACCAACTTTTGTAACTACATAACAAAACCTCGGAATCGAATCGTTAACTATCAAGTCTTGTCCATCCAAAATACTTGCTCTATCGGGTCGGGAGCCGTGGAATCATTAGTGAAACAGATTGATAGAAAATTAAAAATTTCCGGGGTTCAGTGGCGTCGTGAAAACATTAACCCTCTTTTGTCACTCTACGCAGAGGAAAACTTGCCATAAGGGATATTGAGGTTTTGAAAAATTGAACGAGT
>NZ_JAUBUE010000089.1:0-9088 GCF_036705305.1 Microcoleus sp. B3-D7 | reverse complement strand
GCTTCTGTGATTTATTGCGTAAGCGTTGCTTGCCGAAGCCATCGCCTCCCTCTTGAAAAACTGTCCGGAGTATTGATTTAAGCGTGTTTTGTAATAATAAAAACAGAAAAGCGAACCGCGAAGGCGCGTTAGGCGAAGCCGCGCGTAAACCCTAGGACGCCAAGCAAGAGAAAGAAGAGAAAACTCACAACTGCTGTCAGCTTCGTTATATGATTATTGAGCCTAAAAATCTGCCGCAACTTACGGGTTCCAAGTACCCTCAGCAATTCCAATCTGCTGTTGCGGGGAGAGTTAAAAAACGCTTGGGCGATGCGGCCGGATTGCAGAATTTTGGGGTAAATTGGGTGAGACTTGCGCCGGGAAGTTGTTCTGCTCTCAGGCATTGGCATACCCGTCAAGATGAGTTAATCTATGTTCTGGAAGGGGAAGTTACTCTGATTACAAATTCGGGAGAGCAAGTGCTGACACCGGGTATGGCGGCGGGTTTTCCGGCGGGTGATGCAGATGGGCATCATTTAGTCAACCGCTCGAATGCAGATGTTGTTTATCTCGAAATTGGCGATCGCACTCCGGGAGATAGTGCCGAATATCCCGATGACGATCTAATTGCGAAAGCTAACGGGAATAGTTGGATTTTTACTCGCAAAAATGGCGAGGTTTATGAGAGTTAAAATTTTATGAGTTAAGTGAACCTTGGGACTTCGGCGGAACACGCTTTGTGGTATAGCATTTATCAGAAAGATGAGGTGTGATATAACAATACGACAGTTTTTAAGCAGCTAAAGTATCATAAGACAAGACTGAAGGAAGATTAGGATGATTTTAAATCAAATCCGGGTCTAAATCTTACTTATCAATAAAAGTAGAAAGTAAGTGTTTATTGAATTCGCACCGTTTATAAGAACAGATTGAAAACACAAACGACTTGGCAGATGAATGACAACTATAGAGTGGATGTTTGGCTAAATTCAAGGAAAGAAGACTGGCATTAAAATGAAAATCAAGCTGTGGTAAATGACGAGCTTGACAATCAGACAATCCCGTAAATTCCTTGGCATCACGAAAAATAAATTCAATCTGGAAACGAGCCTGATAATATTCAACAATTTGTTCGGGAGGTAGGTGAACATCAGTGCTAAATAATAAAGCATTTGTGATTTTGCCGTTGGCTTGAACTTCAGAGATACAAGCCAAACTAATTTTGCAATTTAAACAACAACTCGCCTAAAATCAATGTAGAGATTGAAACTCCCGGTTTTATTTATTTAACAAAATTAAGACGACTCCAATCATGGCAATCAACCTTGTCATCATATTTACGAGGAGTTCCCAGTTTATTTTGTTCGCCTGTATAAAGATAGCGTCAGTTACCATCAACTTTTAGCTTGCTAATAAAGTCTAAATTTAACTCCCGCACAGCATCCCAGAATTTAGAGCGGTAGTAATAGCCATCAGCGACTAAATAACATACAAAAGTTGGGAAGAAATAACGAGTATTCTTCAAATGTTGTGCATAGTCATTAACTCTTGTGAAGTCAGGCTTTGAAGTTTGAGAGTCCTGTTTTTGGCGAGTGTTTTTTGACCAGCAATTCTTATGATTTTCTGGCAGTTTTTTCACGGGCTTTATTTGAGGACGTGATGGAGTTTGCTGTACGCTTAAGCTATAATATAAACGACTCTCAATTTCGACAATAGAAATCACAGCAATTTCCCACCCCTGTTTCGATTTACCAGCTACACCATTATAAAAATAAGCTTTACCGTCAGTTTTTGGGTCACGTTTTCTCAAAAAATAACCCTCAATAACAGCAATGACTGTGTGTTCAGGATTCCAAGCAAGTTCAAGAAAATATTGAGTAAATTGTGGAAATTTAAAGCTTTTGAGAAAGTGACGACGGTAGTTTTTTTCGCTCAAATAACTATAACGACTGAGATTCGTGAAATTGACCTTGCCATAGACAAGCAAAATAGTTTAAAATAAAGTGACTAAAAACTTCTTTGGGGGTTGACTCATCCCCGGGATTTATTGTAAAGATGGATTCAATAATCTTCATAAGGCAATCTATTAAGCTTGTGTATTTTATATTTTAACCTAAAAGAGCGCCGTTTTTTCTGTTTATTTTGGGTTCTGATTGCACTCACTTTTTTCGCTTCTGTGCTTTATTGCGAGCGCATCCCTCTTTAAAAACTGTCCGGAGTATTGTTTTAATAGGGTATCTCCCATATAAGTCTGCGGTGCTGCATCGGGGTAAAAAACTGTAAGACTTCTCGCCTTGCTATCTACTATCCAAACCCGCAATACCTGAGCATCTAAATAATCTCTCGCTTTAGCAGCTAACTGACCGAAAGTTTGTTCTGGTGAAATAATTTCTATGACTAATTCCGGGACTACAGGACAGGCTTCATCTTGATTCCAGTCAGGAGATAAGCGTTGGTAAGAAACATATAAAAGGTCGGGTACTGGCACCCAGTCTCGCCCCTGGCGGGTTAATTTCACCGCCCATTCTACACCAATTTCTCCCCGTTCGTCACCCCACTGTTCGAGGAGTTTTATTAGGCTTCTGGTGAGGCGAGAATGAAATTTTTTAGGTGACATTTTCGGTACTGCTTGCTCGTCAATAAGTTCGTAGGTAATATCACCTTCTCCTTCGGGAAGAGCGAGAAACTCTTCCAGAGTGAGTTGAGTTTTTGTCTGGAGCATAATATTCCTCTGCTGTGGGCAGGCAAGTTAGTATTATTTTAACTTAAATATTCGTTGACATAATACAAATGTTATGATAGAGATTGGCCAAGTCTCAGGTTTTAACTGTCAAATTTGCGATCAACTCCTAGATCGACACCCCCAAAAGGTTAAGATTCTAATCTGACCCTCCTGCAATCATTGCTTCACCTCCTATGGCAGAAACCTTATTGTTCAACGCCCTCCGCGAGGCGTTAGACGAAGAAATGGCCCGCGACTCCGCCGTATTCGTACTCGGCGAAGACGTAGGTCAATACGGCGGTTCCTATAAAGTCACCAAAGACCTCTACAACAAGTACGGCGAACTTAGAGTGCTCGACACCCCGATCGCCGAAAATAGCTTTACAGGCCTAGCAGTAGGCGCAGCAATGACGGGACTGCGACCTGTCATCGAAGGCATGAACATGGGCTTTTTGCTGCTGGCCTTCAACCAAATTTCCAACAACGCCGGAATGCTGCGCTACACATCCGGCGGCAACTTCAAAATGCCAATGGTAATTCGCGGGCCCGGCGGCGTGGGTCGGCAACTCGGCGCGGAACACTCCCAGCGCTTAGAAGCATATTTCCAAGCAGTACCCGGTTTGAAAATAGTCGCCTGTTCGACTCCCTACAACGCCAAAGGACTCTTAAAATCAGCCATCCGCGACGATAACCCCGTTCTGTTTTTCGAGCACGTTCTTCTTTACAACCTCAAAGAAAATTTGCCAGAAACAGAATATTTAGTGCCGCTGGACAAAGCAGAAATTGTGCGATCGGGCAAAGATGTCACAATCCTGACTTATTCCAGGATGCGGCACCACGTCTTGCAAGCCGTGCCCGCCCTGGTAAAAGAAGGTTACGATCCAGAAGTAATCGACCTAATTTCTCTCAAACCCCTGGACATGGAGACTATCGGCGCATCGATTCGCAAAACTCACAAAGTAATTATTGTAGAGGAGTGCATGAAAACAGGAGGCATTGGTGCCGAACTAATTGCTTCGATTAGCGATCGATTTTTTGACGAGCTCGACGCACCGGTTTTGCGGCTGTCTTCACAAGATATTCCCACACCTTACAACGGCAATTTGGAAAGACTGACCATTGTCCAGCCCACTCAAATTGTCGAGGCAGTCCAAAAAATGGTAGCTTTGCGAGTATAAATAGTGATTAGTCAGTAGTCATTGGTTGACTGTTGACTGTTGACTGATGACTGTTGACTGATGACTGATGACTGATGACTAAAATCTGCCAACGGACAACTGCCAACGGACAACTGCCAACTGACCAATGACTAATAATTAAATATGCAAAAACAACGTTCCCTATTAGCCCTAATTTTTGTTTTAATCATCGCTGCCATTACTGTAATAGTAACAATTCCGACGCGGCTGGGATTAGACTTGCAAGGAGGGTCGCAACTCACAATTCAAGTAAAAACTACCCCCACAATTCCCAAAATTGACCAGGGAATGTTAGAAGCAGTGCGGCGGATTGTCGAAAACCGGGTTAACGGTTTGGGAGTTTCCGAAGCATTAGTCCAAACAGTAGGAGAAGACCAAATTCTCGTGCAGTTGCCCGGAGTAAATGACCCACAGCAAGCAGAACGAGTCTTGGGCGGCACGGCAAAACTAGAATTTCTGGAACAACTGCCCGGAACAGAAGCACAATTAGGCATTGAGAGGCAGTTGCAGCAGGAATTGCTGCTCAAACAAGAAGAATTGAAACGTAGCAACAATGAGGCGGCTATTAAAGAAAATCAGGCTGCTTTGAAAAGAAGCAATGAGGCGATCGCCAAACTATTCAAAAGCAGCGGCCTCGGTGGTGAAAACCTCAAAGACGCTCAACCTCAACCCTTGGCGGCTGGGAACAACTGGAACGTTGCTCTTGTTTTCGATACCAAAGGAGGCGAACTGTTTGCCCAACTCACTAAAAATTTAGCCGGCACGGGACGCAGTATCGGTATTTTCCTAGACGAAAGAATGATCAGTTCTCCAGTCGTCGGCGTTGAATTTGCCCAAACAGGAATTACTGGTGGGAGTGCCGTAATTCAAGGCAACTTTACAACGCAAGAAGCCAACGATTTGGCAGTGCAATTGCGCGGTGGCGCTTTGCCTGTGCCTGTCGAAATTGTAGAAAACCGCACGATCGGCGCTAGCTTGGGTAAAGACAGCATTCAAAGCAGTATTAACGCAGGTATAGGCGGCTTAGTTTTAGTCTTGATTTTCATGGTTGCCTACTATCGACTCCCTGGCGTAATTGCCAATATTGCGCTGTTAATTTATGCTCTGTTAACTTGGGCAGCTTTCGTGCTTTTGGGAGTGACATTAACGCTGCCGGGAATTGCTGGTTTTGTGCTCAGCATCGGGATGGCCGTGGATGCTAACGTGCTGATTTTTGAGCGCACGCGGGAAGAGTTGCGGGCGGGGAAATCGCTTTATCGATCGGTCGAATCGGGTTTTTACCGCGCTTTTTCCAGCATTTTAGATGGCAACGTCACAACGGTTATTGCTTGTGTTGCTTTGTTCTGGTTGGGCGCTGGTTTAGTTAAAGGGTTTGCTGTAACTCTGGGATTGGGCGTAGTAGTGAGTATGTTTTCTGCTATTACTTGCAGCCGCACTCTACTTTTGGTAGTGTTAAGCTTTCCGGCGCTGCGAAAACCTCAGTGGTTCTGTCCCAATTTGTCGAAAACTGCTAATAGTTAACTGTTGTTATTAGTTATTAGTTATTAGTTATGTGTTAGTTAGCTGCTACTAATAACCAATAACCAATAACTACTGACTTCTTCCTTCAATCCGTTACATCCGTTACACAATCCGTTGCCGAACTTCCCTCTTCCTTCAAATTATGAAATTCAGTGTTATCAAACAGCGATCGCTCTGGTGGAGTATTTCCGCCGCTATAATCCTTGCAGGTATAGTGTCGATGGCGATTTCTTGGACTCGTCCCGACATCCGCGCACCGCTGCGCCCCAGTTTGGACTTTATCGGTGGCACTCGCCTGCAATTTGAACTCGACTGCACGAAACCGGAAAATTGTAAACCCATCGATATTGCTGCTGTCCGCGAAGTCCTGGACGCCCAAGGTTTGGCAGGCAGCAGCATTCAAGTTATCGGCCAAGAACAGCGAGGTTTGTCGCTGCGAACGAAAACTTTGGATGTCGAACAGCGGACGAATTTACAAACAGCTTTGAGCGAAAAGATAGGCGCTTTTGCTCCTCAATCTACTCAAATTGATACGGTTGGGCCTACCCTCGGTAAACAATTATTTACTTCGGGATTGTTGGCTTTATTTCTTTCGTTTGCTGGAATTACGGTTTATCTAACGTTCCGCTTTCAGTTGGATTACGCCTTTTTTGCTTTCGTTGCTCTGTTCCATGACGTGTTGGTTACTCTTGGTGTTTTCTCGTTTTTGGGTTTAGTTCAAGGAGTGGAAGTTGACAGTTTATTTGTGGTCGCGCTCTTGACAATCATCGGTTTTTCTGTTAACGATACAGTGGTAATTTACGATCGCGTGCGAGAAATAATCAAGCTAAATCCGGGACAGTCGATCAATCAAATTGTCGATGATGCTGTTATGCAGACCATGGGAAGGTCAATTAACACGACTTTTGCTACTCTCCTGACACTGTTTTCCATCTTTTTGTTTGGCGGCGAAACCCTCAAATACTTTGCTTTAGCTTTGATTGTCGGTTTTATTGCGGGTGCGTATTCGAGTATTTTCATTGCCAGTACGCTGCTAGCTTGGTGGCGCAGTCGCCCGGACCAGTCTATCCCCGTCCCCGCAGAAGGAATCAACCAGTCAGAGGAAGTTTAATTGACTGTTGACGGTTAACTGTTGACGGTTAACTGTTGACGGTTAACTGTTGACTGACTAATAATAAATCATCAATAATCAATCACCAATGATAAATGACAAATAACAAATGACTACTGACCAAACTTTTAAAATTGAAGTCCAAAGGCTTCACAAACTAACAGTTTACGGTCGCTGGCTAACTGTGATATTGCTGTGGACTAGCATCGGTTCTTTGAGCATTTGGAGTTTGCGCCGCGAAATCGCTTTGTGGTTAGAACACTTCACTTGGGCGGCGGTGCGCTACGGTTTATCTTTTCATCGCTGGCCGACTCTGGGTTTGGGTTTGTGCTTGGGAATGACTTTAGCTGTGCTAACTTGGCAAAGTCGCAATATGGTGCGAGGATTGCCCCTGCGGGAAAAACAGGGTTTGGAACAACAAGTTCGCCGCATTCGCCAACAGGGGCCGAGTCATCCTTTGTGGAAATGGGTTTGCAAAGGTTCGCGGTAGCCGACGGGCTTTATTCTTTAGTCTCAAGCCAGAGGAACGAAAGTTTGACCAGAAGCGGTTTCAACCAGGGTAAACGCATCTAAATTAATTTGACAAAAACGTGAATTTGTGCATTCATAACTAACTAAAAAAACCTTCTTAAAATTCTTAATTTTAACCCGACTTGAGCAGATTAAATCACAACCTTAAGATTTTCTGAACTTCTTAAAGCCGGATAATTTTCCTTCTTAGATTGCTATTATATTTCGAGTATTAACTGGCCGAGTTTAAAATTTTAACTAAATAATTATTGTCCATTGCAGCTCGATACCGTTTCATTTTTAGACTTTGTTTTGAAGTTTTTTCTTGTTTCAGTAAGTTTATAGCACTCGCGACGTAGAAGCGCAAAATTTTCGGGAGAGTTCTGTTTCCGAATTCGGCTTTCATCTTCACAAAATGTAACGTCTAGCGTCCAATGTAAGCTATTTTCAATGCCCCAGTGACTGCGGAGCGCCCCAGCAATTGTCTCAGCATTACTGCTTAAACTACTCAAGTAAAAACGAGCTTCTGTCGTGGTTTTATTCCACATCCGTCGTTCACTAACTATCATGACAACCGTTTTTAATCCCGTCCCTAATTCTTGATTATGCAGAGATGGTAACTCGGATACATCAATAGTCCAGACTTGTCTTTTTTTCAATCTATGATCTCCCGCTTCTACTCGCTCCTAATAATTTTACTTATTGCATAAATAATCTTCTTTGTTCGCTACCTCAAACCACTCTTTCACAGCTTTGTAGAGGATTTTTTGATTGCCTTTTAAAGCTAAAACATAATCCCCTTTTTTCTGGACAATCAAAGAGGCTATGTCTTTTTGGCATACCATAGCATCTATGGTTATTACACGACCCACCAGTTCTAACATTTCTATTAATGCCGAAATTGCTGTTAGCTCATTAGATTGTCTATGGGCTTGTTTTGTCCTAAAACTAATTGATGAGATGAATACCAGGCAGTAACTATATGTAGCGCTTTTTGCTGGTCATTTCGGTCATAAGATCCTTTTGCCATCAATGGCAATCACGTTTAGTTCTAATTCCCAGACTATCGCATTTACCCAACTCAAAAAATCTTCTTGAAACTGCTGCTGTTCAATTCTGGCAAACACTCGACTAAACCTGTCATGAGATGTTATACGATTGGGTAATTCTAGAAAGCTTTTTAATCATTCATATTTAGCCTTACCATAGGCTTCTATTCCGGATCAACCCCTCTGCACCGCTGATGATAGCTAGAATCGCAATTGATCTAATATCTTTGAGCAAATGTTCTTTACTTCTTTCTATTATTGGGTCTTTCAAATTGGCAAAGCCTTCTCAAAAAGTGGCATTTAAAATATTCAGGGAAGGCAATGAATCTATTGGTTTTTGTTGGGAAGTTACAGCTTTACTAAAACCTCTTGCCATTGATAGCACCACCACACTACAAGAAAATATATAGAAAATTAGTCGGCTATAACTGTAGCATATTTTGGCTTACAGTTAAGATGCGTTTACCTTGCGGTTTCAACAGTAGGATATCGGATTGATCGTCGGTAATTGGCCGTTTGGCGGAAGTAAGGGAAAACACGCAGAATATAAATTCCGTGCGATCGCGGATGGCAGTGCTGCAAAAATAGGGCAAACTGATAGATAGGTGAAATAAGAATGAGCGAAATAAACAAGGTCGCTGGCCGTTTCAGAAGCTCTAAATCCAAGGCTGTATCTACCGCTAAACTCACTTTTGGAGGACGCAATATGTTGACTTCTTTAAGGGAAACGACTCGCGCCTCGGAATACGCAAATTCCCCATCCAAAAGCTTTGGATTCAAGGACTCCAGCATCAATGAATGTGGATATTTTGTTCCCATAATTTTGGCGGGGGAATCTGAGTGCATCGAAAAAATTACCTCGGCACTTCAAAAATATGCCTCTATTCTTAGAGAGATTGATAAAGTTCGCATAACTTCTAACGGTCGCTCGAACCAACTGCAATTAGGCTCTGTTATCCTCCGTTCAGATTAGCTCGATCCATACAAAAGTCAATTG
>NZ_JAUBUE010000018.1:0-113134 GCF_036705305.1 Microcoleus sp. B3-D7 | reverse complement strand
TGAGCTGATCTTCTCTATTTGACCCTCAGGAGTGAGTGTCAGTAACATGATACCTCATCTTTCTGAGAAAGGCTATAGGTACTTGCTGCTGTAATTGCTTGATATACAGCATCATCAGTTTTTTCCGGTCTGGTCTACAGTCTTGTAACGCTTCGTAGACGCGATTGCCATTGACGATTGAATAATGGATTGAGCGAAAATTCCGCCAAACAAGCCGCATTCCTTGTTGTCATTACTGCATCCATCAGCTCGAATGTTGCATCTTTCGCCAGCACTAATAAATCGTATGCTGCTTGACGAAAGTTCTTTAATCGTTCACTGTTCATTCAGGGAGTGGATAGGTTTTCTTTTTCACCCTCATTCTCTCCCGACGCGGTGGCTCAAGTCCTGCTTTTGCCACCGTTCTCTCTTTTTTAGTCTAAACTCCAGCAGTTAAACCCAATGGTAAATTCATTTCAACACCAAGTCAAAAAGCTACAATTAGCATTAAGGCAAAAGTTAAAGAAGTGATAAAAGATAGTCGTTTCACTCTCGAACATCGCATCAACAAGTGTGGTTCGGTAGTAAGAGGGTGGAGAAATTACCATAGATTCTGCGATATGAGTCAACACAACCTGTGGTCACTGCGCTATTGGTTATGGAAATTCATTCGGAAACAAGGAAGATACAATCGTTATCAAACCAATAAGGTTATAAAAAGAGCAATTCCTGCAATTAGTTGGTCAGCCTGCAAGTTTGTCATTGTCAAGGGAGATAAATCACCCTATGATGGCGATTTTGTTTACTGGTCAAAACGAGAGAATGCTCACTACGATGGGATAACGGCACGACTTCTCAAGAAACAGAATCACAAATGTACAGAATGTAATCTATCGTTCATTTCAGGTGATATTGCAGAATTACACCATATCGACGGCAACCATGACAATTGGAAACCTATAAATTTGGAAGTTCTACATCGTGAATGTCACCAGCATCAGACCGTTCATGGTCAGGTGAGAGTCCGAACAGCGGGTTAAACCCGACTTATTAGGTGTCAGACTAGGAGCCGGATGCAGTGAAAGCTGCACGTCCGCGTTCTGAAGGAGAGGTGTCCCGTGGTAACACAGGCATCGACTCTAATTAACTGAGAGGGGCGGGGAATAATATCCCCCCTCGACTCAACCCTTGCCCACTTATAGCCGTCTACTTGCCCACTGATACATCAACTATTATATTTCCCAGACGACTCAGCCGCCGCCGCGAGTCTATCCATCACAGCTCTACCAATCACTGCCAACTCACTAATTGGTATACATTGAATTTTTTTAAGCAGATCATTAGTATCTACGGGTTCCTGCACCGGCTTGCCTTCAAGATGAGCCATGAGCTCTTCCATCGTAAAGCCTGCTCTTATCGCAATCTGAGTCAAATTTTTCGTATCTGGAAGTACCTGCCCCTTTTCTCAATACAAGACTGAAGCAGCAGAAACTTTCAACAGCTTGCCAAAAGCAGTCAGACTCATCGAGCCGCGCGCTAATTTAACAACCTCACTCAGTTTTTTGTTAGCTTCTGCGTCAACAAAATCAGCCACGAGATAACCACAATTCCTAGTTTACTTGTGTACCAACAAATTTACCTGTCTTGCTGGACAGGAGAAGATGTAGCCGATAGTATTTTACTTTTATTGAAAATTTTAATTAAAATTGATTTGGGAGAAATAGTAATGACCAAGAGACGCACTCAAAAAACTCACAAGCCCAGCCATACACGCCAGAGCCTTACAGCCTCCGGTTGGCTCGAACCCAAATGCTGGCAAATCTCCAAAATAGAAGCTGCCGAAGCCCTGAGAATGCCCGTCAATCGCCTAGTAAAAGTCTACACCAAACAACATCAAGTAATAGTCCTTTACCTGAAAAAGAAAGGACAAAAATGCAGCTCCTTTTTCAGCTACAGACTATTTGGCAGATAGCAACAAGAGGCGATCGCAGCAATTGCCAGTTGTCAAAACAAGCGAATCCTAGCACCCTTAGAAGTCATTGTACAATACGACCTCGAACATTTCAAATATCCAGTGGCGATCGCCGACGCAATTTGGGAGGCTCTACTCAACCATATCTCCCGCGTAACAAGGGGACTGAGGCTGAGCAAACAATGCGCCTAGCCCCCCATCACTCCATCAATTAGTAGAAGCAGCCAACTCAGCCAAACGTTCCTGCTGATCCTGAGAAATGCAAGTTTGAATAATCCCCTCAATATCCCCTTCCAAAACACTATTGAGCGAGAAATTCTCCCCCAAACGGTGGTCCGTAGCCCGATTGTCCTTATAGTTGTAAGTGCGAATCTTCTCCGATCGCGAACCAGTACCAACCTGAGCTAAACGCCGGGACTTCACCTCATCCTGCTGTTCCCGCAACTTCATCTCATAGAGCTTAGCCCGCAAAATCTGCATCGCCCGCTCCTTATTCTGCAACTGACTGCGCTCCTCAGTACAGAAAATCCGAATTCCCGTCGGCTTGTGAAACAAATCCGCAGCAGTTTCCACCTTGTTCACATTTTGACCGCCAGCGCCGCCCGATCGAGCCGTGCTCATCTCAATATCCTTCGGATCGATGTGAATCTCCACATCATCAACCTCCGGCATCACAGCCACCGTCGCCGTCGAAGTATGCACCCGGCCGCCAGCCTCAGTCACAGGCACCCGCTGCACCCGGTGTACTCCAGCCTCAAACTTCAGCTTGCTGTAAACGCTGTCGCCTGTAATTTCCAGAATCACCTCTTTAAAGCCGCCCATTTCCGCCAGCGACTCGCTCACCAACTTCACCTGCCAGCCTTGAGTTTGAGCGTAGCGCGAATACAGCCGCAGCAAATCTCCCGCCCAAATACTAGCCTCATCACCGCCAGTACCGGCCCGAATTTCCAGCATAATATTCTTGTCATCGTTCGGGTCGCGGGGGAGCAGCAAAACCTTCAAACGACTTTCCAAATTCTCCAGCTTCGCCTCAAGTTCCTGAACTTCCAGCGCAGCCATTTCTTGCATATCTCGATCGCCCGCAGCTTCCTTGAGAACCTGTCGCGCGCCCACCAAATCTTCCTGAGTGGTTTTCCACAGAGCAAAAGTATCGACCACTTCCTCCAAGGACGATCGAGCTTTCGCTACCCGTTGAAACTCTTGATTGTCCCTAGCCACATCCGGGTCAGCCATGCGGCGAGTCAACTCATTAAAAGTTTGCTCTACCGACTTCAATTTATCCAGCAAATAAGATTCAGCCATTGTCAGTTGTCCTTTTTCAATCGATTTTAGATTTTAGATTTTAGATTTTAGATTTTAGATTTGAAGAACAGTTGGGATAGAATCTCGATCGAACTCAACTGCCTGCATAGCAAGTCTTCAATCTAAACTCTCCAATCCGAGGGCGGATCGATTTTAGATTTTAGATTTTAGATTTTAGATTTTAGAACTCAAGAGCAGTTAGGATAGAATGTCGATCAAACTCTACGCGATCGAACTCTACTGCCTGCATAGCGAAGTCTTCAATCTAAAATCTAAAATCCGAGGGCGGTAAGTTGCCAGTAGAAAGAACTACTCTCAACAAACAGCGGACAAATGACAATCCGGCTACTTCTTCTTTTTGCCTTTACCAGCAGCCTTAGCAGCATCTGCTTTCGGATCTTCCATTTTAAGCGGTCCAGAGGAAGCATCTGCCTTCGGCATTTCTACCTCGGTCATGCCATACTTCCGCATAAAGCGCTCCACACGACCTTCAGTATCAATAATCTTCTGAGTGCCAGTATAAAAAGGATGATTTCCCGACCAGACATCAACTTGAAGCTTTGGTCTAGTTGAACCCACAGTCATTACCAGTTCCCCGTTGCAATAAACCTGAGATTCGGGATACCACTCAGGGTGAATGCCATCTTTTGCCATTGTTTTTTACTCTCTAATTTTGGAGTTTACAACCATTTTAGCTGCCGCAGGACTTCTAAACCAACAACAGCACCAATTTTGTCTTATACCTTTTGGAACCAGGAATCAGGAATCGGAAATAAACTTGAAAAAAAGGCAGATAAAATCTGAATGATTCTTGCCTTTTCTTTCTTCCTTCTTCCTTCTTCCTTTTTCCTTCTTCCCTCAATCCGTCAATCCGAACTTCCGTTACATCCGTTAAAAAATCCGTTGCCGAACTTTCATTACATCCGTTACATCCGTTACACAATCCGCTGCCGAACCTCGATTATCGCTTCGAGTATTGAGGAGCCTTGCGAGCTTTCCGCAAACCGTACTTTTTCCGTTCTTTGGCCCGCGGGTCGCGAGTCAAATAGCCCTCAGTCTTAAGAGGCTTGCGGTTGTCCGGGTCTAATTGACAAAGTGCTCTAGCGACACCCAAGCGAATCGAATCAGCCTGACCTGTCAAGCCACCGCCTTCGACTTTTACCAAAATGTCGTACTCATTTTCCAGACCCAAAGTTTCCAGAGGGGCCTTAGCAAGAGCCAAATAAGTAGGGTTGAATTGCAGGTACAAATCCCCCTCTTTACCATTGACAGTCAGTATGCCAGTGCCGGGAACCAAGCGCACCCGCGCTACGGAACGCTTGCGGCGTCCGGTACCCCAGTACACAGCGCGACCCGATGTATCTGTTGCTTGCATTACTCATTTCCTCCCGGAATCGTGTGAACAATTAATTCTTCTGGTTTTTGAGCTTGGTGCGGGTGGTTGGGGCCAGCGTACACCTTGAGTTTAGTAAACAGTTGTCTGCCGAGAGAAGTGTGAGGCAGCATTCCCCGTATAGCTTCTTCCACGATTCTTTCGGGTAAACGTGCTTGCAATTTGGCAAAAGTTTCTGTTTTCATGCCGCCCGGTCTTCCAGAATGGCGGCGGTAGATTTTCTGGGTGCGTTTTTTGCCAGTAACAGCGATTTTGTCCGCATTGATGACAATTACGAAGTCGCCGGTATCCATAGAAGGAGTGTAAGTCGGTTTGTGTTTCCCCCGGAGGTACATGGCAACTTCAGTTGCCAGACGGCCCAGCCGCTGGTCGGCGGCATCGACCACGTACCACTTGTGCTCTAGGGAGTCTTGAGTAGGGACGTAAGTTTTGTTCATTGTTTGTTGTTAGTTGTCTATTAACTGTTAACTGTTGTTAGTTGTCAGTTGTCAGTTGTCAGTTGTCAGTTTTTAATTGTTAGTTGTCCTTAGTTTTTTATTAGTAGTTACCTAATGACTAATGACTAATGACTAATGACTAATGACTAATGACTAATTTTGGCTGAGTGTCGTACCAGACATCTGGGGGAAAGGGAAATTCTGAATAGCCAACCCGCAGCAGGCACAAACCTTGAGCGGGAGCGGCATATTTTACCATTTCTCGGCGTTCGTTGACCCAGATATCTGTGAAATTGTCGATCGGCCTTTCCCCGCGACCCACCTGCACCAGCAACCCCACCAGCAGCCGCATCATCCCGTACAGAAACCCGCTCGCCTGAACCTCAATATAGATAAGAGGCCCAGAACGGTGACACTCTGCCACTTGTACGTCCACCCAGGAATGGGGGCGGGCTGAGCCCGCGCGGTGGAAAGCAGCCAGGTGATGCCGCCCGATGAGCGGTGTCAAAGCTGTCTGAATCAAAGATTCATCCACAGGGGCGTGGTAGCAGTGCCAAGCAAAAGGACGCACAAACAAATTAGGAGTCGGATCTGTATAAAGGGTGTAGCGATAGCGGCGCCAACTGGCTGAGAACCGAGCGTGCCAGGTAGGTTCCACCTTTGCCGAAGCTCGAATTAAAATATCTTTTGCCAGTCGAGAGTTGAGAACGCTTGCCCAGCGGTGAGCCGGAATTGGGCCGTGGGCATCAAAATGCGCTACTTGAGCAGCAGCGTGAACTCCCGCATCGGTTCTCCCAGCAGCGTGCAGCGTTACCGGGCGTTCCAGAACAGTCGATATTGCTGTTTCAATTTCTTCTTGTACTGTACGCTGGTTCGGCTGTCGCTGCCAACCGTGAAAGTTAGTGCCGAGGTATTGGATTACTAGAGCAACGCGCTGTATCGATTGGGGATTTTCGATTGGGGATTTTGGATTGTCAGTCATAAATCACAAATCTCCAACCCAAAATTGAATTAAACCAGTTCAACGATCGCCATTTCGGAATTGTCTCCTTGGCGGGGGACAGTTCGTACTACGCGGGTGTAGCCCCCGTTGCGCGAGCCGTACCGTTCTTGGGCTGCTTCAAACAAGGCGTGTACTAACTGTTTGTCGTAGATAAAGCCCATAGCTTGCCGGCGAGCGGCCAAGGAGCCATCTTTTGCCAGGGTAATCATTCTGTCCGCCTCTGGGCGCAGCGCTTTGGCGCGGGCGAGAGTGGTAGTAATTTTACCGTGGCGGATTAATTCGGTGGTCAGCGAGCGCAGCAGGGCGCGGCGCTGGTCAGCCGGTTTGTTGAGTTGGGGAACGCGACAGCGGTGACGCATAGCAGTTGGTAATTGGTAATTGGTAATTGGGTGCCGGGATAGTCCGCGAGTTTTGAGCGGTGATTTCTTTAACTTAAAAACTCACCTACTTAAAATTCAGAACTTTTTTACCCGTTACCCGTTGATTAACTTTTAGCTGATTTTTCCTGTGGCAAGGTAATGCCCAAGCGTTTTTGTAAAGCTTCAATCACTTCTTCGGCAGACTTCTGCCCGAAGTTCTTGATCTCGAGCAAGTCTTCTTGGGTATAATCCAATAAGTCTGCGACTGAGTTGATCTGAGCCCGCTTGAGACAGTTGTAAGCCCGGACGGACAACTGCAATTCTTCGATCGGAATTTGGCTGGTAGGATCGGCTTCACCTGGATACTCTGGTTTGAGAGAATCTTGGGTGATGTCTTTGAGAGGTGCAAATAAATCTACCAGGATGTGGGCAGATTGACTCAAAGCTTCTTGAGGCGTCACGCTGCCATCAGTCCAGATTTCCATAATCAGCCGGTCTTTCTCGACCGTGCCGCCTACCCTAGCATCTTCAACGCTGTAGTTGACTCTGCGAATCGGCATAAAGATAGCGTCAATTTGGAGAAAATCCAAAGCCGACCCATCATCGCGACTGCGGTCTACTGCTCGGTATCCGATGCCTTTTTCAATTCTGAATTCCATTTCCAGAACTGAGCCGGGCGAGAGAGTTGCAATGTACTGGGAGCGATCGATCAATTCCACCTCTGAGGGCAAATCGAATCTATCGGCCGTAACTGTGACAGGCCCCTCAATCCGCAACCTGCCGATTTGCGGCTGCTGAGAATGAGTTTTGAGGACCACCTCTTTCATGTTCAGGAGAATTTCTAGAACATCCTCACGTACCCCTTCGATCGTGGCAAACTCGTGATTGACGCCCGCGATTCGGACTGAAGTTACTGCCGTTCCTTCCAAATTTGACAGCAGAACTCGCCGAAGCGCATTCCCAACAGTTGTTCCTTGACCGCGATCGAGCGGTTCCAGGACAAATTTTCCGTACTGACTGCGGTCTTTGTCAGTGTTAGACTCTATACATTCAATTTGAAACTGCGCCACGGAGTGACCTCCCTTTTCCACTTTGGATTTTTGATTTTGGATTTTAGATTGCAGAGCATACCCCTGAACGGATTTCGGATTTTGGATGGACGGGGCAACAGTTAGAACCATTAGTTTTTGACTTTAAGCAGTTAGCCATTATCCAAAATCTAAAATCTAAAATCTCAAATCGTTTTAGACTCTACGCCGCTTGGGAGGGCGACAGCCGTTGTGAGGAATTGGGGTAACATCTCTAATCAGGGTGATTTCCAGTCCCGCCCCTTGCAGCGCCCGGATTGCAGTTTCTCTACCTGCTCCGGGCCCGCTCACCATTACTTCTATTTGGCGCATTCCTTGGTCGTTGGCTCTGCGGGCAGCACTTTCTGCTGCTGTTTGAGCGGCAAAGGGAGTTCCCTTTTTAGCTCCTTTAAAACCGCTGGAACCTGCCGATGCCCAGGATATCACTTCACCGTTGAGGTCGGTAATAGTTACAATCGTGTTGTTAAAGGTAGACTGGATGTAGCCTACCCCATTGGGTACATTCCGTTTCTGCTTTTTTGCACCAGATTTCTTGCCTGTTTGTGGTCGCGCCATATTAGTCTCTTTAACGTTTCTCTCAACTAATGTCCAGAAGCGCTAGGAGCCAGCAGCCCCCAGCGTATTTTTCCAAAAAAGATGTTACTTCTTGGAAGGTGCCTTTTTCTTGCCCGCAACTGTTCGGCGGACGCCACGACGGGTTCTGGCGTTGGTACGGGTTCGTTGTCCCCGCACCGGCAGACCCAAACGGTGACGCCGACCGCGATAAGTTCCGATGTCCATCAGGCGCTTGATGTTCATTGACTCCCAGCGCCGGAGGTCTCCTTCAATTTGGTATGTGGTTTCTACATGAGCCCGCAGAGCTGTCACGTCGGCCTCTGTTAAATCCTTGACGCGAGTGTCAGGATTGACGCCTGTTGCAGCGATAATTTTTTGGGCCCGCGACAAGCCTATTCCGTAAATGTATGTCAGACCTATTTCGACGCGCTTATCGCGTGGAAGGTCTACCCCGGCAATCCGTGCCACACTTTTTGTCTCCCTAGTTTTCCTGTTTGGCTACAATGTTCAATTAGGATGCACCTGCGTGCAGTACCCAATCTTCGTTTTTTCTAACCTTGGCGCTGTTTGTGTTTCGGGTTAGTGCATATCACCATCACTCGACCGCGACGGCGGATGACGCGACATTTCTCACAAATTTTTTTGACAGATGCTCGAACTTTCATCTTTCTTCCTGCCTGGAGAACCCCGCTCTAGCGGAGAACAGGCACGCTGGGACTGCCCGTAGAGCGGTGGGAGGAGAGGCTGGGCAAGGTGTAGACCTCTCCTCGATTAAATTGTATAAAGTGCGGGTTGTTTCATGAAGGAGCCCGCTTGCACCCACTCCCATTGCTGGGTAAAGTTCCCCTGCGCCAGAGTGTTGGCGAGCGATACTTTTACGGTGTAACAATGACTTAACCCGGTACACCGGTAGGTTGTTGACGCCCTTCTCGGCAACACTACAAACGTAGCATTATAGCATAAATTTGAAGCTTTTTACCAAATTCTCTCTAAATTAAACTTAGAATTCGTTTTTAGAAAGTTTTATCTAAGCCTATTTTTTCCGAAGGCGATAAGTAATCCTGCCTTTGGTCAAGTCATAGGGAGTCAATTCGACTTTGACGCGATCGCCAGGCAGAATTTTGATGTAGTTGCGGCGGATCTTGCCGGAAATGTGAGCCAGCACGTTAAACCCATTATCTAGGTCAACGCGAAACATCGCATTGGGCAGGGATTCCGTCACTGTCCCTTCCATTTCAATTAAATCTTGCTTAGACAATTTGGTATTTACCTCAACTCTACATTTGATTAACTAGGAGTGTCCCGGCGTTGGCCTCAAAACCTATTTACTGGTAGGAGTCAAACGGGAACGGGGGGCAATAATTAGGGCGACTCGATCGACTTGTTGACTCAACCAACCAATTGTTTTAGCTTTACTTGAGTAAAGTTGTGGCAATTAGTATCAAGTTCAATCCGGTCTCTAGCAACCCTCACAAAACCTGATAGCACAAAAAGCTCCTAGTTAACATATCTTAGCAAAAGCTTGTGAGTAACAAGCCGTATTGAGAGGGTTCAAGAGTCGATCGAGAGAGATTGTTGCAGTTCTGCGGTGACTAATTCCATTGCTCGATCGCCATCAACCACAACTAACTGTTGACGGCCGCTGTAAAAATCAATCAAAGGCTCAGTTTGCTCGCGATAAACTTGCAACCGACGGCGGATCGTCTCCTCATTGTCATCCTGCCGGCCCCGCGACAGCAGGCGAGACACCAAAATGTCGTCAGGCACGTCGAGATTAACAGCTTTGAGACCACATTTGGGGTTCGATGTACTCCCCTCGGCACCGCTAAGCTCCTGCAGCAGTTTGTCTAAAAAAGTTGCCTGGGCAACAGTGCGGGGAAAGCCATCGAGAATCCAGCCCGCATTCGCGTCCGGTTCATTCAAGCGTTCCTGCACGATATCCATCAGCAATTGGTCGGGAACCAACTCACCCCTGTCCATGTAAGCTTGCGCCTTTAAGCCCAAGGCAGTTTTCGCCACCACGCAGGCGCGTAGGATTTCGCCCGTAGAAATGTGGGGTATTTTCCAGAGAGCGCCTAATATCTGAGCCTGAGTTCCCTTTCCCGCCCCTGGAGGTCCCATGAAAATAAATTGCATTACGATTACTTCACCATTCCTTCATATCGCTGGGAGATGACGTAAGTTTGAATTTGCTTAGCAGTTTCGATCGCCACACCTACTAGAATCAGTAGGGAAGTTGCGCCAAAACCTCTAAAAGTTTGCACACCGATCGCGCTTTCTACAGCAGTTGGTACAATTGCCACCAGACCGAGAAAAATCGCTCCCAAGAAAGTCAAACGGTTCAAAACCTTCTCCACATAATCACTCGTTTTCTGACCCGGACGAATTCCAGGAATGCTAGCGCCCATTTTCTTCAAGTTCTGAGACATATCTACGGGGTTTACAATCAACGAAGCGTAGAAATAGCTGAAGAACAGAATCAAAGTTAGATAAAACAGCGCGTAAGCCCAAGGGGCAGGGCCGTTCGGACTCAAAACATTAGCAACTTGAACCAAAAACGGGTTATTGAGAGACTGAGCGAGGAAAGAAGGCACAATCAACACCGAAGATGCAAAAATAATCGGCATCACTCCGCCTTGATTCAAGCGCAGGGGCAGATAACTCCGGCTCTCCCGATAAACTTTGCGGCCGACTTGGCGACGGGCCGAAATAATCGGAATGCGGCGAGTACCTTCCTGAACAAAAACAATCCCGACAATAGTTACCAAAAAGACCAGCAGCAGAACGACTACGCGGCCGACAACTTGCGTGTCCCCACTTTGAGCCAATTCAAAAGTTTGTCCCAAAGAGCGCGGCAATACCGACACAATATTGATAAAAATCAGCAGCGACGCTCCGTTCCCGATACCTCGTTCCGTCACCACTTCCGATATCCACATCACAAACATTGAGCCTGCTGTCAGAGCCAAAGCAGTTTGTGCTATGAATAAAGGCGATGGAGACTGAGCAAAAGGGCTGACCCAAATCGCAATGCCAATACTTTGCAGAATTGCCCAGCCCAAAGAAACGTAGCGAGTAATTTGAGAAATTTTGCGTCGCCCCGCTTCTCCTTCATTTTTCTGCAAGTCTTCTAAGCTTGGCAGAGCCGCAGTTAGAAGTTGCACAATAATTGAAGCATTAATGTAGGGCAAAATCCCCAACGCGAAAATCCCCAACGCTGACAAGCCGCCTCCTGAGAACAAGTCCAGAAAGCCAATTAAAGGGCTATTTTGGACGTTTTGGGCAAAGGCGACTCGATCAATGCCGGGGACTGGCAAGTGGACACCCAGGCGTACTAAAATCAGTAAGCCAACTGTTACGAGGATGCGGCCTCGTAAACCAGCAGCTTGAGCCATCTGCATGAACGTCTCTTGTGCAGTTGGCGCTTTCTCTCTACTAACGTCCATAGTTACGATTTTGGATTTTAGATTTGGGATTTTCGACTAAATCATTTTCTGATAGCAAGCTTGAGGATTTGAGATTTGGACAGACTCTCAAACCTCAAATCTTCACGCAACTAATTCACAACTTCCGCCTGCAGCTTCAATTTTGGTGCGAGCACCTGCGGTAAAAGCCGAGGCGCGCACTTGCAAAGGTACATTCAGTTCACCATCTCCTAAGATTTTCAGCGGCCCGTCGTCTGTGGTGACAATTTTTGCTTGGATCAAAGAGGTGAGAGTAACTTCGGTGTTTGCTGGCAGCGATGCTAATTTACTTACATTAATGGTAGTGTACTCTTTCCGGTTCACTAGAGGGAAGCTTTTCAACTTGGGGAGACGGCGGTAGAGAGGATTTTGACCTCCTTCAAAACCGGGTCTAGTGCCGCTACCGGCTCTAGATTTTTGACCGCGCATCCCTTTGCCGGAGCTCGCGCCTTGACCGGCAGAAATACCTCTGCCCAAGCGTCGGGGGCGCTTTTGGGAGCCTGCTTTGGGTCGGGCGTCTTGCAATCTCATAGTTTTAGTAATTGGTAATTGGTAATTGGTATGTAGAGAGGGGGTACGCAGTAGTTTTGAGTGCGTGAGTTTTAAGTTGGGGATTTTTTTATTTTCACCGCAAGCACTTAACACTCAAAACTTACAGTTTCCCATTCTCGCGTGCCCTAACCGTAGAGATTTTCTACTGGAATTCCGCGCTCTTGAGCAACTTCGGACAAGGTGCGGAGGGTGGAGAGGGCATTGACTGCGGCTCGGGCGTTGTTTAAGGGATTTCCAGAACCTAGCTGTTTGGCTAAGATGTTGCGGACTCCTGCTAGTTCGAGAACAGTTCGCACTGCTCCCCCTGCAATTACCCCGGTTCCCGGAGCGGCCGGCCGCATCATCACTTTAGCTCCGCCGCCGTCACCGTTGATGGGGTGAGGGATGGAGTTAGATTTGGTGAGGGGGACTTCAATTAGGTGCTTTTTGCCGTCAGCGACGCCTTTTTTAACGGCACCGATTACGTCGCTAGCTTTGCCGACTCCTACTCCAACTTGACCGCGTTCGTTGCCGATAATGACTATGGCGCGGAAGCTGAGTTTTTTACCACCTTTGACTACTTTGGTAACGCGCCGAATCTGAACAACCCGTTCTTGCCATTCGGATTCTTTTTCGCGCCCTTTGTTGTTGCTGCTGCTTTTTTTCTTGTTGCGCTGTTCTTTTTGTTCTGCCATAGTTTTGTCCTGTGGGAATTAGTAATTGGTGAAAGGCGATCGGCAAGTGGTAATTGTTTGAGTAAAAAGTAAAAATAGAAGAAATCTGGATTTTGCCTTTTAACTTTCAACTTTTGACTTTTTACTTTTTAATTACTCATTACCCGCTACCCATTACCCCCTCTAGAAGTCTAACCCCGCTTCGCGAGCTGCTTCTGCGAGGGCTTTGACACGACCGTGATAGAGGTTGCCCCCCCGATCGAATACGACTTTGACTATGCCAGCGCTGGAACAGCGTTTGGCAATCAACTGACCGACTTGCACGCTCGCGGAGCAGTTGCCGCCAGAACTGAGAGTTGACTTCAATTCGGGATCGAGGGTTGACGCGGCAGCCAAAGTGTGCTGGGCGGTGTCGTCGATTACTTGAGCGTAGATGTGCTGCTCTGAACGAAATACCGCTAGTCTGGGACGTTCGGCGGTGCCGAACACCTTGCGCCGAACACGGCGGTGTCTGCGCTGGACTGATTCTTTGCGAGTAAGCTTCATTGTTACTTCTTACCTGTTTTGCCTGTTTTACCAGCTTTGCGCCGGACGACTTCGCCGCTGTAGCGAATGCCTTTGCCTTTGTAGACTTCGGGCGGACGCACTGCGCGGATGCGGGCTGCTGTATTGCCTACGAGTTCTTTGTCAATGCCGGAGACAATGACGTTGGTGTTGCCTTCAACTGCCATTGTGATGCCTTCGGGAGGGGGCATTTCAACGGGTTTGCTGTAACCGACGTTTAAAATCAGGTTCCGTCCTTGAACCTGTGCCCGATAACCTGTGCCGATAATTTCGAGACGCCGCTGAAAACCTTGAGATACACCTTCGACCATGTTTGCGACTAGGGTGCGGCACAAGCCGTGCAGTTGTCTGGCGACGCGAGATTCGTCTCGGCGAGTAACGAGTAAAGTCTCGCCTTCAATTCCCATAAGGATTTCGGCTGGGATAACTCGGGAAAGTTCACCTTTAGGGCCTTTGACGGCTACTTTTTGACCGTCTAGGGTGACGGTGACTTTCGTGGGGATGCTAATCGGACGCTTGCCAATTCGCGACATAGTTTTTTGTCCTTTGTTTTTAGTTATTAGTCCTTGATTATTAGTGCTTAGTTATTAGTCCTTAGTGATTGATTTTTGAGTCGGTTGCCAACGACCAGTGACTAATGACTAATGACTAATGACTACCAAACATAACAAAGCACTTCACCGCCCAAACCTTGGCGTCGAGCTTCTCTATCCGTCATAATGCCGCTGGAGGTGGAAATAATGGCTATGCCAATTCCGCCTAACACTCTGGGCAATTCTTTACGGTTCGAGTAAACGCGCAGTCCTGGTTTGCTGACTCGCTTAAGTGCCGTGATAATGGGCTTGCGAGTTTTACCTTTGTACTTTAGAGAAAGCACTAAATGTCGCTTGACCCCTTCTGCTTCTGCTTCTTGAAATTCGCCGATGAAGCCTTCACTTTTGAGGACTTGGGCGATGCTGCGGGTCATTTTTGTAGCTGGAATTTGCGTTGTTTGGTGGCGCGCCATGCAAGAATTGCGAATGCGCGTCAACATATCTGCTATGGTATCGTTAGCTGCCATCTTTTGCTTCTTACTCTAGTGCTTAGTTGTCCCGGAACGGCATTCCCATTTCTTTAAGCAAGGCGCGTCCTTCTTCGTCGGTGTTTGCTGTGGTGATAATTGAAATGTCCATGCCTCGAATTTGATCGATGCGGTCATATTCTATTTCTGGAAAAATTAGCTGTTCTCTCAGACCCAAGCTGTAGTTGCCGCGCCCGTCGAAGCTTTTGGGGCTGATGCCGCGGAAGTCGCGGATTCGGGGGAGTGCGAGGTTGATCAGCCGATCGAGAAAATCGTACATCCGATCGCCGCGCAGCGTCACCATAACGCCGACGGGTACTCCTTTGCGGATTTTGAAGCCTGCAATCGCTTTTTTCGCCCGCGTCACCACTGGTTTTTGACCGGTGATGATGCCAATTTCGTTGATCGACGAATCCAGTGCCTTAGCGTTTTGAGATGCTTCTCCCAAACCGCGGTTCACTGTGACTTTGACGAGTTTGGGAACCTGATGGATATTAGTATATTTAAACTGATCCATCAGTGTGGGAACGATTTTTCCTTGATAAAGAACTTTGAGTTTGTCCGGCATAGTTTTTGTGTTTCGTTAACTGTCCCTGGGCTTGGTCAGGGAATTTGTCGATTGTCCGTCCCACCGATGTTAGCTGTTAGTTATGAGTTGAAAAGTCACTTGTCAGAAGGCGGACTAATGACCGATGACTGATAACAAATCACTATTGATCGATGATTTCTCCAGTTTTTTTGAGCTGTCGCAGTTTCCGACCGTCTTCGCTAAATGTATAGCAAACGCGGCTAGCTATTTTTTCTTTTTCGGAATAGTGCATGACATTTGAGCTGTGAATGGGAGCCTCAAATGTGAGTATTTTCCCGGACTCTCCCTCTTGCTGGGGCTTGACGTGCTTTGTTCTGATGTTTACACCTTTAACAATTACTTTGCTGACTTTAGGATATGTCTTTAAGATTTCTCCGACTTTTCCTTTCTCTTTGCCAGTAATTATTTGCACGGTGTCGCCCGCTTTGACGTGCATTCTGTAGCGCTGCGGCTCGCTAGTTGGTTTACCCTTTTTTCCGTACATTTTAAAGTACCTCCGGGGCTAAGGAAACGATTTTAGTAAAGTTTTTGTCGCGCAATTCGCGGGCAACGGGGCCGAAGACGCGAGTGCCTTTGGGGTTGCCGTCTACGTTGATAATAACGGCGGCGTTATCGTCAAAACGAATGCTCATGCCACTGTCGCGACGCAGACCTTTGCGGGTTCTGACAATGACAGCCCGAACAACATCTGATTTTTTGACGGCCATATTGGGGATGGCGTCTTTGACGACGGCAATGATGACATCGCCGACTCCGCCGTAGCGACGGTTGCCGCCTCCCAATACGCGGATGCACATCAGTTTGCGGGCTCCGCTATTGTCGGCGACATTAAGGTATGTCTGGGGTTGAATCATGGTGATTGTTGACTGTTAACTGTTGACTGTTAACTGTTGACTGTTAACTGTTGACTGTTGACGACTAATTGATTAATCAAGTACCGATCGGGCGAGCGCGAGATCGCAATTAACTGTTAGCCGTTTTTTGTCCCGAAAATCTCAGCAACCGTCCAACGTTTGGTTTTGCTCAGTGGGCGAGTTTCAGTGATGCGGACGCGATCGCCGGATTTGCACTGATTTTCTTCGTCATGAGCTTTGTAGCGCTTGGTGCGGACTACGATTTTGCCGTATTTGGTGTGAGAGGAGCGGTTTTCGATTGCTACCACGACGGTTTTATCCATCTTGTCGCTGACTACTACGCCAACTCGTTCTTTAATTGCCATACCTACCTATTTTTGTTGTGCAATTGACTTGTTTTTAGCTACTGTGCGAGCCGAGGCTAGGTTGCTGCTCACTCTTGGCTGACTTCTGGGCTGGGAGCCGAACCTGCGGCTTCTTGAGCTGCGGCTGATTTTTCTGCCGCTTCTTTCTCAGCAACGATTTGGCGCTCGCGTTCAACTGTCATCAATTGAGCTAGCCGGTGTTTGGCGTGCTTGAACAGGTGAGGCTTTTCCATGCGGCCGGTAGCTTGCTGGAGCCGCAATTCCATTAGTTGGCGCTTGACGGCTAAAATTTGCTCTGCTACTGCAGCATCGCTTAATTCTCTAGCTTCTTTAATCTTGGTCAAAGACATAATTGTTTGCTTTCTCGTTAGCGAGCGGTATGACAGAAGACATAATTGTCTCTTAGGCTGAAGGTCGAAGGAAAGAAAAGTTATGAAAGCCAGATTTTAAAATGCTGTAGCCGTTTAAAATGCTGATTAATACAGACCTAATTCTACCTTCGCTCTTCGCTATGACTGGCCTTCTTCGCGAGTGATGAACTTGGTTTTAATTGGTAATTTGAAAGATGCCAAACGCATTGCTTCGCGGGCAGTTTCTTCAGTTACGCCGCCAATTTCAAACATTACCCGGCCCGGTTTGACCACGGCCACCCAAAACTCTGGTGAGCCTTTACCAG
The DNA here is from genome assembly GCF_036705305.1 of Microcoleus sp. B3-D7. Classification (NCBI taxonomy): domain Bacteria; kingdom Bacillati; phylum Cyanobacteriota; class Cyanophyceae; order Oscillatoriales; family Microcoleaceae; genus Microcoleus; species Microcoleus sp. B3-D7. The sequence continues at coordinate 96,269 of NZ_JAUBUE010000018.1, read as the reverse complement.
AACCCATCCGGGTTTCTGCTGCGCGCTCGGTGACTGGTTTGTCGGGAAAAATGCGAATCCAAATTTTGCCACCCCGGCGGATATAGCGGGTCATGGCGCGGCGTCCGGCTTCTATTTGGCGGGAAGTAATCCAGGCGGGTTCGACGGCTTGGAGCGCGAAGTCGCCAAAGCTAACTGTATTGCCGCGGGTGGCAATACCGCTCATTCGCCCGCGCTGTTGTTTGCGGAATTTCGTTCTTTTAGGGCTTAACATGGCTTTGGGAGTTGGGTAATTGGTAATTGGTAATTGGTAATTGATGATTGCTAATTGCTAATTGGTTTGGAACAACTCACACTTAACAAATGACAACTAACAGTTAACAATTAGCTAGCCTTCGTTCGATCGATCTTCAAAGTTCTGGCGGCGGCGCTTTTGTTTGGTGCGGGGCACTGCTGCATTTGGTGCAGCCTCTTGTTCCTGTCCGGGAATAATTTCGCCTTTGAAAACCCAAACTTTAATGCCCAGAATACCGTAGATGGTTTGAGCAGTGCAGTAGGAGTAGTCGATGTCTGCCCGCAGCGTGTGCAAGGGGACTCTTCCTTCCCGGGTCCATTCCGTACGGGCAATTTCTGCACCGTTGAGGCGTCCGCTGACTTGAATTTTGATGCCTTGGATGCCGACTTTTTGGGCGCGGGTGATCGCTTGGCGGACGACTCGGCGGAAAGATACGCGCCGTTCTAGTTGCTGAGCGATGTATTCCGCGATCAGTGTGGCATCGGCGTCTACTCGCTGGACTTCGACGACGTTGATGCGGATTTGGCGGTTGCTACCCAGTTGCTGCTGCAAACCGACGCGCAAAGTTTCGATCCCTGCTCCGCCGCGGCCTACGACAACGCCTGGTCTGGCGGTGAACACTTCTAGGTCGATTTGATCGGCTTTCCGCTCAATTTTGACCGATGAAATGCCAGCATTGCTGAGGGTTTTACGAACGTACTTGCGAATTTTATAGTCTTCTTGCAAGAGTTCTGGATAGTTTTTGGGATCGGCAAACCAGCGAGAGCGGTGCTCTTGGGTAATGCCGAGGCGAAAACCAATTGGATGTATTTTTTGGCCCATAATAGTTGATGAGTTAATTGGTAATTGGTAATTGGTAATTGGTAATTGGTAATTGGTGATTACCCATTTTTTCAACTTTAAGCTGTTTATTACCTATTACATTTTTCCCTGGTTTAGTTTTCTACGAGCGGAGCTACTACTACGGTAATGTGACAGGTTGGCTTGCGGATTTGGTAGGCGCGACCTTGAGCGCGGGGTCTAAAGCGTTTGAGGACTGGGCCTTGGTCTGCGTAAGCTTGAGAAACTACCAGCTTGGATTTATCCAATCCTGCGTTGTGTTCGGCGTTGGCTACTGCCGATCGCAAAACTTTGACGATTGGTTCGCAGGCGCGGTAGGGCATGAATTCGAGTAAAATCAGCGCTTCTTGGTAGCTTTTGCCGCGAATTTGGTCGAGGACTCGGCGCACTTTGAAGGGGGATGTCCGGATGTAACGGGCGATCGCCTTAATTTCGGATGTGGTATCTATAACCATTTCGATTTGGGTAATTGGTAATTGGTAATTGGGAAAAAGGTAATTGGTAATTGGGAAAAAGTTGATCCGACTACCTATTACCTGTCACCTAATTCGGCTATCTTTTTGCCTTTTTATCACCACTTTTCGCGTGACCTCTAAAGGTGCGAGTGGGGGAAAATTCTCCGAGTTTGTGACCTACCATTTGGTCGGTGAGGTAGACTGGTACGTGCTGTCTGCCGTTGTGAACGGCGATCGTGTGACCTACCATTTGAGGCAGGATTGTGGAAGATCGCGACCAAGTTTTAATTACTTGTTTTTGGCCGGCGGCGTTGAGTTTTTCGATTTTTGTCATCAGAGCATCTGCGACAAAGGGGCCTTTTTTTAGCGATCGAGACATGATTTTTTTAGTAATTCAGGAGTCATTAGGCATGATTCAGCAGTCATTGGTCATCAGTCCTCAGTCATTAGTTAGCAGTTAATAACTAAGCACTGAAGACTGCTGACTGATGACTAGCTTTGTCTACCGCCCTTACCGCGCTTGGAAGATTTGCGGCGGCGGCGGACGATTAAAGCGTCGCTGCGCTTGTTTTTGCGTCGAGTTTTTGCACCCAATGCTGGTTTACCCCAAGGAGTGACAGGCCCCGGACGTCCGATGGGAGCTCTGCCTTCGCCACCGCCGTGCGGGTGGTCTACCGGGTTCATGACACTACCGCGAACGGTGGGTCTACGACCTTTCCAGCGGGTGCGACCTGCTTTGCCGAGGCTGATGTTTCTGGCGTCTGTGTTGCCGACTTGACCGATAGTGGCATAGCAGTCGGCGCGGACTTTGCGCTGTTCGCCGGATGGCAGTTTGAGGGTAACGTAGCTACCTTCTTTTGCCATTAGCTGAGCGCTGGAGCCGGCGGAGCGAACGATTTGTCCGCCTTTTCCAGGTACTAGCTCGACGTTGTGGATGCTGGTACCGAGGGGAATGTTCTTCAGGGGGAGGGCGTTACCAATCTCGATCGGCGCGTCTGGGCCTGAGACAATTACTGTACCGACGTTTAAGTTGAGCGGGTGCAGGATGTACCGTTTTTCGCCGTCTTTGTAGAACAGGAGGGCGATGCGGGCGTTGCGATTGGGGTCATATTCGATCGCCTTGACGGTAGCTGGAATGCTGTGTTTGTCGCGGCGGAAGTCGATGTCTCTATAAAGCCGTTTGTGACCGCCTCCCCGGTGGCGACAGGTAATGACGCCTCGGTTGTTGCGGCCTTGTTTGGTGTGCTTATTACTGGTTAGAGACTTTTCTGGTTCTGATTTGGTAATTTCAGCAAAGTCCGAGACGGTTTGTTCTCGGGTGCTGGAGGTATAAGGTCGGTAAGAACGGATGCCCATAATCGATTTTAGATTTTAGATTTTAGATTTGGGATGCAAGGACTTGGCGGTTTTGGATTTTAGATTTGGGATTATCAGTTAACTTGGTAACTTTCTGGGTTTGGTATTTTCACCAGTTAACCGCAATCTAAAATCTAAAATCTAAAATCCAAAATTGGCTAAACTTCTGGGAATAGGAGTTTGCGGATCGAGTCTCCGTCGGTCAGAGTTACGGTTGCTCGCTTGTAACAAGGTTTAAAGCCGACGAATTTGCCAACTCGACGCTTTTTGCGCGGCGGGTTTTGGGTGTTGACGCCGATGACTTTGACCTTAAATAGTTCTTCGATTGCAGCTTTGATTTGAGGCTTGGTCGCTTTGGGGGCTACGTCGAATGTGAATTGATTTAATTCCATCATTCGGGTAGCTTTCTCGGTGAGAATCGGACGCTGGATCAAATCTGCGTAGTCGCGGGGGTCGATTTTACTCACCGTAAATCTCCTGAATTTTAGCTATGGCTGTAGATGTGACGATAATTTTGTCAGCCGCGAGAACGTCGTAAACATTCAGGGAGGTTGCCAAGATGACGTTTACTAATTCGATGTTGCGTCCTGATAAGTAGACGTTTGGTTGCGGTTCTGGCAAGATTAACAGAACTTTTGTATCGGGTTCAATACCCCAGCGGGCGATCGCACTCAGCAATTCTTTGCTTTTCGGTTTCGGAAATTGCTCTGCAAATTCTTCAACCACAATGATGTCTTCGGTGCGACTTTGGAATGCTGTCCGCAAAGCGAGACGGCGTTCCTTTTTGTTCATTTTGACTTCAAAGTCTCTCGGTTTTGGTCCGAAGATGACACCGCCGCCCCGCCACAGCGGAGAACGGATAGAACCTGCTCTGGCTCGACCCGTGCCTTTTTGACGCCAGGGTTTGCGACCGCCGCCTCTGACTTCCGATCGAGTTTTGGTGCAAGCATTTCCTTGACGGGCGTTATTCAGTTGCCGCGTCAATGCTCTGTGAACGATGTGAGACGCATTTTCTTCTTTGGCTACGCGCAGTTCTAAAGTTGTTTCCCCAACTTCTTCGCCTTGCCAATTTCGGACTACACAATTAACCATATCTTTTGTCCTTTGTCTGTTGTTAGTTGTCTGTTGTTTAGTTGTCTGTCGTCTGTTGTCTGTCGTCTGTTGTCTGTTCTCAGGTCTTAGTTTTCAGCTCTTAGTTTTCAGCTTTTAGTTCTTAGTTATTGCTTGCTACTAACGGCCAACCACTATCTACTGACTGCTGACTACTGACTACTTACTACTGACTAACGTCCTACTTTTTTCTCAGGCACAACATTGACTAAGGCGCCAGCTTTGCCGGGAACTGCTCCCTTAATTAGCAGTAAATTCTGCTCTGTATCCACCCGGACAATTGTTAGTTTGCGGACGGTGACTTGAACGTTGCCCATACGTCCTGCCATTCTTTTCCCAGGATAAACGCGACCAGGAGTAGTTCCAGGCCCGATCGATCCAGGCTCGCGGTGGTTCTTGGAACCGTGAGACATGGGGCCTCGTTTAAAGTTGTGGCGCTTTTGAAAACCTGCAAAACCTTTACCGATGCTGGTACCGATGACATCTACTATTTGTCCCGGTGTAAAAGTATCTGCTTTTAGTTGTTGACCTAATTCAAATGAACTGGTGTCTTCCAATCGGTATTCCTGCAAGTGGCGCAGTGGATTCGCCCCCGACTTGGCAAGGTGTCCTAGTTCTGGCTTGTTGAGAGCCTTTGGTTTGACTTCGTTGTATCCAACTTGAACGGCACCGTAGCCGTCAGTTTGTTTTGTTTTGATTTGAGTTACTGTACAAGGCCCTGCTTGTATGACGGTGACGGGGATGGCTCTCCCTTCGGCGTCAAACACTTGAGTCATGCCTAGTTTAGTGCCAAGAATGCCTACAGACACGGATTTTCTTCCTTTTATTTACGCAAGAGGTTTCGGATTGCGAAATTTACGTCAATCCGCTTGCTCTTGTGCAGAAACATTTATTTCAGTGTTCCTGCAATTAACTGTTATCAACCAACAGCCTTCCTCGGTGTTTAAAATTTGAGTTTTAAATTTGGGAGCGAGCTTGTGGAAGTCTTGCAAGGGTTGAGATTCGCGGATTTTTACCTGCTATATCTCCGAGTTTTGTCTCGGTCTTGCTTGTTTGTGCCAGGACTTGAGCAGCAAACCACTCAGTATCCTTTACGGCGACAATTCACAATAGTACATGAAGTGTTTGCCGTTTGTCAAGGGCGCGATGAGAATTTTTCGCCTCAACTTTAGGATTTATAATATTTCCAGCTCGCAAGCAGCGATCGACCAAATTTTGATACAGCAGGAAACACAAATTTATGGGACTGATTACGACGGGATCTGATCTGATTCGGGATTTGGAAAAGTCGGGGTCGCTGGCCCTGTACGTTCCTTTAGAGGGAGGATTTGAGGGGCGCTACCTCCGCCGGCTGAGGGCCGCGGGCTACGGTGGGTACACGATTTCGGCGCGGGGTTTGGGCGATTTGGCGATGTATTTAACGGGGGTTCACGGGGTACGACCGCCGCATTTGGGCAAGAAAACTACTGGCAACGAAGGGGCGGTTGGTTATACATACTACGTGCCGCCGATGTTGAAAACTCAATTAGACAATTTGCCACCGAAAGCAAAAGGATTGGTGCTGTGGATTATTGAAGGGCAAATTTTGTCGAGTCAGGAGATTGAGTATTTGACTGTTTTGCCGACGTTAGAACCACGAGTTAAAATAGCAGTGGAGATGGGGGGCGATCGAGCTTTTAGCTGGAAGCCACTTAAAGATGCTTTAGTTGCAGCTTAAATTCTGCTGTTTTAGATCGCAAATCTACTAAAAAAACCAGCGAGCAACTAAAGCTCAACAGCTTCTGCTCGCTGGTTTTGATATTTTGGGGAAAAACTTAATTAACAGGAAAAATCTTATGCTTCAGAACCGCGATTATACGATCATTATTGACAAAAGCGGCAGTATGTACACAAAAGACCAGATGGGCGGTAAAAGTCGGTGGGCGCTCATGCAAGAATCGACGATCGCATTGGCGAATAAATGCGAAGAACTTGATCCTGATGGCATAACAGTTTATGTGTTTTCCGGTCGCTTCAAGCGCTACGACAACGTAACATCAGCTAAAGTAGTGCAAATTTTCCAAGAAAACGAACCTTCGGGAACTACGAATTTAGGTGCTGTTCTGCAAGACGCTCTGAACAGTTATTTTCAGCGCAAAGCATCCGGTAAGACCAAGCTAAATGGGGAAACAATATTAGTGGTGACGGACGGGGAACCGGACGATCGCAAAGAAGTGATGAAAACTATTATAGAGGCTTCCCGGAAGCTCGATCGAGATGAAGAGTTGGCGATTTCTTTCATTCAAGTAGGGAATGCGCCGGAAGCTACTAAGTTTCTCAAGATATTGGATGACGAACTGCAAAGCGCCGGGGCTAAATTCGATATCGTTGATACTGTCACGATGGATGATATTGAAGGAATGACCCTGACAGAGGTATTGCTGAATGCAATAACTGATTAAGGAGGCGGGCGAAGTTTCCGTGATTATATTGGGGCCAGTTAGCCCAGCAGCATTTTTTAGGGGGTTTAAGTTATGGAATCGATCGAGCGCCTGTTAGGTGAACTGAAGGCAGAGTATCAAGCATCTCAGAAAATTGCTGAGTTGAAAAGTCAGGCGCCGGCGCAAGCACAAGCGCCGTCAAATGCAACATTTAAAACATCAGATATAAATTTGTATGCTAGTCCTTTGGATAAGGATTTAGCTCAAATTAAGGCTGAGTACGAATTGCCAAATAAAGCTCAGGAAGTCGCTTCACTGCAACCGCTTAAGGTTGAGCACGAATTGCCAAATAAAGCTCAGGAAGTCGCTTCACTGCAACCGCAACCTGCAGAAAAAGTCGCGGAACCACAGTTGGACGTACAAACGCACAGACAGAAAGTTAGGCAAGCTCAGGTTTGGCTGAAAAAGTTGGATAAGAATTCCGATGAGGGATATTGGTTCGATCAGTTTGCTTTTAAGTATTCTTCGAGGATAGATGCCGCGATAGACTATTTGCAAGCAGTGAATGAGTTTGATTGATTGAACTACACGGTCTTCACAATTTTTAATGAAGTTTTTTGGTTGATTGCTATCTCTATTTGTTGTAAGGACACGGCAGTGCTGTGTCTTTACAAAGCGTAAAATACCGATCATTTGTATTACGCGGGATTTAGGACATGGCAGTGCCGTATCCCTGCAAATTGCCAGAAAATAAAAATCATTTATAGGAACACAGCACAGTTATTTCCTGTGGCTGCCACAACCACGGGAAGGATTGCTCCTATACTAAATTTTTGGACACAGATGTAGGATGCAATAAAAACAAAGCCGCCTTTTTTGCTGTATCTTCAGATAGCTGAATTTGTTTTAACTCAACAATACCTTCACTGATAAAAGTATCTCTCAAAGCAGCTTTTTCTCCGCTGTTAAAAGTCGTTTCGTAAAACACTTCTCTAATTCCAGCCGCAATAACTAATTTCAAACAATAGATGCAGGGTTCTAAAGTGACGTAAATACTAGCCCCAGCAGTAGATATACCGTGTTTAGCAGCTTTGGCGATCGCATTTGCTTCCGCGTGAACCGCCCTTGAGGGCAAAGTTTTGCTGGCGTCGCAACTACTCAAACCAGGATAGCAGAAGCCTTGAGTAGTACAGTGTGCCGAACCTGACGGCGAACCGTTGTAACCCGTTGCTAAAACTTGCCTGTTTTTAGTTATCACCGCGCCTACAGGAAAAGCCAGACAAGTCGATCGAGTAGCGGCCAATTTTGCTAACATTAAGAAGTATTCGTCCCAATTCGGTCTTTCTTCTTCTAGATTCATTTTCTATCCTGAATGTATTGGTTGCTGGTTTTCAGACACTCGGCCGCCTTTTGCAATTCTATTCCCAAATAACCAATATGCTCGGGTTGGATGGCAGGGGAAGCCGCACAAATTTCTCGCACTAACTTGAGAGGGTTTTTTCCAGAATAACAGGTGACAACTTCGCCGCTGCCCGGGGTGGTTTGCGTGACAACTATTTGATTGTCGGCTACTTCAACTAAAAAATTGCCTGCTGCATCGAAAAAGTCTCGATCTTCGCAGATTTTAGCATATTGGGTTTGAATGAGTCGATCGGCATTTTCAAAGGTATCGTCATACAAGTGAGCAGATTGACTCAGCGTTACCAACGGGCCCATCGTCAAATTATAATCGGAACGCCTCGCAATTTCATCTCGAATGTGCTGCTGCAAAGCCCGCAAACCCATTGCATTTGCCGGCCAAGCCGCAAACATATCGTTACTGCGGAGAGTTGCGGTTAGCGATATTTCACCGTCCACAACTCGCACCCAAATGTGATTTAAACAAGGACTGCCACTGTGCTGGTGGTCGGATGAACCGTCAGGTCTTCTGTTAACATTTCCGCCCGCATCCCACAGACTAATTACAGCACTTGCGGCGTCAATTTCCTTAATTAGTTTGGCAATAACTTCTTCAATTTGATCTCGTCCAAACCACGACCGCATCCGCTGTGCGTAGGTATATTTAATGCCTTCGCTATATGGGGCATCTTCCAGCATTTGCGGTTTGTACTGTTCGAGGAAATCACGGTCTATTGGTAAGTAATTCGGTTCGGGAAAATAGAACTCCGCAGGTTCATCTGTAATCACTGCCATTAAGTCGATTAATTCTTGCCACTGTCCGTCGTAACCAGTCGGTCGTAAGGTGCCGGTGGTCTTAATTCGGTGGATAATTTTTACCCAAGTTTCGGCGATAGTTTTGCCTTCGATTCTGTGTCCGTATTTCTGACCGGGAAGCACAGTCGGGACGATTTCAACTAATGGAAAAGTTAGGGTTTCTCCCCAAGGTTCAACCACTGCTTTTTCGGAAAAAGACTTTACAAAAGTCACTGTTTCTGCTATATTTATTGCTTCTTTCCATTCGATTGAATGACGCAAGAGTTCTAAGGCTTCTGCTGATATTTCAATATCAATGTAGCCAAATATTGAAGATTTAATTAACCAGCAATCTCTACCAGTATCGCTTTTGCCGGCTTCAAAGCCGTTGCGAAAAAAGTCGATCAAGCACGCTGCAGCACCGGAGTTGCGGTCTTCTTTGGTAGCGTTGAGAATTACTAAAAAGCGGACGTGGGGATTGCACAGCAAGTTTCTAATTAAGAAGTTGATGCCGCGAGTAGGAGAGTATAGTTGTCCGATGACAGCAAATTCGTTGGGTTGTAATTTTTTGCCGATCGCACTTTTTACTGTCCAGCCACTGACAATGGCTGTTTGCCCCGTTCCGCAAATTAATTGATTTGGCTTGTATAGGGGTTTGTACTCAAATTTATTGACGAGATTTGTGGCTGTCATGGTTTACCGTTTTTTGCACCGCGTACTACTATATCAATAGTTTGGATGGTTTGAAGGGGCACTATCAATCATCTTTATGCCACCGCTGCAAGGATTTGTTATGCTGCGTCAACGCAAATCTTTGCCTGAATGTCTTTTACCGCGATCGCCTTCAGCGGAATTGAAATCACAAACTCTGTACCTTCACCTAAAGTTGAGTTGACTTCTAAAGTTCCAGAGTGTTTCTGGACTACGATTTGATGAGCGATCGCCAATCCTAGGCCTGTTCCTTGCCCCACGCCTTTAGTGGTAAACAGATGCTCAAAGATTTTTGGCTTCACCGCATCCGTCATCCCAATCCCATTATCCTGAATTCGGATCACTACCTGAGATTCCGACAATTGGGTTTTGACAGTAATCTGGTTGGGTTTGGCTTTGATCTGAGCAAAACTGCGTCCTTGATTTGATTCCTCAAGCGCATCGATCGCATTTGCCAGCACATTCATAAATACCTGATTCAACTGTCCGGCAAAGCATTCTACCTCTGGCAGATCGCCATAGTCTGTGATGACTTGAATTTCCGGGCGACATTCGTTGGCTTTGAGGCGATGCTTGAGAATCAACAGCGTGCTGTCAATGCCGTCGTGGATATTGCAAGTAATTGGGAGTTCGCAATCCGAACGCGAGAAGGTTCTTAAACTGGTGCTGATTGTGCGAATGCGATCGACTCCTTCTTGCATCGAATCGATTAATTTGGGTAGATCCTCTTGTAAGTATTCCAAGTCTATTTCCTCCACGAATGACTGAAGCGTGGTACTTGGATAAGGGATTTCTTTTTGGTAGAGAGCGATCAGTTTAAAGAGGTCTTTAATATAGTCCTGAGCAGGATTCAGATTGCCCGCAATAAAGCCAAGCGGGTTATTAATCTCGTGCGCGACACCCGCCACTAAATTGCCCAAAGCAGACATCTTTTCGGTGTGGACTAAGTGACACTGAGACTGTTGCAGTTGTGTGAAGGCTGCTTCTAAATCAGCCGTTTGCTCAGCTACACGCTGTTCGAGATTTTTCGTTAACTGCCGTAGCTGCAAATGAGTTTTTACCCGTGCTAGCATCTCCTTTTCTTGAAAGGGTTTGGTGATGTAGTCCACAGCACCCAAGTCAAATCCTTTCTCCTTACTATCGGCATCGGAGACAGCGGTCATAAAAATGATCGGAATGCTGGCTGTCCTGGGATCTGCCTTCAGACGTTGGCAGGTTTCAAAGCCGTCAATTCCTGGCATTTGAACATCGAGCAAGATCAGATCGGGAGGATAAACTTGGACTCGCTTAAGAGCGCGATCGCCGTTGATTGCGGTTGCTACTTCATACCCCGCATCACTTAAGGTTTCACAAACCACTTCTAAGTTTGCAGGGGTATCATCCACCACCAGAATTAATTGAGGACTAGACATCGGCTTTTTTCTCTGTGAGGTGTTGTTGTAGCAACTCTTCAATTTCTTCGTCTTTAAATTGCTTGGCAAGCGGAAGAATTTGTGATGCAAAATCAGCGTAGCGAGGGTTAGAGTGAGCAAGATGCTCTGTGTGTTCTCGTAGCCGTTTTAAGTTGCCTTGCTGTGCCAGTTGTAGTAACGCCCTTAACTCTAAAGTCGAAGGAATAATCCCTTCAGGCTTATCTAATGCAGTCGTTAGAGTGGATGGCCCAGAGTCGTTTGAGGCTGTCATTTCATATTTCCACTTTAATTCCAAATGAGTGGCTAAGAGGTTAAATAATTCACTGACTTCCACTGGCTTGGCCAGGAAATCATTTCCCCCTGCATCTAAACTCATCTGTTGATAGGCTTGTGATACTGATGCAGAAGAGACAATGATCTTCTGGTGTTGCAACTCATTTGCACTGCGAACCTGTTTGAGCAGTTCAAAGCCATCCATGACTGGCATTGCCAAGTCTGTAATCACTAAGTCAGGTTGAGACTGTCGTATTTTTTCCAATCCTTCTTGTCCATTTTCTGCCTCAGTAAGTTGGAATCCTAGTGGATATAACAAGTTGACGAGAACGGCTCGGTTTTCCCAACGATCGTCTACAACAAGAATGCTGCGTCGTTGTCCTTCGTAACCAATAATTTGTTTTCCAGTTGTGAGGGAGTTTTGCTCGGCCCAATCAGTGACGATCGCCATTTCCACCTCAAAAAAGAACTCACTACCGACTCCGGGTTGGCTCTTAACTTGGATTTTTCCGTTCATAAGTTGGACAATCCTTTGGCTGATCGCGAGTCCTAAACCCGTACCCTCGACTTGGCGCTGGCGATCGCCCACTTGTTCAAAAGCCTGAAAAATTTTATCCAAATGATCGGGCGCAATTCCTACGCCCGTATCCTCAACTTGAAATTTGAAAGAGTGAGTGGACGGATTGGGATGATTCTCAACTACGGCAACCTTGAGCGTGACACAACCTTTGTCGGTGAATTTAATCGCATTTCCCACCAAGTTGAGTAACACCTGACGCAGCCGTTTTTCATCGGCAAAAATCCCTTCAGGCAACTGCGGATCGGGCTGGTAAACGAAGTTAATGCCTTTTTGGTCGGCACGAATGCCGCAGATTTCAGCGACACCTTGGAGGAATGAGGGAAAGTGAATCCCTTTAGGTGTGAGTTCTAATTTGCCGGCTTCAATTTTGGACAAGTCCAACACATCGTTAATCAGGGTCAGCAAATGAGAACCACACTGGTGAATGATTTCTACCCCATGACGTTCTTTCGCTGGCAATGCGCTGCTGCGGTTGAGGATTTGAGCATAGCCCAAAATACCGTTGAGAGGAGTGCGAAGTTCGTGGCTCATGTTGGCGAGAAATTCGCTTTTTGCTTTGTTGGCATTGTCTGCAGCTTCCTTTGCATACTTGAGTTCGGCGGTGCGTTTTTCAACTCGCTGTTCAAGCTGCTGGTTAGTTTGCTCTAGGGCGGTGAAGGAATCGCGCAACTGCTGCGCCATTCGGTTAAAGGATTGAGCAAGTACACCCAGTTCTTTAACGCCAGAGGTTTCGACGTTTTGGTCGAGTTTTCCTTCGGCGATCGCTTCCGATGCGTGACTGAGCAGCAAAATGGGTCGAGCAATCCAGCGCGAGGTGTAGATACCCAAAACGGTTGCCAGTCCTAATGCGCCTAAACACAGCCAAATCGTGTTGACTGTATTGGCATTAATTCGTCCCATGAAATCTGATTCCGGCATGGCGACGACTACGAGCCAGTCCAATCCCCATTCGTCCTGCCAGGGAGTTACTTGAACAAACTCCCGCTCACCCTGGATCTCAAAGTCTAGGCGCTGGATGGTTTGAATGGTTTTCAGATCGCCGAAGCGATCGCCGAGATACTTGGACGTGGCTTGAATTAGGGCGTCCTTACTCTCAAAGCCCCGCAGTCGCTGAGGTTTGCCGTTGGTCACTGAAAACACCGGCGCATCGCTAGAGCTGGCAACGATTAATCCGTTGCGCTCCAGAATGAATACCTTGCTGGATTGACTAACCTTAATTTCACGTAAAAAGTCACTAATTTGCGAAAGGCGTTGCTCGACCCCCACGCTGCCGATCAACTGACCATTCTTGTCATAGATGGGGCGACTCGTGGCGATCGACAAGGGGTAGTTATTAGTCTCCCATTGATAGATCTCGCTCCACCCTGGCTTGCCCGTCTCGACACCTTTGGCGTACCAGCCTTCTTTCTGGAACTGATACGCTTTGGTGATTTCAAACATTTTAGTTGGCTTGCTTTGGTCATTTGTAATGTAGTTGTACAAATCTGGATTGCCGTACCGCTTCGGTAGCACCAGGCTAATGTCAGGATTGCCATGGTTCGGAATGGTTGACTCGCGGTAATATCCCGAGGCAATAAAGTCCCCCGTTTTAGACCCGTACAGGATATAGCCAACTTTGTAGGTTTTTACCTGCTTTGCAAAGAATTGAGCCAGGCGATCGGCATCCTGTAAGTTCAGCAATCCCAGGTCAATTTGCTCGCCGTTGATTTGCGTCAAATAGCGGGTTGCAGCGGCATAGCTGTCGAGGTGCTGATCCACACGGTTACTCACCTCTGTTTGTAAGTTAGTCGCTAGTTCATTCACTGCTTTTTGTCCATTTCGCAGTGACAGATACCCTGTTAATCCTACGGCAGCGAAGATTTGCAGGATGAATGGAACAACCAGACCGGTTCGCAGGGGAACCTTACTAAAGCCTTTAGCAGCACCAATTGTGGACTTCGACAGCATAGCGTTCAGAACAGTAAAGATAGGGTACAGGCCTGAGAGTTCCCAAACTTGGTTTATAGGCACCAGATTTTATCTGCAATAAACAGGAAAAATATCGGCTTCGGTTGGACTTCTAAAAAAGCATTGCGGTTCAAGTTTTATAGCGTCAAATCCCGCACCACTTGGTAGCGGAAATCGACACCAACACTAACAATTGATGTCCTACCTCCAACGACCAGTCGCATTAGCAAGTTGCGAGTCACTTTCTCTTTTTCACGGAGAGCAACAATGGCTGAGTTAGATGTGGCGTTGGTTGGTGGAGTGGCAGGGAGGCTGTTATCACCTCGGATCTGTTAGCAGACTGTTGTATTTAGTAGATCGGGCGATCGTTCTGACTCAAATTTCAAGGCGATCGCACACACTCCACCAAAAATATCTCAACCCCATTACAATCGAAGACTACCGCTTATAGAATCAACTTGACATCTTTTGGGCGAGGGGAGCATCTCATATTTGTAAAAACACTTCTTCTGGCTCCTTCTTCCTCTTTCCTCCTGCCTCCTGCCTCCAATGGCTCCTTCTTTCTTCCTCTTTCCTCGCAGCCTCGCGCCTGACAGTCTGTGGCCTCCAAACTCCAATTTCTAGCTTGGCTGCAAAAGTGGGATGCTCCCGGGGCGATCGAGTAAAATTGACAAAAAGAGGTAAATTTAATCAGATTGGGGTTTAAAATGGGTTATTCCAGCGATGTCAGCAACAAAGAGTGGGAAATTATTGAGCCATTACTGTTCCAAAAGAAGAAAACCCAACCTCCGGTGTGGACTTGCGTGGCAAATCCTTTTCGGGGATATTTTATCAACTCAAGAACGGTTGTAATTGGTCAGACTTTCCCAGAGCTATACCACAATATTCTACTGTCTTCTGGCATTACCCAAATTGGTGTGAGGACTGTGTACTTGATCGGATTATGACCGACTTACATAGTAAGGTGCGCTAACAAGTCAAAAAAAACCGCAGTGGACAACCCTAATAATGATTGACTCACTTATGCGAGAAAAACACGCTTCTACGCTAGTGAGGAGTCTAAAGGGTTTTGTTTATACAAATGCACCGTTTAGCATCAAAAGACATATAGCTGTCGATATACTTGGCTTTCCCTTCTTTACCCACTGTACCAAAGCTAGCTTATCTGATAATCTGCAAGCTGATTGAAATTTTTTCCCAAAACATCGATTACTTCAAATCTAAACCTGCCGAACTTCCCAAAACTACCCTCTTGTTAGACAACGGGTACCACCCTGAGAAACGCAACTGTTGCCTTGGAGGAGATTTATCCTCAGATTATGGCTAAGATTAAATTTGAACTCGCAGCCGCGCCATCAAAAGCCGAAAAGTACGCTAAACGGCAATCTGAATTTGTGCCCTCGGCGGCTAGATGGGGGAAGAGAACGTTCCAACGCTTGGGTGGAAAGATGCAAAAGCTGGCGTCAAAAACTTTGATCGCACACTCGCTCGTTCAAATGCCAAACTCAAGCTTTGCTTGATCAGACTGATGCTTAGAAGACTAGCCACCGCGTAAAAAGATCTCAAATGGGTTCTATAGATTAGCGGGATTTGCCGATGGCACTGAGCTTGAGTCTGTCCCAAATTTGTCGCTGCTGAGTTTACCGGGAAAACTGGTTGCAGGCAAACTGCCACAGGTACTCTAAACAAAAAAATTATCAAAAAAATAAAAAAGTGCGATCGACCGCGTTAGCAATTGCCGATAATTAGCGGCGCACTTATTTTGCACTCTCGGGCTGATTGCCGGTTGATGCGTAGATACCATGCCACCAAACCCAACATTTCTCCGAGAAACTGGGTTTACGAGGCCTTGTCCTAATTAAGATACAATAAGAACCACAAAGAAATTGCGATCGACATTATTTGACAGTCAAGCTATGCAATCTACAACTCAGTCCGAGACAGAACTGGCGATGGACGCTCCCAAACACGGATTGCCCGTTACAATCATTACAGGATTTCTCGGCAGCGGCAAAACAACCCTGCTCAACCACATCCTGACCAATCAGCAGGGTTTGAAAACAGCAGTTTTGGTAAATGAATTTGGCGAAATCGGCATCGACAACGAACTGATTGTCACCACCGACGACAACATGGTTGAGCTGAACAACGGCTGCATCTGCTGCACAATTAATGAAGATTTAGTTAATGCAGTTTACAAAGTTCTGGAACGTCAAGAAAATCTCGATTATCTGGTAGTCGAAACAACCGGACTCGCCGACCCGCTGCCAGTAGCGATGACTTTTTTAGGCACAGAACTGCGCGACCTAACTCGTCTCGATTCGATAGTGACAGTAGTAGACGCAGCTAACTACAGCTTAGATTTGTTCAACTCTCAAGCAGCTTACAGTCAAATAGCTTACGGCGATATAATTATCCTCAACAAAACAGATTTGGTTGAAGAAGCAGATTTAGATTTGTTAGAAGTTAAGATTCGCGATGTCAAAGAAGGTGCTCGAATTTTGCGAACAGTAAAATCGCAAGTTCCCCTGCCGCTAGTCCTCAGCGTCGGATTGTTTGAATCCGACAAATATTTCCAATCTGAAAAAACTGCTAGCAGTCACGACCATCACGACCATCACGACCATCACGACCATCACGACCATCACGACCATCACGACCATCACGACCATCACGACCACAGCCATCACGACCACAGCCATCACGACCATCACGACCACTCCGACCATTTAGAAAATGACGGATTTACCTCAATTTCTTTCCAAAGCGACAAGCCGTTTTCTCTGAGAAAATTTCAATATTTCTTAGACAAACAACTGCCAACAAATGTGTTTCGCGCGAAAGGAATTATGTGGTTTGAAGAAAGTCCGAAACGGCATATTTTTCACTTGAGCGGCAAGCGATTTACGATGGACGATGATGAGTGGAAAGGTGAGCGGAAGAACCAGCTTGTTCTCATCGGTCAGGGTTTGGATACCGAGAATTTGCGCTCGCAACTCGAAAACTGTCTTTGTATGCCTTCAACCAGTCGCGGTAAAGGTTTTGGGAAGAACTAACAGTAAAATATTCTTTTCACCTAAACCAAAGAGCGTCGCGGTCTAATTGTTTTCGCGATCGCGAACTGGAGATGGATGGGGACAATGAAGGGCGATCGCCCTCTAAGAAAAAGAGTGCCCTCCAAGAAAAAGAGCGCCCTCGAATAAAAAGAGCGATCGACCTATTTTATTGTTGCTAACAAAAACAGAGCAGCACACTTATACTATCCGCCGATCTCAAAAGCACGATCGCCAGTGCTTTCAAAGGTGCAGAGTTGCGTTGGTTTTACGTAATCTCTGCACCTTTATGCTGTTCCCACCACCTCTCACCACTCCTACTTCCCACAAGCAGGGCAATAGTTGGCAAACTCAACGAGGTCTGGGAGTTTCCCGTGACAGTCTCACGTTCCTTGTTTTCGGCTAAGCTATTACAACAAGCTTGCAAGGAGACGGGCTATGAGCAATCGGCGGCTAAAAAAGAATTCGTGATTGTATTTCGCTCTTTTTATTACGACTCCAAAGGAATTTTTGGTGTTTTTGGGTAAAAATTCAAGATGACATTTTTCTTTTTTTTGCTAATTGTTTGTTAGCCCTTCTCAAATTGATTGGTTACGCTGCCTTGTTTTTGGGTTTGATTTTAATGCTGGGTCATTTCTGTCTAGTTGACATACACATTAGCCGTGCGCGCATAACCCTCCAATCTCAGTGTCCTGAACCAGTGATCGAGCCTAAGCCTGCTGTGTCATTTAAGACTCAGGCGGGTCAACTATAAACTTGCCTTTGAAGCCCCCACGCTTAATCTAAGATTTAGTGGTGAGTGGCTGACAATTTCATTTTCATCGCGACACGGCGATGGCGTTGCTGTTCAAATAATCCTAAGACGCTACCAAAAAGCAAGTCAATGCGAGTCATCATCCAGCGAGTAAAATCATCTCAAGTCGAAATAGAAGGTCAAATTGTCGGCAAAATTGGCCGCGGGCTTAACTTGCTTGTAGGTATTGCAGACACCGACACCGAAGAAGAACTCGATTGGATGGCTCGCAAATGCCTGGAACTGCGTTTGTTTCCCGACTCTGCCGGGGATACCGGGCGCTGGGACAAGTCCGTACAAGACATCGGCGGCGAGTTGCTGGTTGTGAGTCAGTTTACGCTCTACGGGGACTGCCGCAAAGGTCGGCGACCTTCCTTTGACAGAGCAGCGGCTCCTGGAAGAGCGGAAATTTTTTATGATAAATTTGTCGAAAAGTTGCGCCAGAGCGGCTTAAAAGTCGAAACAGGCTTGTTTGGAGCGATGATGCAAGTCTCGATCGAGAATGACGGGCCGGTGACTTTGGTATTAGAGAAAGAATCAGGGTGAATTGTTTGCCAACAAAGCTCTCTTTGCTTCTTTCTTATTCCTTCTTCCTTCTTGGATAAGATCAAATTTCCAGATTAACCGGGTTTCCGAATTACTGTGCCGTAGCTTCAGAATACATTGCAGTTAGCTACACTCTGCCGAGTCTCGATTCCACAATCTATAACGGCCAAAACCGCCTCAAATAGCCAGTTATTAGATTGTCCACTCAGCGGCCTGGCAGCACCCTCAATTTTCCTCGCGCTCGCCCACCCAAATAACAGCTCAGAATGCTTGTACAGTAAGGCTTTAACGGCAATAAAATCAATCTTCCACAGCCAGCGCTTAGAATCAGATTCAGCAGCCAAAAACTGTTGCATGAGAGAGTGGAACACTGGCATCACTGCGGTTATCTCTACTTCCGTAACATTCAATGTATAGAGAGTTGAATCAGCACAGCAAGCGAAACCGCCAGCAACTGCCACCTCACTCTCTGACAAATGTCCTCGCACACCCGCTGTGCCCTACCACCCGATAAACGCCATGACTCTCAAAACTGCCACCAACACCGTCAACTGCAACACCGCTTCTGACATCAACAGCATTCCGGCTGCATCCAGCGAACAAACCGCCGAAATCAATTCTCTTCCAAGCATCGATATCCTCGCTTTGGCTAACTTCGCCCTCAAAGAATTGCAAGCGGAAATGAAAACTTCCAGCCGCAGCGCTCAAGCAGTGGCGATGCGGATTGCTAAGGAAGTCGAACGGATTTGCCAAAAAAGCGATCGCATCCAAATTTCCGGCGAAGTTGAAGCTTGGCAAATCACCTTGGCCGAGCACCGGTTGCAAAAAACCCTGCAATACTACCGCCTCGGTTCCAAACAAGGCCGCGTCGAACTGCACTCTCACCTCGCGGCCATGATTTACCGCCATGTTGCTTCTTTCCGCTCGAACTTGAACTTCCAAGCTCGCTACAACATGATTGAAGACTTTTTGCAAGGCTTTTACATCGAATCTCTGCGAGCTTTCCGCCGCGAACACCAACTCGATGTCACCTACCAGCCCAGAACACAGCTAGAATTGGCTGAGTACATGGCTTTTACCGAACACTACGCGAAGCGCCAAATCGGTTTACCCGGCCGCAACCGCCAACGCCTGATCGTGTTGCGCGCTCAAGGATTTGCCAAGGGCCAGCCTCCCGAAACTGCGATCGACATTGAAATGGCTGTAGAATCCGGCAAGGGAGAAGAAGCAGAAATGTACAGCCGCTCTCCGGCGCTGCAACAAGTGCGCGAGCAAATGGTATCGGAAACTGTCGATCCGGCTGATGCTGTGCTGCGCGATCGAGTAGTCTCGGAATTGATCGCCTATCTGGAATCGCAAAATCAGCCAGAATGCGTGAATTACTTAACTTTAAAATTGCAAGACCTTTCGGCTTCGGAAATTGACCGCGTGCTCGGTTTGTCTTCCCGCCAGCGCGACTACTTGCAACAGCGGTTTAAGTACCACGTCGAAAAATTTGCCCGCACTCAAAATTGGAAACTTGTCCACGAATGGCTGGGTGCTGATGTCGATCAAAAGCTGGGAATGACTTCGGAGAAATGGGAAGCATTTCGCGCTCAACTTGCGCCCGAAATGCAGCAACTGTTAGAAATGAAGCGGAATCAAGAAAGCGACAAGGCGATCGCCACGGCGCTCAAATGCACTCCCAAACAAGTCCAAAAACGCTGGGCGCAACTGTTGGAGCTGGCTAGCCAGACTCGCAACAGCAGCCAAGCTTAACTGGTACTCAAATATGAATGCAACTGTTTTCTTGAGACTGGAAAATGCGATCGGGTGCGGCACCTGCACAGGACTGCCCGCCCCGGCGTCCGCTCTCAAATCAACAAGCGCTGCTACTAAATTATCGCCGCTTTTTGGCAAAATCAATTTATTAAAACAACATTACTTTTTTGAATATCTTTCGTTCCCTGGTTATGCCGGGGAATTTGTTTTTATTAATCATTAGTCATGAGTCATCAGTCATCTTTTAGGAGAAATTGCTTGCTTAAGATGCTGCATTGCCTATATTCATAATAATATTTAAACATAGGGAGTATCCTAACAAAGGCAAAGTTGTTCAAATGTGTTTCACCAATATATCCCCCATAAAATTTTATTTTTAAAGTAATAAATTATGTAGATATTTTTTATCCGTTCATGTAACGTATCACCATCTAATTTATAAGTGTATTTTTTATACAAATAGTTAAATACCTCTTGTGAAACTTGAGCGTGCAGAATTATATCAAAAATGACAAGTCATCTATCCAAAGACATAAAAAATTTAAAATAAAATAAATATACTCATCCTACTATTCTGTTTCACTTAATCCTTCATAAGAAGGAAGCATCAAATTTAAGCTCTATCTAAAATGGGGTCATAAGTTGATATAGATAGAAAGGGCAGGACTGGTATGTTACTTTACAAAATTGAAGATTTTAATCCCGACTACCGCGAAGCTGCTTTTAATGGCGAAGATATCAAAGGTCTGGATATCTATGCTAGAAATACAGATGAGAAGATTGGCTCCATCGATACCGCGCTAGTTGATGAGACAGGACGTTTCCGATATTTTGTTGTTGACACGGGTTTCTGGATATTTGGCAAGAAGGTATTAGTTCCAGTTGCTCTTTGTCGAGTGGATGTTGATGCAGAGCGCATCTACGCGACGGGTTTGAGCAGTCAAGACCAAGCAGAAAGACTACCCAGGTACGAGGATGGAATGGTGGTGGATTACGATTATGAAGAACAAGTTCGGGGTGTTTATCGTACTCTAACTGTAGAAGCGTCTGCACCTGTAGAAGCATCATTGCCTTTAGAAACCTCATTGCCTGTACAAGCATCTCCACCAGTTTCTATGCCGCGCTCTGTCTCTAACCAAGCTAGGGCTGCTGGTTATGATCGCAACACCTACACTTACGAACAAGAGCCTCAATTGTATCAGATGAACGAGCGCGAACATCACAAATTCCGACTCTACGAAGAACGACTGGTTGCAGAAAAAAGCCGTCACAAAACTGGCGAGGTAGCAATTGGCAAGCGAGTTGAAACCGAAACGGCACGGGTTTCAATTCCCACAGAAAAAGAGCGAGTGGTAATTGAGAGTATAACTCCAGAAAAGGCAGGTGCGCCAGTAACTCGGGATACTCCCTTCAAGCAGGAAAAGGTGATGCGTATGGAAGTTTACGAAGAAACTGCTGATATCAAAAAAGAAACTTTTGTGCGCGAAGAAGTTAACATCAGGAAAGAAGTTGAAACGGAGATTGTTGAGGCAAGGGAAACACTGCGTCGTGAAGAGTTGGACGTGAAGACTGAAGGGCGTTAGAGTGCGAATGAATTGAACAAGGGTTTGTATTTGCGCTGTCTTCCACCAAATATGCGTTGAAGCGCAAATACGAACCTACAAAATTACTACACTTACAAAAAAAGAGGATCATTAGAATGTCTAATTGCTGGCGTTTGCCGCTAATTAAGTCCAGCATTTTTAGCTTTGTCGTTTAGCATCTATGCGACCAGTTTTTTAGTAAAATCTGAGCCAGTTGCAGCTCAACAGACATTTGATATCGTTCTTGCCTTCAAAGATGCTGGCATCGGCTTGCGCGATCGTGATGTGCGAATGCTGATGCCGCGCCATCCCGATAAGTGGCGAACCGCATTGGATTTGGGAGATAGCGATCGCACTCAGGATTCTGACAATCCTAGTCGGTAAGTCATATCGATTCCAGTTGCACCGTCGGTGATAGTTGACTGTTGACTATGAGTCAAAAAACTGAAAATAGCGCCCTATATTTGTTGGCAGCTTGTATTCGAGTTTACGCCCGACGATGAAGCGCGGATTTGATATCATTCCGGCGCTGCCGGAATGATATCAGTAGCATCATCATAATTACGACTCAACTTTTTGTCAGCGCTGGCACTACTTTTTCGCCAAACACCTCAATAAACTGCTCTTGTTCTCGGTTAACGTTGTGCAAAATTAGTTCATCAAACCCCAATTCAATATCTTTTTGCAACCACTCAATATGCTGCTCTTGGTCTGCCGAGATACGGACGTGTTGATATAACTCCTCTGGTTGCACAAACTCCCCGGCGGCATCAAATTGATCTGGTGTTATCAGTTCTGTCAACATTTTGCTCTTGAAGATGTTACTACGCCATTGCTCATGAGCGCCTTGTAGTGCTTTCTCTGCATTACTGTCATAGGAAAGCTGCACTTTCAAAATCATTGGTTTCCCTTCTCCGCCACCGCGACGAAAGGCATCAACGACTTTTTTTAACTTTTCAGGTGGGCGAGAAGTAGTAATTAATCCATCTGCCCAACTGCCCAACCATTCTGCGGTTTCTGGGGTAACTGCGGCGCCGATAATTAATGGGAGAATTTCCGGGCGGGTATAGAGTTTTGCATCTTCTACGCACACTAAACCGCGATGGGTGACGGTTTCTCCGGCCCAAAGGGCGCGGATAATATCGACACATTCTTTGAGGCGCGCGTTGCGATCGCTCTTAGTAGGCCACTTATGCCCAGTAATATGTTCGTTCAACGCTTGACCGCTGCCAACCGTAAGCCAAAAACGATTTGGAAACATTTCTGCCAACGTTGCCGCAGCTTGGGCAATAATAGCCGGATGATACCGCTGTCCGGGAGCGCAAACAACTCGATAGGAAAGCGTTGGCGTTGCTTGCATTGCTGCACCCAACCAAGACCAAGCAAAACCGCTTTGTCCTTGCGCTTCACTCCAGGGATGAAAGTGATCGGAAGAAAGGGCATGGGTAAAGCCAGCTTGTTCTGCCATTTGGACATATTTCAACAGTTCGCTGGGCTTAAACTGTTCGTGGGAAGCGTGATAACCAATTGGTGCCATAAGTTTTTAGGAGTTTTGAGTTGACTAGGGGCCGTACATCCTTACCCGCCCTGAGTTTTGAGTTAAAATATCCAGACTTAAAAGCAGGTGATTGAATCAGGAGGCCTAGTAAAAGTTTTGAGTTTTGAGTTAGATAAGTTTTGAATTCACCCAAAATAATCTTGAACTCAAAATTCATAACTTTCTGTCTAAGGGTTAAGCTTATGAGTGGAAAATTCGCCGATAGCGAGCTTCAATTACCGAGTAGATGCCATAGGCAATTAAACCCAAAGGTACTAGAGCCAAAATCACTGGACTAAAAGGTTGTTGTGCCAGAATTTCCAACACCTCGCCCAATCCCTTCGTTTGACTGGCATCCGAGAGCCTTGCTGCTTGAATGAAGAAAAAACCGATTATAACGAAAACAACTCCACGGGCAGCAATTCCAAATCGACCCAACCGTGTCGCCCACTTTTGCTCGGTTGGACTCATTTCATCTAGCTTGAAATGGCGGCGAAATTTGGCTTTATATGCTTCGTAGAAATAAGAAAAGCCTACACCAATAACAATTGATCCCGCCAATCCTACCAGCCATTGTCCAAACGGTTGCGCTAAAATTTGGGCTGTCAAATCTTCGGTTGTATTGCTATTACTACGGCCCGAACCCATTATCAGTTTTACAGCCGTTAAAGCCAAACCTGCGTAAGCTAAAGCACTTAAGGCGTAGCCAATGCGTTGGGCAATTCGCTTGGCATCCATTTTCTGTCCTTGGTGTTCTGGGTCGAGAATTGTCTGAACGATACGCCAAAGGGCATAACCAATAATGCCAATCGTTACCAGAAATAGTAGAAATTTACCGAACGGTTGGTTAACAATTTCTGATAATGCACCGCTAGTATCGGTTGTCCTGCCACCCATACTAAAGGCTGCTTGTGCTGCTAGAAAACCGACAATAAAGTAAACTAAGCCTTTGGAAGCATATCCCAATCTTGCCAGTCGCTCAAACCAGGGATGAGAAGCTGTCTGTCCAATTGAGTCTTTAATACTGTCGGTGGGTGAGTTGTGGCGTTTCATATTTTTTATACTTTAGTTGTTAACGACTGCTGGTCTAGGCATATGGTGAATTCCTTTCCTGTTAACTGACTTTTTAAACAATAAATTTGTATTATTTATTAATTCAATAGTTACCTTGTTGAGAGATTTTTTTCATCTGTCTTGAGCGGGAGTTTCAGATGTTGATGGATTGATGAATTTCCTATTTATTACCCTTGACAAATCTAGCTTTATGGGCTATGAGATAGCTTCCCTGATGGAGCAGTCTGCCAGCAGTATAGTATATCCTTGAGGGAAAATTATTTCACAAAATTTTTAATAACAATTAGAATTGGGGGCGCTAAAAATAAGCCCACAAAATTCAATAATAATCTGAATACTGTCTAGAGTTTCAGGGGTAATTGGGAAGCAAAGATACCTGCTTTTTTATAATGATATGGCTGACAAAATTTCCTGCTGCAAATTGTTTGATTAGGAAATATAGCAACAACACCTCGCCTGCTTTCCAAGGCGAATCTAATAAAGGCAGCCGTGCTGAAATTACGCTTAAAAATTCGCCTATATAGGGAATGAAAGCGAATATAAATGCCACAATACAGTTAACAAAAAACCGTGTCCCTTGCTAAGCAAACAAATTAATAATGCTCGTAATATAGCAAGCATAAATCATTGGTGAATTTATTACTAACTCCCCTTACTAAGAGGAGGGTTGGGGTGGGTAAAAAAAATATGACTTCTGCAAGGATTGCTATAGCACTAAAACTCATGCTTTATGCAATGCCTGCCAACCAACCCATTAAACCCTCTTCGCATTTTGAGATAATTTCATCGGCTCGCTGAGGTAAAAAGCGATAAAAAGGTTGATATTTGCGTTGCGGTATGGCATCAAATTTACCAGAACTATGGTCAAAAATATAACTAATAAGCTATGGATAATCAGGGTTAGATAGTAGGAATACAACAGATAAATAGGCGAATTGGTTCACCTAAAAATAGTTTAAATTTGTTGGGTTAAATGGTCAATACTGGGAATGGGGTCAAAAATTTGTCCGGGTAATCTTGCTTGCAACCAATAGCACCCAACTCGCATATGAATAGTTGGGAATCTGCAATAACTGCCCTAACTAGCTTATGGACGTTGCAAGAATGGATGCGCCCCAGTGCGGGAGTTGGGAATCAAGCATCTATCGCCAATAGTCCGATCGCACTTAACTCAAAGCTGTATCATAAATTTTTCCTCAATCATCTTCCATCAGGTGGATATTTTCTTATGGCATCAGACAGATGGCAAGGTTGGGCTAGTTTGATTAAATGGTATGTAGAAGCAAGATTTTGAAATGGTGAACAAAGACAATAGACGTTTTGCCTAAGTCGATTTTTAAGACTCTAAATTCCCATTGTCGCAAGAAGTTGATTGTTCAGAACCGGGAGGATTTTAGGAAAATCAAATCAACCACAACGGCAGTGTCCGTGTTGAGTTCAACCTTTTATTTACCGGAAATTGCCGAATTCGGTTCTCAAACATCCGGCATCCTGTCCTGCCGTTAACTGACTTTTCAGGAAAATTCTAATAGCTAACCACAAGGCGATCGCTTGCGACAGGAAGACAAGCAGAACCTATTTCTTACGTCGTTTGCTTTGATGCTCAATTCAGCAATAAGGTGTATATAATGAATCAACTTAATCAACCAGAACCCTTGTCGCAACCGCTGACCCAAAGCGAATTCGTCGCAACTTTTCGCTTGTTTAGTAGATTTAGCTTCTGGATACAGTTATTCTTTGGTGCTGTTTCCGGCATTGTTTTATTATTTGCTATGTTGGGTCGCAACATGGGCGATCAAACCAATAATAATGCAGGTATTGGGTTCGGCATATTTTTAGCGATAGTTGGTCTTTTATTGCTGTGCTTTAGAATTTTTTGGGATTTTCGCTATAGGCTTTTAGGGCGACTTTTGCACGCCGAAAATTCCCAGGTATATCCCAGCAAAGAACATATTACTCACACCTTACGGATTGGATTAGTTTCTAGTTTGGTGGGGGTATTAATCGCTTTTGTCGCTTCAGAAGAAACAGTTGCTGTAGTCCTAGCAAAAACTCTTAGTCAGCCCCAAGCGATGGCAGCTTATGCGCCAGAAAACGTGATTCGTTCCCTAGATATTTTTGTGACGATGGCAAACGTCAATCTGGTTGGCGCTCACTTTTTTGGAGCTGTTACTTCTCTTGGGTTACTCAATTGGGTAGAAGAGTAGTTGGCAGCATGGGCGATCGCTAAAGGAAAACACAACTCCTATGCCGTCAGGACTTACGAGCGCTGACCAATTTAACTAAGGTTTATGCTGGTGTACTGTCTTGGCGAAAGAGAGCGAAGACAGTGCAGCTACAAGCTAAACAAGTTGGCTATTTGGATGAACATCTAATCGGAAATTGGTTGGTAGCGATCGCTCCTGCTAATGGTGGTCAGCCCGATCGACCATTTTGTAATAAAAAAAACCTAACTTATTTATTATATTGATAAATATTTAATCTATTATATCTATTATATTGATATATTTTTAATTGGGAAAAACAGAACTTATACTCATATTCCGAAGAATGAGCTATACCCGTGGCATTCAGATTCCTAAATGATCTAGTGACCGGGTGTGTGAACAAAACAATGTTACACAGTTTCTATATTAAGAAATTTACTGCAATGAAAGACCTTTGGTATAAAAACGCAATTGTCTACTCCCTCGATGTTGAAACTTTTATGGACTCTGACGGCGATGGTGTAGGCGACTTTCAGGGACTTATCAACCGCCTAGACTATTTATCCGCGCTAGGAATTACTTGTTTGTGGTTGCTGCCGTTTTATCCTTCCCCTAACCGCGACAATGGTTACGACGTGATGGATTACTACAACATTGATCCGCGACTGGGAACCCTGGGAGATTTTGTCGAGTTCATGCACCAAGCAAGGGAACGAGGCATTCGCGTGCTGATCGATCTGGTAGTAAATCATACGTCCAATCAGCATCCTTGGTTTGTGGCAGCCAAAAGCGATAAAAACTCCAAGTATCGCGATTACTATGTGTGGTCAGAAAATCCACCCAAAACTGATCCAGAATTGCTGGTGTTTCCCGATGCCGAGGACAGTATTTGGGAGTATGACGAACAAGCAAACGCTTACTATTTGCATCACTTCTATAAAGAACAGCCAGATTTGAATATTGCCAATCCGGCGGTACGAGAAGAAATATGCAAAATTATGGGTTTTTGGTTAGAACTGGGGGTGTCTGGATTTCGCATTGATGCTGTTCCCTTTTTAATTAAAGGAATTGGCATCGAAGGTGCAGACCCCGAAAGCCTGCGAGGTTTCTTGGAAGAAATGAGAGAGTTTGTCTCATCGCGTCAGGGTGATGCTGTGTTGCTGGCAGAAGCAAATGTCGATCGCGAGCAAATTCCTATCTACTTTGATAAGGGCGACAGAATGCACATCCTGTTCAACTTTTTGCTGAACCAGCATCTGTTTTTGGCCCTGGCGCGTCAAGAATCCACAGCGCTGCGCGAGGGACTAAAAACCTTACCGGATATTCCTGCTATTTGTCAGTGGCTTAATTTTGTGCGCCACCATGATGAACTGACGCTAGACCGCATTACTTCATCGGAACGAGAGGAAATTTTTGCAGCGTTTGCCCCTGATAAAACTATGCAAATTTTCGGGCGCGGGATTCGTCGTCGCTTACCACCGATGATGGCAGGCGATCGCCGCCGCATTGAACTGGTCTACAGCTTGCTTTTCACCCTGCCTGGTACACCCATGCTGCGCTATGGCGAAGAAATTGGCATGGGCGACGACCTTTCGCTGGAAGGTCGAGACAGCGTTCGCACCGTGATGCAATGGTCAGATGCAGCTAATGGTGGCTTCTCGACGGCTGCAACTGATACTCTTGCCAGACCTACGATCGCCCACGGAGAATACGGTTACAAACAAGTCAATGTCGTCGCAGCGCAGCGCGATCCTGCCTCATTAATTAACTGGATGGAACGTGCAATCAGCATCCGCAAGCAATGTCCTGAGTGGGGTAGGGGCAAGTGGCACATTCTCGAAACCGACTCTCCCTCGGTGTTAGCCCACTGCTGCGACTGGCAAGGCAGGACGGTGATTGCTGTGCACAATTTAGCCGACAAACCTTGTACCGCTACGCTGAAATCTCACGAATACACCCCTCTGTTCGATTTATTTGGCGATCGCCTGTATGAATCTCTCGGTGCGGACTCGCCCTCTATTCCCTTAGAACCCTACGGCTATCGCTGGTTTCGAGTCAATCGAATCCTGGGGTAAAAAAGTTAATGTTGATGGGAACACTAGCGACTCTAACTATTAGGAATTTACTTCGCTGATTAGGTAAACAACGCGGTTTATGGCCCCCATCCGTAAGTCCTATATATAATTTTTAGGCGGGGATAAAAAAATTTTTCCTTTGAGGTGCGGCTGATGTTTCCAGTGTGGTTGCAGGCAGGATTTTGGGGTTTACTAGGGGGGTCGGCATTGCTACTGGGAGCGGCGGTGGGTTACTTTGTCAGCATTCCCCAGCGCGCGATCGCGACAATTATGGCTTTTGGCGCTGGTGTGCTGATTTCAGCGCTATCCTTTGAACTGATGGATGAAGCTTATAAGCGCGGCGGTTTCGACTCTACAGCGATCGGCTTTTTGGGGGGCGCTACTGTCTACACAGCCGCCAATTGGTTTTTGAGTCAACAGGGAGCAAAACACCGCAAGCGATCGGGCGCATTGCACCCAGCTAAAACAGAGTCAGGCGATGGCGGATTAGCCATCGCCCTCGGCGCGCTGTTAGATGGAATACCGGAGTCGATCGTCGTTGGTGTCAGCATGATTTCTGGAGGCGGTGTTAGTTGGGTGACAGTAGCAGCAATTTTTCTTTCCAACATTCCCGAAGGGCTCTCCAGCGCCGCCGGTATGAAAAAAGCAGGGAGATCGATGGGTTACGTTTTTGGAGTTTGGGGCGCGATCGCAGTTATTTCCGGTATCGCATCATTGTTAGGATATACGGTTTTCAGTGGCTTTTCTGCGGAAGTAATAGCCGCTACTACCGCAGTAGCAGCCGGGGGTATTTTAGCCATGATCTCAGATACTATGATTCCCGAAGCATTCGAGGAAACTCACGATTTTGCTGGACTAATTACTGTCTGCGGTTTTTTAGCTGCTTTTGTACTCAGTAAATTAGCCGAAAGATAATTGATAATTAGCCATGGTGATCACTAAAGTAATGTAGAATTGCTGACACTTATAGTGTTTTTGATATAGACACATACGAATTTAATATGTTGCCAAGCTGTATCTGACAGGGAAAAAGCTTATAATCAACCTTAAAGACCGCAGCCACTCAAGAGGTGTTGAAAAATTTATGTGTCTCGAATCAGGGTATATCCTGCACGAAAGCTACCAAATTATCGCTTTGTTGGGACAGGGAGGGTTTGCTAGAACCTACACGGCTGCACAAATAAACCAACCTAATAATCCTCTGTGCGTCGTTAAAGAAATTCCTTTTCCCTCATCGAACGATCCGCGCGTCTTGGAGAGGGCAAGGAAGCGATTTGAAAGGGAGGCTAGCGCTTTGCGCCGTCTCGGCAACAACTCGCGCATTCCCGAATTATTCGATAGCTTTGAAAAAAAAGACCATTTTTATTTAGTGCAAGAATACGTTAAAGGACATCCGCTTAGTCAAGAACTCATTGCGGGCGATCAGTGGAATGAGCAACAAACTGTTGCTTTGTTGCGGGAAGTTCTGGAAATATTAACATCAGTCCACCAAGAAAATATTATTCACCGCGATATTACACCTTTTAACTTAATTCGGCGCAAAACTGATCAAAAAATTGTTTTAATTGATTTTGGGGCCGTCAAAGAAATCGGCACTTTTACCTCTAACTCTACTGGTGAAATATTCAGCTCGCAGGCGATCGGCACCAGGGGTTATATGCCTGCCGAACAACACGATACGCGGTCTCTCCCGCAACCATATAATGATATTTATGCAGTAGGAATCATCGCGATTCAAGCCCTCACCGGGCGGCGTCCCACCAATCTGCCGCAAGACCCCGAAACTGGTGAAATTGTCTGGGATTATTTAACATCTGAACCGGTTAGCAACAAGCTCAAAAATATTTTAACCAAGATGGTGCGTTTCCACTTTCAAGACCGCTACCAATCTGTTGATGAAGTTTTGCAAGACTTGGATTTGTCGATCGTCGCAGGGCCCCAAGTACCCAAAACTTCGCGGAAGTTGCGATCGCGCTTTCGCTGGCTGCTGTTCGGCGTTGCGGGGATTGCAGCTTTTGGGGCGATCGTATTTTTAATCCCCAGAATTTCCCCGCTAATCTCGATAATTTCCCCGCCGGGAAAAACGCTGCCTACACCATCCGCCGATGGTGTAAGTTCCGGCGAAAAACTCTTAGTGCAAACCTCCGCCCTGTGGTCAAAACAAAGGGGAATCAATGAGTTTGCCGACTCAAATTATCCCGAATCTTTAAAATTGCTCAAACAGTCCTGGCGGGAAGACCGCAGAGATCCAGAAACTTTAATTTACATCAACAATGCTTTGCTGAAGGCAATAAAGGCAGAATATTACACGATCGCAATTGTTGTCCCTATCCGCCGCAATCAGGACGGCAGCATCCTCAACGCAAATTTAGCCGAAGAACTGCTCCGTGGCATTGCTCAAGCTCAAACCGAAGTTAATTTAGGTCTTCTGGCTGCAAATGAGAACAATAAAGATTTTCCCGGTCAAGGCTTTCTCGAACCAAAAGCTATTAGGAAAAAAGGTCTGAAAGTCATCATTGCTGATGATGGCAATATCAAATCCTATGCCGTTCAAAGGGCTAATTATCTGGTCGCTCAGCCCGATATTCTAGCAGTCATCGGACACTACACCAGCGACATGACTGTGGAAACAGTAGATATTTACAATCAAAATCAACTAATCGCCATTTCTCCGGGAAGCACCACAGAAGAACTGACGCGAAAACCTCGAAAATTTTTCTTTCGGACGGCTCCGACAACTAGCCTAGAAGCTGAAGCTTTAGTAAATCAACTGTTATTGGTCGATGAGAAAAAAGCCGCAGTATTTTACAATCCCAACAGTCCGTTCAGCGCTTCTTTGTGGGAAGAATTCAAAAAGCAATTTGAAGCAAAAGGAGGCTCAACTTTTAGGCTAAGTAATTATTACGATTTATCTAAAAATAATTTTAACGCCGAAGCAGCCATCCAAAAAGTTGAGAAGACCGGAAGAACAGCCTTACTTGTCATTCCCGACGGTCAAGTCACTAATTCCCTGGAAAATGCGATCGAAATGATAAAAGCTAACGGCGATCGCAATTGGATTGTCGGGCCCTGGACTTTGTACGAGCCGAGAACGCTAGAAGTAGCCAAACAGTTAAAGTCTATTGAAAAACTGGGAATATCCCTGTTTTGGCATCCGCTAGCAAGCTTTGACAAAAAGTTTCCTGTCAACGCGGAAAAATTGTGGGGAGGCCCGGTAAATACTCGATCTGCCTTAACCTACGATGCCGCCCGGACACTGATTAAAGCCCTAGAAATGCAGCCAGAACCTAGCCGCGAAGGAATGCAAAAAACCTTAGCCGATCCAAACTTTAAAGCCGAGGGAGCCACGGGTATAATTGAGTTTGACTCAAAGACTGGAAATCGGAAAAATCCTCCCAAACGAGTAGCGCATATTGTACCCTGTTCTACAGCAATATATGGCGTTACCTTTGTGCCGATCGAATTTCCCACAGCCGCAGCTGCAGGTTTAAAGTGCGATTGAATTGATATCTTGTGCCATTGTCAACAAACCTGTAGAGGGCGGACAGGATGCCCACCCCACAAGAAAATTTACTCTTGGTGGAATAGGCCGGAAAGCCTGTTGTTAAGAATGATGCAATATGTGGGAGTAATTGATATCTTCCGGCCTTGTCAACAAACCGTCGGGGACGAGTTTTACCAAATATAATTGCCTAAAATCAATAATCTCATAAACTCGCCCCCACCCGACGATAAAATGCTGGATAGAGAATTGTGCAAGATGTGCGAGTGAATTGATATCTTGTGCCGAACGCAACAATCCGACAGATGTTTCAATCCTACAGCCGACTATTGCCACAGGTGCAACATATCAATTTATTAGATATATTAAACAAGGTTAGTTTTTTCTATAATAACGCTTATGGCTGTCAATCTCGCTTCCTCAACAAGTTCTAGTCTCAAACCAGAAGCCCAAAATATCTCAGCACTGAAACAAGTCTTTCAGACAATTGATGCCGAGAGCTGTCCGGGTTCCTATAATTTTCATATGCACACAGTCTACTCCGACGGGCGATTGCAGCCAGAGAAATTGATGGAACAAGCCATAGCCCGCGGCCTCAAGGGCTTAGCTATCACCGACCACCACAGTACCCAAGGCTACGTTAAAGCTCAAATTTGGCTGGACAATTGGAAATTAAACCATCCCGACAAAAATAGCGAAGCACCTAGTCTTTGGACAGGCGCTGAAATTAATGCCGAATTGCTCAACAATGAGGTACACATTCTCAGTTACGCCTTCGATCCGCAACATCCCAGTCTCAAACCATACCTACGAGGTAAAAGCACTGAAGGCACTTATTGTTATTCAGCAGCCAGGGTAATTGAAGCTATTCATGAAGCAGGAGGTTTAGCAGTTCTGGCACATCCTTGCAGGTATCGATCGACTGCAGATAAACTAATCCCAGAAGCCTCTCGTTTCGGCATTGACGGTGTAGAGATTTACTATGCTTACGGTAATCCCAATCCTTGGAAACCGAGTCCCATACAAACTGCTTTAGTCAAAGATTTAGCAGAAAGTTATGGTTTGCTGGGAACTTGTGGCACGGACTCTCACGGTCTGAGTCTTCTAGTCCGAATCTAGATACTTGGGAAATAAGAAGTGCTTTACCCTGTCATTGCCAGTCTAAGCGTTAGCGGATATATGTCTTATGAAAGCAATCACAATGACCCAAAAACAAACAGTTTCTCAGGTCATATTATGTCCGCTAAAATGACTACCATAAAATTGTTTGATAGTGAAAACTTCAGTCCTCATAAAAGTTTGAGGACTGAAGTTTTCACTACTTGGCTTAGAATGGCTATTTGACGAGACGTGATATCATATTAATTCCGGTTGCACCGGAATTATTGTTGACTGTTGACTGTTGACTGTTGACGGGCGGGTCGAAAAACTGAATGGTTGAGTGGTAAGTGTTGACTCGATTTTATTATTCCGATGCAACCGGAAACGATATCCTTTCCCTAGCCAGGATGAGCTTTCGCCCTCCACAAGAAAGAAATTGCCAAAGCCGGTAATATAGTTGCAACTCCTAGAGACCTGGCTCCCTAAAAAGTAGTCTCCCTTCTACCGTTCTGGGAACAACTGACAGGCCCTATTAGTTGGCTGATTTGCCCAATCCAAGCGAGAATTCCCAAATCGATCCATCCAACCTTCCAAATAAGCTCGATTAGCCTTTTTTTCCTCTGGGTCGGAGGTATTCATGGGATGAGGTGCTAAACCCAAAATAGTCGCCGTCGTCACGCAAAACATCGACTTCTGAAAACTCTGGCAAATTTGCACCCGCACATCGTCTTCACCCCGACAGCTAGTGCGATAAACTTCGTGCAAATAATCCGGCAGAAAATGCCGCATATCTTGCATCAATTGAGTTGGCGGAATCCCTGCACCTCCAATAGGTAAAGGGTCAGCAAACAAAGCCCCGTAGGCAAATTCTCTTTGTTCTTCCGGGATTTGATGAGCTTGAGCATTGTATGAAACTGTGCCAAAAAACGCAGTGCCCCGAAAGAAAACAGCCTCTACATAAGGCACGGCTACATCTGGTAAAAATGTCAAATTTGCCGTCGCTGGCAGTATATCGTAGACTTGAGGGCCAATCTTGACGCTGTAGGTAATCGGTAGGCTGGCCGCGGCTACTAAACCGGCTTTGACAAAATCAACTACATCAGAAATAGACTTAGTTTCTCCTCGATCGTAGGAATCAGATAAGTCTATGAACAAATCGCTCATTACTCGCCAAAACTGACCGAGACCGGTGTAGTAAGCTAGCATCCGCACTTGTTCGGGCAAAAAATCAGGAAATGCTTTGTGGAGGGCTTGCATGAAAAAATTACCTTTCAGCTTAGCCGCGATCGCTTTTTCGACCAAACTGCTAAATTCCGGGGAATCCAAATAAGTGTCCAAACCGCCGCCGCCGTGCCAAAGCATTGTTCTCATGCAATACTCAGCATACTCAAAATTAATGCGATCGTGCCATAAATAGCGCATTAATTTGGGCACGGTCACATCTCCGTTGAAATATTTAAAAAACGGGAAAAGCACTAAAAACTGTTCTTCTGCAATATAATTGAGATTGCGAGAATAGGCATCTAAAACAATACCATAACTTTTCAGCACGCCGACAACTTCAACTACATTTTCCGTAGACTCAGGCAGTAAAGCTTTGCCTGATTCTAAGAGGTCAATGTATACGGCTAGGGGATGGGAAGAGGGTTTTAATACGGTACTTTTCATTTTTATTTAACCTGAATTGAAGGAAGGCACGACACGGATTTGAACACGGATACACTGATGAAGGGAATAGGTAGGGACACGCCAGTGCCGTGTCCCTACAGCCGTCTGCTGTATTTCATGGGATTGAAAACTGCTATAGGACTAAAGTCCGATGCTACGAACCTAGGTCATATTTTATTTCAAGTTTTGAGCAATCACTTTAACTTGGGGTGGCACATTAGCTACCATTCCGATCGCAGTTTTTTCGCTCAAACCAACTAAAACTCCCGGCTGCACTCCCATGATGGCGATAATTATTGCTAAAACCAGCGAAGGAATACGATCGCGCCAGCGGACTTGCGGCAAATTTACCACCACATCCGAAAGGCGGCCGAAAAAGGCGCGGTTGACCATAATTAAAAAGTAAACTGAAGTTAAACCAGTGCCGATCATGCAGAGGAAAGTTTGCACCGGAAACACTGGCAAACTGCCCCGAAATATCAAAAATTCAGCAATAAATCCAGCCAAACCCGGAATGCCGGCACTTGCCATCACACCGAGGATCATTAAACTGCCAATCATCGGCAAACCGCGATCTGGATTGAATAAACCTTTGAGCACATCGATGTTGCGGGTGCCGGATTTTTTGTAAACAACGCCGACACTCAAAAATAGCAGCCCCGAAATTAAACCGTGGCTAACCATTTGCAAAACAGTTCCCAGCATACTAATGGGAGTAGCTGCGGCGCTAGCTAACAAAATGTAGCCCATGTGAGCGATCGAACTGTAAGCTACAATTTTTTTCATATCTTTTTGGGCGATCGCGCAACTGGCTCCGTAAAGCACACTGACCACAGCCCAACTCGCCAACCAAGGTGCCGCCACCGCCCACGCATCGGGAAACAAACCTAAACCAAAGCGCAGCATCCCATAAGTTCCCAGCTTCAAAAGCACCCCCGCCAGCAGCACCGAAACCGGCGTCGAAGCTTCTACGTGAGCATCCGGCAGCCAAGTATGAAAAGGCACCAAAGGCATCTTAATACCAAAAGCCAGCAACACCCCTGCCAGCAAAACAATTTGCCTTACCAAAGGCAAGGGCAATCCTCCTTGCAAATGTGATGCGCCCGCTGCACCAACCATATCGAAACTCGAAGCACCGCTAAGCCAACCAGTGCTCAAGAAAGCAGCCAGCAGCACAATTCCCGCAAATGCAGTATAGATTAAAAACTTAGTAGCAGCGTAACCCCGGCGCTCGCCTCCCCAAATCGCAATTAACAGGTAAAGCGGAATCAATTCTACCTCAAAAAACAAGAAAAATAGCAGCAAATTTTGAGATAAAAAAGCCCCTGTTACGCCGCCGGTAATTAACAGAATCAAAGAATAATAAAGTCGAGGTCTGCGGATCGACTCATCCGTAGCGTAAATAGCTATTCCTGTCAGCAGAGTATTTAAAATTACCAAAGGCAGAGCCAAACCATCAACACCGAGATTGTAATTCAATCCCAAAACATCTACCCAAGGAATAAATTCCGAAAATTGCAACTGACTGGTACTGGCATCAAACTGAACTGCCAAAATCACCGAGAGAATAAAAGTTATACCCGCAATGGCGATCGCGACATTCCGAACTATTTTAGAACTCACTGAACCGGGCCAGAGCCCAATCAGGGCAGCAGCCAACATTGGTATCCAGATTAAAGCACTGAGCATCAATTAAAACTTTCCTTTGTTACACAGTATTTAGAGCTATATTTAACATTAACGCAAAGCAACTACATATAAAAGCGATCGGCTAATTTTCTTGTTAACATAGATTCAAATGTCTCTGGAATCCTCCTATGACCTCAAGTCTTACAGATCGAGAAGATTTGCAAATTAAATCCGGTTCTCCTTCCACCCGCCTCACCGTTGCCGACTTGGAAGAACTGCAAGGTATACTCTGCGAAGCACATCTAGACTACCAACTCGAACTGGTAGACGGGAAGATTATCGTTATGGGCCCATCAGACATTGTATCGAGCGAAATTGGACTTGAGTTTGGCAGTCTTTTGCGTAACTGGGTCAAACCCCGCAAACTCGGACGAGTGTTTGAGTCCAGCGGCGGGTTTATTCTCCCCAATTCAAATCTTACAGCACCGGACGTTTCGTTTGTGGTAGCCGATCGCCTCAAACAAAGTAAAAGGTATTTTGCCGAACTTGTTCCCGACTTAGTGGTAGAAATCAAATCTCAGTCTGATCGCCTCAAACCCCTCCGAGAAAAAATTTTATCATTCATCGAACTCGGAGCCAAAGTAGGAATATTAATCGACCCAGACAAGCATACAGTAACAATTTACACTCCGATAGCCGAGCCAGTGGTATTGAGAGACGGCGACATGATTTCAATTCCCGAACTTTTGCCCGGTTGGGAAGTTCCAGTGACCGAATTATGGCCGATCGATTTTGAATAAAACTAGATAAAAAAGCAGACAAACCCAGACTAAAATCATCTGCGTTCATCTGCGTTCATCCGCCCTCATCTGCGGTTAAAAATTAAATAACATCAGACCAAAAGCAGACAAACCCCGAAAAATTCATCTGCAAACCTCTACAGTTTAAAACTGCCAAATAATCAACGCCAGCAACACAGCAACCCCCCCCGCAATAGTCAACACATAAAACTGCGACTGACCAGTGCCGGTGTACTTCAACCCTTCACCGCTGAAAATTGTGGCAAAACCGAACAAATTCACCGCCCCATCCACCACATACTTATCAGTCCAAGCGCTGATTTTAGAAATAAAAGCCACAGCCCAAACGACAGTCAAGCGGTAAACTCGATCGATATAAAAATCGTAAGCAAACAAATCCTGCAACGCCGGCACCGGCAGCCGTACCGGTCGAGGTAATACCCCGTACCAATAAATCGCCACCCCAACCGCAACGCCAATCAACCCAGATAACAACAACAGCGGCGTATCCAGCGTCTTCAAAAGCAAATTTAAAGCATCAAAATCTCCCGTTTCCGCCCAAGGCCCAGTCCAACTAATTAATAGTTGCCACTCCTGCAACATCCAAGGAACTAATAGCCCCATTACCGTCAAAATTACCATCGGCAAAGCCATCGGCCAACCAACTTCTGGAGCTCTGCGAGTTTTCGGCTGCGGTTTTCCCACAAACACTAAACCGAATATGCGAGTTAAATTTAGCGCTGTCAAACCGTTAACTAAAAGCAGCACAATTACCAGCCACAAAGGCACAGTCCAAAAACCGTTGAGCCAGCGTCGCATCGCCCAAAAGTTCCCCAAAGGCAACAGCGCTACCATCCCCGCAGCGCCTACTAAATAAGCCGTAGTCGTGGCAGGCATCTTCGACCACAACCCACCCATTTCTGTTAAATCTTGAGTGTTAGTTGTAGTAATAATTGACCCTACGCTCATGAATAATAGGCCTTTGGCGATCGAGTGCGCGAACAGCAACAGCAAAGCAATGTCAACTTGATTTAGCCCCACGGCGATAAACACCAAACCCAAAGAAGCGCTGGTAGAATGCGATAGTGCTCTTTTGATGTCGATTTGGGCGATCGCTACCAAGGAAGCGCCAACCGCCGTCACCGCACCCAAAACCACCAGCACCGCATCTGCGATCGGCGAAAGCGCTAAAACAGGCTGAAGTTTAATCAAAACATAAGCCCCAGCGCCTACAACTACCGTATTCCGCATAATCGAAGCCGGGTTGGGTCCTTCCATCGCCTCGTCGAGCCATAGATGGAAGGGAAATTGAGCACACTTGGCCGTAGGTGCGGAGATTAAAGCCAAACCTAAAAGAGTCGCGACTACAGGAGACAAAGTTGCAGTTTCAGCCCATGTTTCCAAATCGGAAAAATTCAAACTTCCTGCTAAAGTTGAAAGCGTCACTACTCCCATCAGCAGTGGCACGTCTCCTACACGCTTGGTTAAAAACGCATCTCTAGCGGCGGTTACTACCAGCGGTTGAGCGTACCAAAACCCGACT
The DNA here is from genome assembly GCF_036705305.1 of Microcoleus sp. B3-D7. Taxonomy (NCBI): domain Bacteria; kingdom Bacillati; phylum Cyanobacteriota; class Cyanophyceae; order Oscillatoriales; family Microcoleaceae; genus Microcoleus; species Microcoleus sp. B3-D7. The sequence goes on along the minus strand of NZ_JAUBUE010000018.1, from coordinate 57,826 downwards.
AGCAAGTAAGTTGAAAGCGTCAGCACTTCCAACAAAGCGTAAGTTAGAAGCAGCGAGTCGCTAATGGCAATGCCGCTAATTGCCGCTTCAAAAAAACCCATCAGCCCAAAAAATCGAGCTAGCGCCCAGTCTTTTTCCATGTAGCCTAGAGCGTAAATTTGTGCTAGCAAACTCAGAACACTAACTAACTCCATTGCTCCCACGCTGACGGTGGAGATTTCTATTGCAAAAGACAAATCTAAATCTGCTGCTTGCACCCAGTGGACGAGCAACTGTTGGGGCGGTTGATCCCAAGTCGCTGTAAAAATAACTGACCCGTGCAGGAAAGCCAACACCGTCATCAGCAAATTGAAGTAAGCCGCAGGCCTCGGGCCTGTTCTGCGAACGGTTCCCGTAGACCACGGCAAAGTTAAAATTGCGCCTATTAAGCCATATAAAGGTACCCACCAACAGGCTTGGAGGAGAAATTGAGTCATTTAATTTATCCCTTAAACTTGAAATTACGGGCTGCCTTTATACAAAAACAGTTGCGGGCGATCGCGTGATACCCTAAAACTTTGACTAAACCCGATCGTATAGTTCTGGCAAAATAATTTGCACCCAAGATTCACTATACATTAAAGCATCTAAACTGATAATTCTCTCAACACAAAATTAGTGGCTTAGTAGAAGAGGCACTCAAAGAAAAAAATGCCTGCCGATGGGCCAAAACTGCCTTTTTTGCCGATTTCCCTGCGATCCCCCTTTTGAAATCCCCAATTTTCCCGGCAGTGATTAGCTCCGACTTCACATACCGAACTCTACTTTATGAGTATTATTACTTACTTTAATCCCCCCTCGCTCTCGGTATCTACCCCTCTAAATATTAAGATTATTAAATAAATATTAAATTATTTTAAGTAACATAAAAAATTTTAATTTTTGTTATTAAACATTATGATGTTAGTTTATATTGTCAAGGTGGACAGATTCCCCTATTCTTATAGGATAGGAAGCTTTACACTGCATTACTAAAAAATGTGGGCCTCCCCGTCCAAATTTTTAGATTTCTCAAAGATTTGTAACGGTAATTTCGCTCATCCTCAAAGGAGATTCAAAAATGTCAATTGCCGTGGGAATGATTGAGACAAAAGGTTTTCCCGCTGTGGTGGAAGCTGCCGATGCTATGGTCAAAGCTGCCCGCGTTACCCTCGTGGGCTATGAAAAAATCGGCAGCGCCCGCGTCACCGTAATTGTGCGCGGCAACGTGTCGGAAGTCCAAGCCTCAGTCGCAGCAGGAGTGGAATCCGTCAAGCGTGTGAACGGCGGAGAAGTCGTCTCTACCCACATCATCGCTCGCCCCCACGAAAACCTAGAATACGTTCTGCCGATTCGATATACAGAAGCAGTAGAACAGTTCCGAGGCTACTAAGTTCTTAGCGCACAAAAATTTCGTTAAAGGAAAATTTGTGCGATCGTCAAAAATTAACTGTTTAGTTCCCCAAATATTCAATCAGGAGTAAAACCAATGGCAATTGCAGTTGGCATGATCGAAACCCTAGGCTTCCCCGCAGTGGTAGAAGCCGCTGACGCGATGGTCAAAGCAGCCCGCGTCACCTTGGTAGGCTACGAAAAAATCGGTAGCGCTCGGGTTACGGTCATTGTAAGAGGAGATGTCTCGGAAGTGCAAGCTTCTGTCGCAGCCGGAGTAGAGTCAGTGAAGCGCGTTAACGGCGGACAAGTGATGTCCACCCACATTATCGCCCGCCCTCACGAAAACTTAGAGTACGTGCTGCCGATTCGCTACACGGAAGCTGTAGAACAGTTCCGTGAAGGCGTTAGCGGCATTCGCCCCCTCAACAGATCATAAGATAGGCGATCGGCTGTTAGGGGCGTTTGGTAATTAAAAATTAAAAATTAAAAATCGCGCTGTTTTTGATTTAGCATTTTTAATTTTTAATTGAGGTGGGTATGGGATATTGGTTATTAGTCATGAGTCATGAGTCATAAGTCATTAGTTACTAGACGAAGCTCTAAAAAGCGGACAGCGGACTGAGGACAGAGCTAATTAAAAAAAGACAAGTGACAGTGTAAAAATGACAGTTACCAATTACCTATTACCTATTACCTAAAATGCAAATGGCCAAAGTTCTCGGCACAGTTGTCAGTACCCAAAAAGAGCCGACACTGAGAGGATCGAAATTTCTACTGCTGCAATTCATCGATGAGGAAGGTTCGCCAGTTCCCGGCTATGAGGTAGCCGCTGACTGTGTGGGCGCTGGTATAGATGAATGGGTTTTAGTAACCCGAGGCAGCGCAGCCCGGATCGCGCCCGGAAGCGAAAACCGTCCGATCGATGCTCTAGTAGTAGGCATTATAGATACTGTCAATGTAGAAAACCGCCTCATTTACAGTAAAAAAGACGACCCGTACGGCTAGTTGCAACCGTTAGCAGTTAACAGTTAGTGGAAAAATAACTAACAACTAACAACTAACAACTAACAACTAACAACTAACAACTAACAAAAAATTTTTCAGCTTAGGAGAACTTAATTTATGGCAGTCCGCAACGTTGCGGCTCCCCCGACGCCTTGGTCGAAAAACTTGGCTGAGCCCCAAATTCACGACACCGCCTTCGTACATTCCTTTTCTAATATTATTGGGGATGTGCATATCGGTTCTAATGTGATGATTGCCCCCGGGACATCTATCCGCGCCGATGAAGGCACTCCTTTTTATATCGGACAAGGAAGCAACATTCAAGACGGAGTAGTGATTCACGGCCTAGAACAAGGCCGAGTCACAGGAGACGACGACAAATCCTATTCTGTGTGGGTGGGGAAAAATACTTCCCTCACCCACATGAGTTTAATTCACGGCCCGGCATACGTGGGCGACAACTGCTTTATCGGCTTTCGCTCTACGGTGTTCAATGCCAGAGTGGGGAACGGCTGCATTGTCATGATGCACGTACTAATTAAAGATGTGGAGATTCCCCCCGGTAAGTACGTACCTTCGGGAGCCATCATCACTAATCAGAAGCAAGCCGATCGCTTGCCTGACGTTCAAGATTCTGACATTCAATTTGCGACCCATGTCATCGGCATCAATGACGCTCTGAGAACGGGTTATCGCTGCGCTGAGAACATCGCCTGTCTAGCACCAATTCGCAACGAGCAAACTAAAAACCCAAATATGACTCAAACCAAATATTCTACCCATGCCGGCACCCAATTGAGTTCAACTCTTGCCGATAGCATCCGCAATTTACTAGCTCAAGGATACAGCGTGGGAGCCGAACACGCCGACGCACGCCGCTTCCGGACCGGTTCTTGGCGCACTTGCGGCCCGATTGCCTCAAAGCGCGACTCTGAAGTAATCGCGGCTTTGTCAGCTTGCATGGCCGAGCACCAAGGAGAATACGTCCGCTTGATCGGGATTGACACCAAAGCCAAGCGCCGCGTACTAGAAGAAATCGTCCAAAGACCGGGAGACAACGGCTCTAACGGTTCAAACGGTGCGAAAACTCACCAATCTAACGGTAAAGTTGCACAACAAGCTTCACACCACAATAGCGGTTCCGTGTCAAGCGGAAAATTGAGTGCCGAAACAGTGGCTCAGGTTCGCGGCTTGCTAGCTCAAGGCTACAAGGTGGGGACGGAACACGCCGACGCCCGCCGCTTCCGCACCAGTTCTTGGCAAAGCGGGGCTTCGCTGCAAGTCAGAAACGAATCTGAGGCGATCGCCGCTTTGGAAGCTGTGATGAATCAGTACCCAGGCGAATACGTGCGCTTGATCGGGATTGACCCGAAAGCTAAGCGACGCATAGTTGAAGAAATTATTCAGCGTCCCGACGGCCCAGTTGCTCAATCGGCTAAGCCTGCAGCAACCTCGGGATACAAAGCAGCTTCGACTGGTTCGGCCAGCAGCGGAAGTTTGACCGGCAAGACGATCGACCAAATCCGCAACCTGCTTTCCCAAGGCTACAAAATTGGCACGGAACACGCCGACGCGCGCCGTTTCCGCACCGGTTCTTGGAGCAGTTGCGCCCCGATCTCATCCAACCGCGAATCCGAAGTGATTTCTGCCCTCGAAAGCTGTCTCAAAGAACACAGCGGCGAGTACGTCCGCTTGCTCGGCATCGACTCCAAGGCGAAGCGCCGGGTACTCGAAGAAATTATCCAACGACCTTAATTTGCCTGGTAATTAGCCTGTTTCTTCCGTTAAGCCCTCGCACTGGGGCAAACGGGAGAAACCCAAGCGGATTGAAGTAGGATTTGAGATAGTTAAAAAGCTCGAATGAGAAATGTTGGTCAAAATCTAGAATCTTCGGAAAGTTTCTATAAAACGTTAAAGCATCAAGATTCTCAGTATTAGTAAATTATCGTTTCTTAGATTGACATGGTTAAATTTATCAGTCGAGAAAATCCATAATTTAAAGTCGTTTTATCGAAAAAAATAGCTCCTTTCATGGTGAAGTCGAATGTATTTATCGCCACTGCAATTAAGTAGCAACTCTCAGATTTTGATGAGTGGCGATGTAGTTGTGAATGAGGGTGCGGCGATCGCCCCTGGAGCAATCCTGCAAGCAGAGCCGGGCAGCCGGATCTCGATCGCCGCCGGTGCCTGTATCGGTATGGGAGTTATCCTTCACGCCCGTGAAGGTACTCTGGAAATCGCGGCGGGCGTTATTCTGGGTGCAGGAGTGCTGGTGGTAGGTGCGGGAACGATCGGGGAAAATGCCTGTATTGGCGCCGGGACGACCCTAATCAATCCTTGTATCGACAAAATGCAAATTATGCTAGCAGGTTCTCTACTGGGAGATACCAGCCGCCAAGTCCCCGCAGAAACAACCGCAACAGCGCCAACAGCAGCGCCAACAGCAGCGCCAACATCACCAGAAACCCCCGAAGCCACTACGCCACCAGTCGATCGACCGATCGAGCCGATCGAGCCGCCACAACCCGCCCAAACACCGCCTCAAACTGCGCCGGAGACTGCCCCAGAGCCGCCGGAATCCACTGCCGCAGAGCCGCCCCAGCCAGGGGAAATCCCAACTATTCTGTACGGTCAAGCTCACATCAATCGGCTGTTGGGGACGCTGTTTCCGCACCGGCAAGCTTTTAATCGACCGGAGGAAAACGGCCAAACTCTATCGGGCGGTTCCGGGTAGCCGTCATTTCCGCAAAAGGCAGCTATGCTGAAGGCAGAAAGATCAAATATAAATAGGTAATCTCATATTATTGGTAGCTCAGCAATTGGTAAGGCCTTGCCGCAGCAATCTGTGTCTTGTAGCTCGTGCAGTCTGTCTTCTCATCTGAGAAACTATAAACTATCAACAAATTTTTATTTTGGGAAGTTTCTAAGGGTAATAGAAGATGGACGGACAAACAGATCGTAACAGTCACGAAGAGCGATCGCAGCGCCAGGAATACTTCAAAGACACTGCTTTGGGTTTGGTATCCACCAAGAGTTTTCCGGCAATTGTGGGGACTGCTGACATGATGCTGAAGTCGGCAGGAGTGATTTTAGTAGGATACGAAAAAATTGGTTCCGGTCACTGTACCGCGATCGTCCGGGGCAGAATCTCGGATGTGCGTTTGGCTGTGGAAGCTGGAGCTCAAACAGCCGAACAGTTCGGGCAGTTTGTTTCTAAGTTGGTGATTCCTAGACCTTTGGCTAATTTGGAAGTGGTTTTGCCGATCGGCTTTCGCCTGACTGAACTTTCGGAAAAAGGCAGTTATTCTCGGCTTAGCAATCAGGCGATCGGTTTGCTCGAAACCCGGGGATTTCCGGCAATGGTCGGTGCTTGCGATGCTATGCTCAAATCCGCAGACGTACACTTGGCAGCCTACGAGAAAATTGGCGCTGGTTTGTGCACGGCAATTATTCGCGGTGCAGTCGCAGATGTAGCAGTAGCGGTAGAAGCGGGGATGTACGAAGCTGAGCGAATTGGCGAGTTAAACGCGGTGATGGTAATTCCCAGGCCTTTGGAGGATTTGGAACAAACTTTACCGCTGGCGAGTTGCTGGATCGAGCAGCGTACACCTGTGATGATGCCCGTGTCGGTTAAGGAAAAGGAACAAGAGTTGATCGAACTTCCAGATTTGGAGAAATTGACTGTTTATGTGGAAGAGGAAATCAATCGGTAATTGGTAATTAGGCAACAAAAGTTTGTAGAGACGTACTGCCGCAAATACTGAGACGAAGTTTGTCAAAAAAATATAGAGTTTACTCGGTAGAAAGGCTGGTAACAATTTATACTGAGTAGCGGTCTCAAACTTAATTTGCCGATCGAGCCGATCGCCGCCGCATCAATAGACACAGATCACCAAGTAAAACTAGACTTTTGAGATAAAGTCGATCGTCGGGTAAACGATGGAACTGACTAATAAGTAAATCCAGCCGAGGTGCAGAGCCTTTCAACAGGATTTAACTACGGTTAAAATAAACCAAAAATCCTGTTTAGGGTAGATTGCCGGGAATTATTCAAGAGTTATTCTGACCGCAGGTGGATGCTCTTTTAACAGATTAACGGCTGTCGAACTCAAAACTGACTGCACAGGAATCAACCCCCAGAATCAAGCAATCCTGAAAGTTGACCTATGAACCTCAAACAATTTTACAAGCGCGGTTTGCACAGCGCCAAGAAAGGAAACTATGAAGCGGCGATCGACGATTTCGATCGCATACTGCAACTCAATCCCGCCGATGCCAAAGCCTATAACAATCGCGGCTTGGTTTACTATTACATGAAAGACTACCAAAAAGCGATCGCAGACCTCAGCCAAGCCCTAGATATCAATCCTAATTTGTTCGAGGCTTACTTGAATCGAGGCAATGCTTGGCGTCATCTCGGAGAACACGAAAAAGCCATTGAGGATCTAAACTGTGCTTTAGCAAATAAGCCTAACAGCCACGCTATCTACAACAACCGGGGACTTGTACTTGCTAATTTAGGAAATTACGAAGAAGCAATAGAAGACTACAATCGAGCTCTATCTATCAATTCCAACAATTATAAAACCTATTACAACCGGGGGCGCGCTTACTACCTTTTGGGAGAAAAAGAGGCAGCAACGGAAAACTTTAACGAAACGCTGCGGTTGAATCCTAAATATATCAAAGCTTACATAAATCGAGGTCTGTGTTACCACCAATTAGGAGACAATACGCAGGCGATGGCCGATTACAACACTGCGCTCGCCATCGATCCACAAAATGTTTATGCCTATTATAACAGAGGTTGCGTTCGCTATAAATTAAAACAAATGCAGCTTGCAATTGAAGACTTTGACCAAGCAGTAAAACTCGATCCGAACTATGTTAAAGCTTATCTCAACCGGGGTTTAGCGCTGTATAAACTTGGAGATGTTACGGCAGCAAATAAGGATTTTTACCACGTAATGTGCATTAATGCTGAAGCTTATTTATACTACCAAGCCCAGCGGTGTACGCCTGATATTAATTCATACTTCAAGGAAGCGCCACAGGTAGAACTTAATAATGCTGCCGAATACTACAACACAACCTTAAATACGATGTCAACTTCCTTAAGTTCCGCAGCATTAAATGCGGTCTGGAATCAAGAAGATTTGGAGAACAGAGACTCGATTATCTGTGAAGGCGAATTTATTAATGATTGATTTAGTCAGTAATCAGGGATATTCGGTACTTAGTCGGCTAAAATGTTACAATAATATCCAATTTTATCACACTAAGTACGGAAGAACCATAAATATTAACTGAAACTATTCCATAATGCCATTCAAGATTTTAAGTTCAGCCGTTCTCCGGCAAGGGGAACTTCAATTTCCGTTTAACACTTGAACAATTGAATTAGTAAGTTCCTGAAAGCTTGCTCTCCCAAGCCGCGGGACAGCAGCAAGGGCTAGGTTCTCTTCTATATGTTTTGGCGCTTTCATCCCTACAAGGGCACTCAGGAGGCCAGGGACGCTGCGGGTATATTGGAGCGCCCGCTGGCAGTCTGTCTGCAAGCGATCGCCAAAGGCAGAAGCAATCTTTTCTGGGATCTGACCGATAACCTGCGCTTCACAGATCGACCTACTGGCGATCGCGGAAATGCCTAAGCGATCGGCAGCTTCCAATACTGAAACTTGTTCTCCTTCGATTGTTTGAGTTGGAATTAGCACCGCTTCCGGCATCCCCATATTCAAAGGAAGCTGGATAAACCGAAACCGATCCTCTTTGTTCCCAGCTACTTCCCCAGCAAGAAATTTCGCACGCGCCAGATCGATATGGTACCTTTCAGTTGGAGGTACGCGAAAAGCATTCCAAGTTGCCACACCGTAATTGGCAATTTTACCAGCTAAAACTGCACCTTCAAGTACCTCAAAAACCTCTCGCAACTGATTATAAAAAGTATCGGGTTCAACTTGAGAAAGTAGCTTTTCTGGATTGTGAAGGTAGTAGACATCGATTGTCTCAATGCCGAGGTTGGCGAGGCTCCAATTAAGCTGATCTTGAATGTATTCTGGGTGGATGCAGTAACGCTCCTGGGCCAAATCTGCCATGCTGACAGTAGAGTTGTTTGGCTCGACGTACTGCTCATAAAACCACTCTACATGGTTGGGAGTTGGATGCGGAACAACGCCACCTTTCGTACAGATAATTAGTTCATCTCTTGAAGCCTCTCCCGATTCCAATAGACGCCGGATAGCCTTTCCGACACTCCGCTCTCCGTACTGGTAGCGGTAGTTGATTGCTGAGTCAATTACGTTGGTACCCCGCCGAACCGATTCAACTACAGCTTCCGCCACAAGAGTATCAGTATACTCATCTGGTTCCCCAAGGTAGGTGCCAATTCCAATCGAGCTGGCAACGAGCGAACCAGTTTCTCGGAAGTGATCGGCTGCACAGTTTTTTTTGTGCCGTTCCCTGTAACGCCCCGTTCCTTCTGCGGTAGCTCTGCCTGCGATCGCGATCGCATTACTACTTCCTAACATAAAAATCTTTTGCCTTCTCTTAAATAAACTAATCAGGATTTCCGCAAGTCTAAGTGATGCTTGATTTAAAATTATCCTCAAAGTGAGCGAGGTAGAAGCGCGATCGCTCGCGCCTCTACATTTTTAGACCAGATTTTTGGGAGCCTCTATTAACTGGCGATCGACGAGATAAGAAAAATAAGTCCGAAACAAACTCGCATCCGCTTGCGGGCAGATAATGTCCGTTCCAGAAAGCCCCTTCAACGCCTTCTGGCAATCGAATTTCAGCGTCGCCGATTTAGGCATTTCTGCGTCCGAAACTTTTTCGGAGAAAAGACCGACAAGCGGATACAACGCATTTTCTGGAGAATATCCAGCGCGATTGATTATTTCTGCTTGCCAAGCCTCAGACGAAACTCGTTTGATTGGATAACCCATTGAGCAAATCCAGCCAAGCAATTCACTCATCAGAAAGGACTGAGGGTTGACTAAATGAAAAGTCTTTCCGAGCAATTCTTTTTGGGTCGAAAGATGAACGATCGCTCGGCTCACATAGTCAACAGGCGCTACATTCATCAGCTTATCGTCATGGGGCGCACATCCAAGTTGCACGCAACCAGCGATTAACCTGTACAGTAAATCGCTGGGATTGCAAGCCCCTGTTTGGCTGTCCCCAGAAATGCGGCCTGGCCTGTAAATGCTAACAGGAATCCCGCGCTCGCGCGCCACCTCTACTAACCTTTCTGCAACCCACTTAGTCTGAGTGTAAGCGCCTTTTAGACCCTCTCCCGGAGTGAGTTCATCCTCCTCTCGTACCACCTTAATCCCAGATTCTCCCATTGCCGAGAAAACGGAAATCGTAGAAATTAAATGGACTGGTTTTAGCTTACTTTGACTCGCCAATCTCAGAACTTCCTGCGTCCCCAAAACGTTAGCGGGTTTGAGAACCGAGTAGGGATAAGTAAACTTGACAAACGCGCCATTGTGGTAAATGACATCAATTTTACTGGCTAAAACTCGGAACTGCTCCTCAGAAAGCCCCAAAAGTGGTTGAGACAAATCTCCAGCAATTGGGATAATGCGATCGCTGCTGCTTTCATCCCAAATTAAATAGGATTCGAGGCTGCTTTGAATCCGCTTTTTAGCTGATTCTGAATCGGCAGAACGGACTAGGCAATAAATTTCTGCTTGAGTTTGTTGCAAGAGGTCGCGGAGTAAAAAGGCTCCCAAAAAGCCCGTCGCCCCTGTTAAAAGAATGCAAGCTGGTTCAGTTTTTGGCTCGCTCAATGGAGTTGCAGGGCGAATTGCCGGATCTAAAACAACTTCAGCGTTAATATCGAAACTTGCAGTGCGATCGCCCGCAGAATCCGCCCCATCATTCACCTCAATATTCTTTGCTAAAGCAGCGATGGTAGGCGCTTCAAAGAAACGGCGCAAGGGCAATTCCTTTTGGAAAGAGTCTCTTACCTTTGCTAGCAACTGAGTAATCAGTAATGAATGTCCCCCCAAATCAAAGAAATTGTCATAAATTCCCACTTTTTCCAGCCCTAGCAGCTCAGCCCAAATCTCAGCCAGCATTTTCTGAATGGGAGTGCTAGGATCGACAAAAGTATCTGCTAAATCGGCTCTCGCCGCCTCCGGCGCTGGCAGGGCTCGCCGGTCTATTTTTCCATTAGCCGTGAGGGGCAATCCTTTCAGTACGACAAAAGCAGAAGGAACCATGTAGTCGGGCAGTTTTTCTTTTAAAAATGACCGCAGCTCGTTAATAGCGATCGCCGATTCCCTCGCGGGTACAACATAGGCCACTAAGCGCTGGTTCCCCGGTTCATTTTCCAGTAGCAAAACTACTGCTTCGCGCACAGCAGAATGTTGAGATAGCGCTGTTTCTATTTCCCCCAATTCAATGCGGAACCCTCGCAGTTTCACTTGGCTGTCGGTCCGCCCTAAAAACTCAATAGTTCCGTCCGGCAAATACCGAGCCAAATCTCCTGTTTTATACAGACGCGCTCCTGGTTGGGCGTCGAAGGGGTTGAGGATGAATTTTTCTTCTGTTAAGTGGGGTTGGTTTAGATAGCCGCGAGCTAAAGAAAGACCGCCGATGTATAACTCGCCGGACACGCCAATAGCAACTGGCTGCAAGTGCGAATCAAGTAAATAAATCTGCGCGTTATTGATAGGACGACCGAGAGGAACTGTCTCAGAAATACAATTTTCTCGGTCTTCGATGGGATAAGCCAGCACGCCTACGGTGGCTTCTGTTGGCCCGTAATGGTTGAAGACTGAACAGTCTGGGGCGTATTTCTCAATAGTTTCGAGCAAATTCCAACTTAAGGCCTCGCCGCCAAGGATTAATCGCTGTTTCGGCAAAACCTGCGCCGGATCAGAAGCAGTTAATAAAGCTTTTAGGTGGGAGGGAACGATTTTGAGACAGTCAATGGAGTGCTGCTGAAAGTAAGCAGCCATCGCCTCTGGATCGGTGGCGCGTTCCTGGGAAATTATGTGAAGGCTTCCTCCCGTACATAAAGCTGGAAAAATTACTGTATTTCCTAAGTCGGCTGCTAAGGTAGAAACGGTTGCGAAACTGGCTCCTGATGGCAGGTTTAGCCGTTCCTGAATGCTGTAGAGGTAATTGAGGAGCGATCGGTGTTCAATTGCCACTCCCTTTGGCGTGCCAGTGGAACCGGAAGTGTAAATGACATAAGCTAAATTTTCAGGAGAGAGAGGAGGAGACGGAGAGGGGGAGACAGAGGGAATTTCTGCGTCTAAGCAAACGATTTTTGCCTGAGTTTTTGGCAAGTTTTCGATTAGCTGTTGTTGCGTTAATAGCACGGCCACTCCGGCATCCTGCAACATCAAGGCGAGGCGCTCTTTTGGCATGGCTGGGTCGAGCGGCAAGTACGCGCCGCCTGCTTTGAGAATGCCGAGCATTCCGGCGATCGCATCCACAGATCGCTCAGCACAAATTCCCACTAATCCTTCGGATTTTACTCCTAATTGTTGTAGGTAATGAGCGATTTGGTTGGCGCGGGCGTTGAGTTCCCGGTAAGTGAGTTGCTGATTTTCACAGATAACCGCAAGGCGATCTGGTACGCGCTCCACTTGTTGCTCAAATAGCTGGTGAATACACTTGTCTTTTGGGTAATCTTTCTGTGTTTGGTTGAACTCAACTAAGACTTGGTGGCGGGCGCGATCGCTTAGAATTTCCAACTCGCCGAGAGCGGTTTCTGGGTGATTAGCAGCACTTTTTATTAAGGTGTAGAATTGCTCTGCTAAACATTGGATCGCTGGTTTCCCTATCAAAGTTGGATCGTAGTGAAACTCAGCGATGAGAGCATCCTCTCGGCGCGCGCAGGAGAGTTTAACTTTGAAGCGATCGCCGCAGACATATTGCTGGTAAATTGAGAAATCTATGCCAGCCGCCGCATACTTTTCTAGTTGTTCCTCAAACTCAAAACAAAATGGAAATCCAGGCGAGTCGTTTATATCTTCCCGGTTGAAATATTCCTGCCATTTATAAGCATCGCTTTGGGATTGCTGAATTTCCTGCCAGAATTCCTGAAAGGTAAAATTTTCTTGCAGTTGGCTGCGAAGCGGTAAAAACTTGGCAAATAGACCGAGTGCTGGCTCTAATTCTTCATATTTGCGATTGTCGAAGGCGGTGCCAATAATGATTTCTGCCTTTCCCAACCGCCGCCAGAGCAACGTTTTCCAGCAAGCTAGAAAGAAAGCAGATATTGAGGTTTCGTAGCGGCGGGCGATCGCTTCTATTTCTTCTAGTAAACTCAGTTCTATTTTAACCTCAAAAAATTTCGGCTCAAATGGAGCGGGCGCGCTGCTATTTTTATTTTCAAAAGGCAATTTTAAACTCGCTAGCGCCGAGTAATCCCGATCGGTCCAATATTTTTTGCCCTCTGCCGCCTCTTCATCCTCAATCAATTCATTCTGCCATTCCGAATATTGGACATATTGCACCACTTCGTCGGCCAGTTCCTCACCTTGCAAGCAAGCTGCATAACACTGGCTAATTTCTCGAATTAGATTTTTGACGGTGCGGGAATCGGCGCACAGGGAAGGCAGGCTGACAAGCAAAATGTGCCTGTTTGCTGATAGAGAAATTAAGGATAAGCGCCAAATTGGATTTTGATCTAAGTTGAAAGATGAGCGCTTTTCGCTTTGAAAAATTTCAGGGAGTTTAGTGGCTTGTTCTGGCGGGGTCAAGCATTCGAGATTAACGATCTGCCAGGAAATTAAGCTGCGATCGCCGATGACTTGAATCGGAAATTTAATCCCAGAACGTCGCTGAAAGCTGGTCCGCAGAATTTCGTGGCGATCGCTGACTTTTTGCAGCGCTTCTTTTAAGACATTTGTTTGGAGATTGCCCTCGATAGAAATCGCACATTGGGCGCGGTAAGCGGGACTATATTGTTGCAACAGCCACAGATATTTTTGTTGAGGAGAAAGCCGAAATCCATTAATTGTTTGCATTGGTTATATTGCTTTATGTTTTAGGATAGCCAGGGACTTTAGTCCAAAGCTTATAGCTCAAGTCCGTTAAAACTCACATCTTGTACCATTGTCAAGAACAGGCAAGATGCCTGTTCCACAATAAAATTCATCTCTCGCTTCACAGGCATCTTGCCTGTTCCTAAACAAGTAATTTAAAATGGTGCAACATCTCAGTTAAAACAGACTATTGGAAAGGCGTTGAAGTGGCGACTACTGACAATTCTCACTTCCTAGCATAGTCGGATAAAGCCGAATTTTGCGGCATAGAAGCCCGCTTTTAAAGCTCTGCTTCACCGATCATTTCGCCCATCGCTACCACAATTTTGCGCGATCCGACAAATGGATTGCGACTGTGAGCAGCCAACATATTATCTAACATTAATATGTCGCCAGCTTGCCAAGGAAAACTAACGGTTGCCTGCTGATAGACTGCCTGAATTTCTGCCATTACCGAGTCTTCAATAGGAGTGCCGTCGCCGTAATAAACATTGCGAGGCAGGTTTCCCTCTCCAAAGACAGATAATAAAGAGTTGCGGACTGCGGGATCTAAGCAGGAAATGTGGTGCAAAAGCAGTTGGTTAAAAAATACCATCTCTCCTGTTTTGGGGTGCTGGGCGATCGCCGGACGTAGCTTGCAAGTTCTGAGCTTATTTCCGTCTTTCCACTCAAATTCTATGCCTGCTTGACGGCAATATTGTTCCACCTCTGTTTTCTGCGCCGTTTTGAAAAATTCTTGCCAGCTTACATCGAGTCCGTCGGTGTAGTTGCGGACGTACATCAGTTGCTTTTGGGCGAATTTTTCTCGGAGTTTGGGGTCGAGCAACTGGTAAACTTTCCGACAATCAACGATCGGGGTTTCGCCGCCTGACTGCGCGGGTTGAACGCAGAAAAACCAGATTTTCATTGGCCAGCGGTGCAGGTGCGAACTTTCGCTGTGAAAGAAGATAGTTTGCTCGGCGGGATAAGGGGTCGAACCGTAAACTTTGCCGCCGATTCCTTCGCGCGGCAAATCTCCGTACTCGCCGAACAGTTCCGGACAAATCCCCAAGGCGAACTGCTCGAAAGTAGAAACTAAAGGCTCGGTGAAGCCTCGAAACAAAATTGCACCGTGTTGCTGCAATTTTGTCTCGATCAAAGTTCGGTTGTTTTTCGCCCAATCAATGAGATCGACATCGCTGGCAGCGGGTTTAACGACTAGCGGCAATAGTTCCCCAGGCTGGAGAAATTCGGTTTTTATCAACTCGCCGTCTGGCAGAGTGACTACTTTCGGTTTAACACTCTTAAACTTGCTAAAATTCAGCTTTTCGCGCTTGACTTCTTGCATGACTTGTTGTTGTTTTTCCGCTTCTGTGATAATTTCTAAGTTATTTAACCGAGTCTCAGGCTCCGCCACAATGCTGTTGAGTAAGGTTTCAAAACGGCTGGACATTTGCTCGATGGCGGCGGCATCGAAAAGGTCAGTATTGTACTTCCAAGTGCCTGCAATTCCTTGCTCGGTTTCTCCGACGAAGAGAACTAAATCAAATTTCGCAATTCCGCTGTCAAGTTCTAAGGGAGTCAAAGTTAACCCGCCTAGCTCTAAAGCAGGCATGGGCATATTTTGCATGACGAATAAGACTTGAAAGAGCGGTGTTTGATTCAGGCTGCGATCGGGCCGCAATTCCTCCACCAATTTGTCGAATGGTAAATCCTGGTGAGCATAGGCTTTTAAGGTGACTTCGCGCACGCGATCGAGCAATTCAATGAAAGTAGGATTGCCGCTGAGATCGCCGCGCAAAAGCAAGATATTGACAAAGAAACCAATCAGAGCCTCTGTTTCCAATTGGGTGCGGTTGGCGAGGTCGGTGCCAACCACCATGTCATCCTGATTTGTCGATCGATATAGCAGCGTTTCAAGAGCAGCTAGCAACGTCATAAATAGGGTGACATTTTGTTGGCGGCTCAGCTTGTTGAGCGCGGCGGAAAGGTTTGGGGAAAGCTGGAAAGGTTGAAGGGCAGCGCGATAGGTAGAAACAGCGGCGCGCGGTTGTTTGGCAGGCAGTTGCAGCACTGGTAAGTGATTGCCTAAGTGTTGCTTCCAATAGGCAAGTTTTTCTTCTAAAACTTCCCCAGAAAGCCAGTTTCGCTGCCACACGGCATAATCGGCGTATTGGATTGAAAGTTCGGGAAGTGGGGAGGGTTTGCCAGTGCAAAAAGCTTCGTAGAGGGTTGCCATTTCCCGCACGAGTACCCCTAGGGACCAGCCATCTGCCACGATGTGATGGATGGTTAGCAATAAGATAAATTCTGTGTCGCCTAACTGTAGCAAAGTGACTCGCATTAATGGCCAGTTTGCTAAGTCAAAAGGTTGTTTCGCTTCCTCGGCGGCGAGCCGCATGGCTTCTGCTTCTCGCTGAGATTGAGGAAAGTGCTGCAAATCTATAACTGAGAGCGCGAAAGTAGGTTCGGGAATTATCAACTGAATGGGCCGCCCTTCCACCGCGCCAAAAGTTGTCCGCAAGGCTTCGTGGCGATTGATAACTGCTTGGAAACTGCGCTCTAATGCTGTCACGTCGATCGCACCTTTCAAGCGCACGGCTGCGGGGATATTGTAAGCCGGATCGCCCGGTTGCAACCGATCGAGAAACCACAGCCGCTGTTGTGCGAAAGAAAGGGGCAATTCTGGGCCTCGCGGTGCGCGATCGATGGGGGGTGCTTCGAGTTTTTGCTCGCTGCTGCTGATTTGGGAAATGCGCGAGCTCAAACTTGCCACTGTTGGCGATTCAAATAAGACGCGCAGGGGCAATTCAATTTTAAACGCTTCTCGCAGGCGCGCGATCGCCTGAGTAGCTAATAGGGAATGTCCTCCCAATTCAAAGAAGTTATCCTCGCTGCCAATTCCCTCGACACCTAACACTTCGCTCCAGATGCCAGCAACCATTTCCTCTATCGGCGATCGCACCGCGGAGATCGCGCTTTTTTCCGGTGCAGGCAGCGATCGGCGATCCACCTTGCCATTCGGCAAAAGCGGCAGCGCCTCCAGCAGCACGAAGGCTGAAGGCACCATATACTCCGGCAATTTTTGTTTTAAATCGCCGCATAATTCATCTGCCAGGCTCGACGATTGAAACTCTGAAAAACTGTTTTGTGCCTGGTGCCCAGCGATATAGGCGACTAGACGCTTGTTGCCGGGGTTATCTTCCCTGACGATAACTGCCGTCTCCCGCACGGCTGGATGTCGCTCCAATACAGCCTCTATTTCTCCTAGTTCAATGCGGAAACCGCGAATTTTTACCTGGCGATCGATGCGCCCTAGAAATTCGATCGTTCCATCGGGAAGCCACCGCCCTAAATCTCCGGTTTTGTACATTAAATCTTTGTCAATTCCTGGCAGCGGTTTTGCCGTATTTGGAAAGGGATTTTCAACAAAGCTTAATTGAGTATTCTTTTCATCTTTCCAATAGCCCTCGCCGACGCCAAATCCCGAGACGCAAATTTCTCCCGGCACTCCGACGGGCACTAACTTCATCTGAGAGTCGAGGATGTAAAGATTAAAATTGGCGAGGGGTTGGCCAATGGATAGCGATCGCTGATTTTCCGGCAAAGGTTTTTCAATAATTGCCTGCGTAATATCGTCAGCCGCTTCTGTAGGGCCATAAGCATTGACAACGCCGATAGAGGGATACAAACGCAACCACTGATTCGCCAACTCTACCGAGACGGATTCTCCCGTTACCATCATCCATTTTAAATTGGGGAACGCTCGTTGCTGCGGCGATAATTTTGAAAGATAGTCTGTCAATCCTCGGACAACGGTGGGAACGAGTTCGACGAGGGTTAATTTGTGTTTTTGAATTCCCTCACACAATTTTTCTGGATTGTAAATTGTTTCCGCGTCGGCAATTACGGTTTTTCCGCCAATTAAAAGAGGCGCTAAAAATTGCCAAACCGAAATATCCGATGAAGCGGGAGCGCTTTGCAAAAAGGTAAATTCTTCAGTCAATCCCAGCGCCTCAAATTGAGCGTAAATGTGATTGATCGCGCCGCCGTGTCGGATAATAGCTGCCTTGGGCAATCCGGTGGAACCCGAGGTATAAATCGCGTAAGCTGGATCGGTGCCGCGATTGCTAGTTTCTAGATTGGCTGCGGGCAGTTTATCGAAATCGCGGCGATCGCATATCTGAACCTCGGCGGCGGATCTCGCCGCGCCCTCCGGCTTGACATCTAAACAAGCCAAATATTTTAACTGAGGGCAATACTCGATTTGGCTTGCCAAAATCTCTAAAAATGAAGCGTCTGTTAAGAGAATTCCCACTTCGCTGTGAGAAAGCATATAGCGAATTCTCTCCGGAGGATAAGTGCTCTCAATGGGAACGTAGACTCCCCCCGCCTTTAAAATAGCGAGAATAGCGATGAGAAAATTCGGACTCCGTTTTTGCAGAATTCCCACCAGTTGTCGATTTTTGACTCCTAAACGCTGCAAAAATCTAGCGAGTTGATTCGCTTTTTCGTTCAGTTGGCGATAAGTTAACTGAGTTTCTTCAAAAACAACAGCTATGCGATCGGGCGTTTTTTCGACCTGGCTTTCAAATAAATCGTGAATCGTTCGCTCGACAGGATACTCTCTAGCATTGTCGTTAAAACTTTCTAATAGCTGGCGGATTTCAGATTTGCTTAAAAAACTAAGATCCGCAATTTTCAGGTGAATGTTGTTGGTGACGTTTTCCAAAAGATTGACATAGTGTGCCGTCAGTCTTCTGATGGTTTCCTCTTTGAAAAGCAAGTTGCTGTATTCAATTTTGCCTACAATCCGATTGCCCTCGACTTTCAAAGCAATTGTTAAATCATTGCCGAGTTCCGCGAGATCGCTTGCAGAGTGAATGTTTTCCCATAAGACGGCTACGTCAAAAATTGGACAGCGGCTCTGAGTTTCGGAAATTTTTAACAACCGCACTAATTCAGCAAACGGATAATTTTGGTGGCTGTAGGCCGCGATCGCAGTATCTTTGACTTGCAGCAGAAACTCTTTAAAAGTCAATTCAGGAGTGACAGTGGAGCGCAGCGGAAGCACTCGATTAATTAAGCGATCGCTTTTTTCTGGGTTATAAACCGGCGAGCCGACAATAACATCGCTCTTGCTAGTATATTTGTGGAGCAGTATTTTAGCGGTAGCGAGGAGAATTAGATAAATTGACAAATCGGATTTTTTCGCCAACTTAAAAATCGCTTCAGACAGTTCGATCGACAGTGCAAATGCGACCTCTCGCTCTTTGCCGCTATCTAGCACAGGTCTTACATAATCGGCTATCAAAGTTGTCTCCGGCAGTTCCCCGGAGAGCTTGTTTAACCAATAAAGTTTTTGAGACAACAAGTTATCTGAAATGGGGGTAATTGGTCTGATTTGATTGGCTACGGCTATCATCGATCGTCTCCTCACATTTTAAAAATTGGAAAAATTTGAGCAATTAGGAATTCAAGCAATCGGACAAGGCTTGTTGCAAAATCGCACAGCCTTTTTGCAAAATTGACCATTCGATAGTCAGGGGAGGCAATATTTTTATAGCCGTATCATTTCTCCCAACTCTTTCCACAATTAATCCCAACTCGAAACACCGCGAAGTGACTTTTTTAGCAAAACTAGCAGCGCCAAATTTTTCAAAATCGATGCCCCAAATTAAACCAATTCCTCGGATATCTATTTTTTCATCTATCGGGGCAATTTCCTCCGCGAGAAATTTTTGTAAAAAGAACTCTTTCAATTGGACTTCGCGTTCGAGATTGATATTTTCTCGATACTCTAGAGCAGCGGTAGCTCCTACGAAAGCGAGTTGATTTCCACGAAATGTACCCGTATGTTCGCCCGGTTCCCAAATATCTAACTCAGGTTTAATCAACAAAAGCGACATCGGAAATCCGTAACCGCTGATCGATTTGGAGAGGATTACCATATCGGGAACGATATTAGCTCTTTCAAATGAGAAGAATGGCCCTGTCCGCCCGCAACCCACTTGAATGTCGTCGCAAATTAATAAAATGTCGTGGCGATCGCACAAGTCTCTGAGTTGTTGCATCCACTCGACGGGCGCGACAATTACCCCCCCTTCAGCTTGCACCGTTTCAAAAATAATTGCCGCTGGTTTTTCGATTCCAGAATTGACATCATTTAGGACGGCTTCGATATACCCTATGGTATTAAAACTTTCCATGAACCCATAGGGATAGGGCATAAAAGTTACATTATTTGATGTTACGCCTGCCCCCGCTCTCGCTGCGATATTGCCAGTCGCAGCTAAACTGCCTAACGTCATGCCGTGATAGGCTCCCATGAATGAGAAAATGCCCGGTCTTTTCTTGATTTTTCTGGCTAATTTCAAAGCCGCTTCCACGGCATTCGTTCCCGTTGGGCCGCAAAACTGAACTTTATAATCCAGCTTTTTCGGTTGTAAGACAGACGAAAAGAATTTTTCTAAAAATTCTTTTTTGGCTGAGGTGTGCATATCTAATCCGTGCGCGATCGCGTCCGATGCCAGATACGCTATTACCTTCTGCTTGATATAGTCATTGTTGTGCCCGTAATTTAGCGCCCCTGCCCCTGCTAAAAAATCGATATATTCCGCTCCTGTTTCGGAATATATGATAGAATCTTTTGCCCGATGGAATATATCAGGAAAATTTCTGCAATAGCTTCTGACATTAGACTCGCGACTTTCAAAAATATTCGCTGGCTGACTTGGCTTTTGTAGGGCGATGCGATGCATGGCAACTTTCTCACTCTGGTTAATTTGTTAGTTACGCGGCGGACAATTCAAAACTAAACGTTACTTCTCTTTCCAGACTTAACGTCATGGGATACTCGCGATCGATCGGCAACAGCAAGTCCTTCAGGAGGGCGTTTGGTTGCGCCAAGATGCCCTGAATCAATCTCTCAAAATCCTCCAGAATCTGAGTAATTGTGGCTAGCTCGAAGCGGCGGAAATCGTAATTGATGCCGATGCAGAACTTTTGATCCGGATACACGGCAACAGTCAGGGGATAGTTAGTCTTGTAAAAATTCGGCGCATTGGAGAAAATCGTCGAGTTCGAGACTTCTAGATCGCCTTCCCATTTTTCCAATAGTGAATCCACTGGCGCGTTTTCATACACCAAAATACTCTCGAACAAAGGACTGCTTCGCGGCACTTGGCTCCACCCTTGAATATCAACTAGCGGACTCCATTCGTACTGGCGCATTTCCAGTAATTGTTCTTGAAGCTGCCTCAGCCAAACTAGCAGAGATTGGTCAGAAGCTACCTCGATCCATACGGGCAAGCTGTT
The DNA here is from genome assembly GCF_036705305.1 of Microcoleus sp. B3-D7. Classification (NCBI taxonomy): domain Bacteria; kingdom Bacillati; phylum Cyanobacteriota; class Cyanophyceae; order Oscillatoriales; family Microcoleaceae; genus Microcoleus; species Microcoleus sp. B3-D7. The sequence continues at coordinate 37,103 of NZ_JAUBUE010000018.1, read as the reverse complement.
AACAAATAGCCCAATTAGCGGCTCGTCTTGTAGCAATTCTATTGGGCGTCCCGCCACCGTACATCCGTAGACGACTTTGCGCTCGCCGCTGTAGTAACTGAGGAGCATCGCCCATGCTCCCTGAAAGATGGTACTCAATGTAAGCTGGTGCTGCCGCGAAAAAGATTGCAGCGCTGCTGTAGTTTCTGGCGATAAATAGATTCTCTGTTCGTCGTATTTTTCCTCGGAATTGAAGGCGCTGCTAGCATCTAGATTGGTGAGGGAAGTAGGCGATCGCAATTCTCCGAGCGCTTGCCTCCAGTACGTCTGGGCTTTCGCTACGTCTTGTTTTTGCAACCATTCGATGTAGTCTCGGTAGGGAATGCTGGGCCCTAAATCTACCTTTTTCCCCTCACAAATTGCCTCGTAAATTTGAAGCACTTCCGCGAGAATCGTGGGAATTGACCACCCATCCATCACGATAAAATGTCTACTCCAAATAAATTGGTAACAGTTGTCAGCGAGGTGAAACAAAGTCAGGCGCATCAAACACTCTTGGGAAAGGTCGAACCCTAATGCGCGATCGCTATCCAGAAAAGTATTTAATTGCTCCTCCTGTTCCGCAGGATTTAGCCCCCGCCAGTCGCATTGCTCGAAGGGAACTGTTACTTGCTGATATACAACTTGTAACGGTTTGTTGATATCTTGCCAGAAAAAGCCAGTCCGCAAACTCGCGTGTCGGTTCGCTACTTGCTGCCAAGCGCTAGAGAAAGCTTCAACGTTGAGATTGCCCCGCAATAAAAAGGGCATTTGGAAAAAATACAGTCCCAATTCCGGAGCGAATAAGCTATGAAAGAGAATGCCTTTTTGAATCGGTGAAAGTTCGTAAATATCCTCAATGTTTTCTACTTTCATGAATTTTTACCTGCGTTGGTTGATTTTCGTTAAGAAGCGATCGAGGTCTTTTTGACTCAAATTTGCTTTTGGGAAGTCAGAAGGCGTGTAGGTTCCTGCTTCGGCAGCCTGACAGTGGGCAGCAAGCGATCGCAAATTATTCACAAAATCTTTAGCTAGTTTTTCGATGGTGGTTCGCCGGTAGGCTGCTTCGCTATACCTCCACTCTAGTTGCAGCCTATTTTCTCGCACGCCTCCGTCAATTTCGATCGGATAGCGCCGATTTCCTGGTAGGCTGCTGCGATCGCTTTCAACTAGCTCAAACGCAAAAGATTCAGGCAAAATCGGATATAATTGCTCGCGGTAGTTAAATCTAACCTGCGATCGCTCCAAAGCTTGCAGGTGCGCCGCTACTTCTGCATCATCGCCTAAATAGCTCAGTACCCCGTAGCCAGCGCCTCGATTGGGTACGCCCCGCACCTGCTCTTTAATCGCCTTTAAAGCTTCCCCAGGCCCAGAGATGCCCTTGAGAACAAGCTGCACCGGGAAAATCGCCGTAAAGCAGCCAATAGTGCGCGACAAATCGATATCTTTGGCAAAAATTTCTCGCCCCGAAGCCTCCAAATCCACCAGCAAGGAATCCGCTTTCGTCCATTGATTAAAAGTTTGCACCAATGCAGTCAGCAATACTTCGCTCGTTTGGGTTCCATAAGCTGCGGGAACTTTTTGCAGTAAAGTGCGAGTTTCTTCAACATCGAGCGAAACTAATACAGCGTTTTCCAGATCGTTGCTTGGAGAATCAACGGGCAGTTTCGAGACTTCTTGACGCGCAGCGAGCCAGTAATCTCGCTCTTGCTGAATTTGTGGCGATTTGGCGTACTCTTGCAGAAATTCTGACCACCGTTTAAAAGTTGCTGTTGTGGGCGGTAATTCTACGGATTTGCCCTGACTGATCTGCGCGATCGCCGCCGAAAGTTCCTCTAGCAAAATTTTCCAGGAAACGCTATCTGCCGCCAGTTCGTGAATCGTTAATAGCAGGCTAGTGGGCAGATCGTTTCCCTGGTTAAACAAAGCCACTCGCCAGAGAATTCCCTCGGCTGGATTCAAACTTTCTTTCAGCTCGGTCGCAGCGGTTTCTAAAGCCGTTTCTCTTTCGCTCGCTGGCAACGCCGATAAATCGATGTATGAGAAAGGTTCTGTTTGAATTTCATCTAAACTCCCGTACATCTGCTGCCAACCCGATTCTGTATGGAGAAATCGCAGGCGAAGAATGTCGTGGCGATCGAGCAATTTTTGCACCGCTTGCTGCCATAGTTCAGGAGCGATGTCCGAGTCGGTTTTAAATAAAAAGCTCTGGCATTTCCCGGAAATTTTTTCTTCTAAAAATTCCTGCTGTATGGGGAGAATAGGCAGCAGTTTTTCAGGCGTCTCAATTGTGCTTGCAACCGCTGCCAGCTCCGCTACAGTGGGGCACTCAAACAGTTGTTTGGGCGTCACGCGCAAGCCGGCTTGATTGATTTTGGCGACGATGCGAATGCTTGATATCGAATCTCCGCCTAACTCGAAAAAGTTATCATAAATTCCTACTTTTTCGACCTCTAGCATTTGCCCCCAAATCTGGGCGATAGTTTCCTCGGAAGGCGTGCGAGGTTCTGCGAAAGTTCCTTCTAATTTCGCTCTGGCACTGTCGGGTTCTGGGAGCGATCGCCGATCTACCTTTCCGTTAGGAGTTAAAGGCAAACTTTTGAGCGTTACAAAAGCCCAAGGCACCATGTACTCAGGCAATTTTGTCTCTAAAAAACTGCGAATTTCGCTGCTGTTTGGTGCTTGTTTCTGATTAGAAACAAAATAAGCCACGAGGCGCTTTTCACCAGGCGCATCTTCCCGCGCCACCACTACGGCCTGCGCGATATCTGGATGCTGCCCTAACGCTGCCTCAATTTCTCCCAATTCAATGCGGAAGCCCCGGATTTTTACTTGACTGTCAATTCGCCCGAGGAATTCGATGTTTCCATCTGGCAAATAGCGAGCCAAATCCCCAGTTTTGTACAGCCGCGCTTCCGGCGCACCGAATGGGTTCGGAATGAATTTTTCTGCTGTCAATTCGGGGCGGTTGAGATAGCCCCGCGCCAGACTGATGCCGCCGATGTGCAGTTCCCCAGGCACGCCTACTGGCACTGGCTGCAAATGGGAATCCAGTAGATAAATCTGGGTATTTGCTATAGGTCTGCCGAGTGGAACTGTCTCGGAAATTCCTTTCAATTCCTCGCCATACACTTGATAGGTGAGTACGCCCACCGTCGCTTCTGTTGGCCCGTAGTGATTGAAAATCAGGCAATCTGAATTGATTTTACGAACCTTTTCCATTAGCTCCCAACTAGCAGCTTCACCGCCTAAAATTAGCCGTCTTCGTGGCAAAATAGACTCGGCGACAGAAGAAGTTAAAAGAGCAGCAAGGTGCGAGGGAACAATCTTGAGGCAATCGATAGAATGGCGGCGGAAATATTCACCCAGCGCTTCTGGATCGGTGGCGCGTTCTTGGGATACTATATGCAGGCATCCACCGGAACAAAGTGCCGGGAAAATCGCTGTATTGCCCAAGTCTGCCGCGAAGGTAGAAACGGTAGCGAAACTGGCACCTGATGGCAAGTTTAATCTTTCCTGAATACTGTGTAGGTAATTGAGGAGTTGCCGGTGTTCGATCGCTACTCCCTTGGGCGTGCCAGTGGAACCGGAAGTATAGATGACGTAAGCTAAATTGTCAGAAGAGGCGCGAGGCGTGTAAGAGGCAGAATTAGTGGGAATGTCTGTATCGATGCAAACAATATTTACCTGAGTTTTCGGCAAGCTTTCAGCGAGTCGCTGTTGCGTTAGTAGCACCTGCACCTGGGCATCTTCTAGCATGAGTGCCTTGCGATCTGCTGGGGTTGCCGGGTCTATGGGTAAATACGCGGCACCTGCTTTGAGAATGCCTAGCATTCCCACAATTATTTCTAAAGAGCGATCGACGCAAATTCCGACTATTGACTCTGGCTCAACTCCCTGTTTTTGCAGGTGATGGGCGAGTTGATTGGCGCGATCGTTGAGTTCTCGATAGTTAATTTGTTGATTTTCAAAAACGACAGCAATATTATCAGGAGTGCGATCGGCTTGTTCTTCAAAAAGCTGGTGAACGCATTTGTCTGTCGGGTAATCTTTCTGGGTTTGGTTGAACTCGACGAGAAGCTGGTGACGATCGCGATCGCTGAGTATATTTAATTGACTGATGGGTATTTGTGGATTTTTTAAGGCACTTTCTAACACAGCCTGGAAGTGTTGTGACAAGCGCTTGACATCTTCAGCTTCAAATAAAGCCGAATCGTAGCGAAACTCGGCGATTAAGCAATTGCCTCGTGAAAGGCCCGAAAGTTTAAGTTGGAAGGGCTCCACGCAGGCATCTTGCCGATCGAGGAAAAATGAAACGCCAGACTCGCCATATTTCTCTGGTTTTGTTTCATACTCAAAGCAGATGGGCAAAAAAGCGTTACTTTTATCGGATTCTAGAGTTTCTTCCCAGGTGAAATATTCTTGCCAAGTGTGAATATCTTTGAGATTTAGCTCAACTTGCCGCCAAATTTTGGCAAAACTGAATTCGTCTTGCAAGTCGCATTGTAGCGGTAAATAGGTACTCAACAGCCCCAGCGATCGCTCTAATTCTTCATATTTTTTGCGGTTTCCAGTTACGCCGACGATCGGGTTTGGCTGTCTGGTAAGCCGCGCAATCAGAATTTGCCAGCAAGTCAGCAGAAATGTAGAAATATCGCTTTGGTGTTCTTGGGCGATCGCTTCCAGGTTGTTCAACAAATCACCCCGAATTTCCACCCTTTCTACTTGTGGCTGAAATTCCGCTTCTCGATTCTTCTTTTCCCAAGGAAGCGTTAATAAATCGAAAGCTTCAATGTTCAGCTTTCGCCAGTATTCTTGGCCGATTGCCGTTTCTTCTGATTCGAGCAGCTCATTTTGCCACTCAGCAATATCGGCATATTGCATTGACTCATTAGATAACTCTTCCCCGCACGCACAGGCTGAGTAGGAAAGACTGAGTTCGCTGGTGAAATTTTTCAGGGTGGCACTATCTGCAATTAAGGCAGAGAAGTTCGCCAGCAATAGGTGCTTGTCTTGGGCGAGAGTGACTAAAGAGATGTGCCAAAGTGGGCCGCGCTCAAAATCAAAAGCAAGCAGACTTAGTTGCTGAAAAAGCGCTTCAATTTTAGATTCTTGTTCTTCGGGAGACAAACCGCTGAGATTGTGTTCCGAGATAGGAACTTCACCAGTGCTGGCGATCGCTTGCAGGGGTAGTGTCATCCCAGGCAAGCAGTGAAAGCTAGTCCGCAGGATTTCGTGCCGATTCATGACATTTTGCAGCGCACTTTTAAGAATCTCTCGATCGAGGTTTCCTGTAATTAAAATTGCACCTCGAACGCGATATATCTGTTTAGGATTATTTTGCTGTAACTCCCACAGGTGCCGTTGCTGTGGAGAAAGTCTAAACCCTTCAATTGTTTCCTTTTGCATATCTACTGTTCCTTTCATGGGTCTAAATGTCTTGACAGCTAAACGGTTCTGCCATCCCGACAACAACTCGACGCGAACCAGAGAATGGGGTACGTCCGTGCGCGGCTAGCATATTATCTAGCAGCAAGACATCTCCTTCTTCCCAAAGGAAAACAGTTGTTTCTTGCTGATAGCAGCGACGAATTTCGTCTAATATAAAATCTTCAATGGGCGAGCCATCGCCGTAATAAGCATTGCGGGGTAAATCTTCCTGTTTAAAAGAAGTTAAAAGCTCTTTGCGAACGACGGGTTCGAGATTGGAAATGTGGAAGAGGTGAGCTTGATTAAACCACACCATTTCCTGCGTTTTTGGGTGTTCAGCGACAGCTTGACATATTTGCCGAGTTCTCAAGCGATCGCCACTTTTCCATTCTAACTCTATTCCCGCTTTTTTGCAATACTCTTCTACCTCAATTTTGCTATCAGTATTAAAGACATTTTGCCAGGGCAAATCTACGCCACCGCCGTAATTTCGCACATACATAACCTTTTTTTGGGCAAACTTTTCTCTAATTTTTGAATCCAGGCTTTCAAACACTTTGCGGCTGTTCGCAATCGGGGTTTCTCCTCCCTGTTCAGCTTTCTTGACGCAGAAAAAAGCGATTTTCAGCGGCCAATTTCGAGAATAAGCCATTTCATTGTGCAGTGGGATGAATTGCTCGGCAGGATACTCGGTAGAAGTGTAGATATTTCCGCTCACCTGACTGCGCGGAGTAGAGCGAAAAGAATATTCCAACAAGTCGCCAGCAATAGTTTGAATAAACTGCTCGAAACCATTCACCCCGCCGACTTCAAAGCCTCGAAAAAGTATTCCTCCATGCTTCCATAACTGCGTTTCAATTGATGAGCGATTGTTCTGCGCCCAACCTGCGAGATTTAATTTTTCTACTGTTGGCTGAACAACTAGAGGTAGAAGGTTTTCGGGCTGGAGGTAGGCGGTTTTGGCTAATTCCTCTGAGGACAGGCTGACGGCTTTGCGCCTAACTGCTCCTAACTTTTGGGAATTGAGATTCTTTGTTTCTGTATTTGTCATAGTTTTTGGTTTTGTGAAAATCTTATGTCTTTTTCCCGAAAAAACCTGAGAGATTGAGGCATCATTTTAAACTTTTCATAACTTTGCGTTTAGCCATTTTTAATTTTTGAATTCCCGAAATCTGAATTTGTTTTTCCTGCTCGATTTGGTGCTGCCTTTCTGCTTCGGGAAGAATTTCTGCCAAGTCGTCGATTTTGATATCTGGCTGGATGACTACCTGGTTGAGGAGGGTGTGGAAACCTCTCACCATTCGGGCAATGGTCGCAGCCTCAAATAAGTCTGTTTTGTACTCAAATAAGCCTTGAATCCCTTCTGAAATCTCCCAGAGAGTGAGGCTTAAGTCGTGTCTCGACATACCGACATCGAATTCCAGAATGCTCAAGGTCAAACCTGCTAACTCCAGGGGTGGCATGGGCGCATTCTGGAGTACAAACCACACTTGAAACAGCGGGTTATAGCTGAGATTTCGCTCCGGCTGCAGTTCCTCTACGAGCTTTTCAAAAGGGACATCGGGGTGAGCGTAAGCTCCTAAAGCTATCTCGCGTGTTCGACCGAGTAGTTCGCGGAAAGTTGGATTACCTGCGGTGTCAATTCGCAGCACTAAAGTATTGACAAAAAATCCAATCAGTTCCTCTAATTCAAGGCGGTTGCGGTTGGCGATTGGAGAGCCAATAGCGAGGTTATCCTGCTTTATGTGGCAGTATAGCAAGGATTGAAATACTGCCAACAAAGTCATAAAGAGAGTGACATCTTGTTGCTGGGCGAGCGTTTTCAGTCTTTCAGTTAAAGAAGCAGAAATAACAAAAGATTGCTGCGACCCTCGGAAAGTTTGCACGGGAGAGCGCTGCTTATCTGTTGACAGCACAGCTAAAGTGCCACCCAATTGCTGTTTCCAATAAGCCAGTTGTTTTTCTAATTTCTCTCCCTGGAAATGCTGCCGCTGCCAACTGGCGAAGTCGGCATACTGCACGGGAAGTTCAGGCAGCCCAGAGGGTTTGTCAGTGGAAAAAGCTTCATAAAGTGCGGCCACTTCTCGTACCAATACCCCCATCGACCAACCATCAGAAATAATGTGGTGTATCGTCAGCAGCAACACATATTCTGCCGAACCCAGTTGCAGCAGAGTGGCCCGCAGTAAGGGATCTCGCGTTAAGTTAAAGGGGCGTTGGGCTTCTTCAAGAGTACGCTGCTCTATTTCAGCTTGCTGCTCAGTTTCTCGTAAATGTTGCAAGTTTACCACCGACAAAGCGAAATCCAAGGAAGGAGAAATCAGTTGAACAGGTTCCCCGTCCACTTCTGCAAAAGCAGTCCGTAAAACTTCGTGACGCCTGACAATTTCATTGAGTGTTTGTTGCAGTGCTGACAAATTCAATTGTCCTTGCAAACGCACAGCAGCAGGAAGGTTGTAGGCAGGGTTTTCGGGAGACAATCGATCGATAAACCACAGCCGTTGCTGGGCAAAAGAAAGGGGAGCCGAATTTTGCTGCGATCGCCTGGGAATGCGCTTAGATTGCTCAGCCTGTACTGCCTCTTTGCCCAATGCTTTGAGGAGGAGCGCTCGCTTCTGGGGCGAGAGGTTTTTTAGTCGTTCTGAACGATTAGTAGACATGATGATTCACCTCCTCGCAGTGGTCGCTGTTTGTGATAGTTAAGGAAAGCTTTGCTGCTATTTTTAGCTGGTCGTTTAAAACAATGTTGATATCTGCTTCAGTGGTGAGGGGGTTGGCAAGGACGACTCGAAAAGCAACAATGGGAATGGTTTTGCCATAACAGGTGTTTTGCAGGGTTGTTCGCGATACGAAGGTGTGACCGGCTCGCCGCTGGGTCTCCTGAAGACGCTCGTTAAATTGATTGATGAAGTGGTTGTCTGCTTCGGCTAGTTGTTTTTTGGCTGCTTTTTCTCTGAATGTTTCTGGAATGTAGCGGTATAAAAGAATATTAATTTCTGGTTCTAGCAGCAATTCAAAGGCTGGATTTTCCCGAATTAAATTGGCCAAGTGCTGCGTTTTATCGATGCCTCCATCTATCAAAAACTCATAGCCTTGATGGCCGATGATATTCAACGCGGCTTGCAAGTACAAACTCGCACCTGGTCGAGAGCCTTCGAGAGAGCGCTTGCCTAGATCGATGGAGTCTTTTCGCACCGTGTAGGGCGCGTGTTTTTCAATAACTTTGGCGGTTTGGGGATTGCGGAATAAAACCAGACCGATTCCCATTGGCAAATACATTTGTTTGTGTCCATCTATGGTGACGGAATCTGCTAGTTCAATGCCTGCGAATTTGTGCCGGTGACGTTCGGAAAAAAGCACGGGGCCGCCCCAAGCTGCATCGACGTGAAAGTGAGCGTTTGCTTCTTGCGCGATCGCCGCTATTTCTGGAAGCGGATCGATACTTCCCGAATCGGTGCTGCCTCCAATACCGATAATTGCCAGAATGTGCAGATTGCGATCGCGACATTCGGCTACAGTTTGGCGCAGCGCTGCCAAATCCATGCGGTGATTGGAATCGGTGGGGATTTTTAGGAGATTGCGATCGCCAATGCCTAATAAACCGGCAGCCTTTTCAAAAGAATAGTGCATCAAATTGGAGCCGATTATCACCATTCCCTTGTAGCCGTAAAACTCTAAAGCTGCGTACAAGCCTTCTTTTTCAATGCCACTAAAATTATTTTTTGGCCCTAAAGAAGTGTTGCGAGCGCACCACAAAGCTGTGACATTAGCTAGGGTGCCGCCCGTTGTCATGATACCGAGCGTGCTGTCACTTTTTTGAATGTGCTGGTTATAAAAATCCTCAGAAAAATCGTAAATTAATCGGTGGAGCATTGCCAAAGTCTGGCGCTCGCAGGGGCTTAAAACTTTGGCCGTTTCCATCTTGACCAAATTTTGATTCATCGCGGTTAACAGCTTCGCGATCGGGCGCACAAAATAGGGAAGTGCGCTAGTCATGTGACCGATATATCGGGGAGAAGATGTGTGAATGGAATGGGCAACGAGGGTTTCGGTCAAATCATCGATATAATTGCCAACATCTGTAGGAAGGGCGGGAATTTTGTTTTCCCTAAACTCCTGAATAATTAACTCTAAGTCAATATCTGTACTAGCGGTTTTTGCGTACAAAAAGTCTTGAACTAGGGCAGAAATTCGCTCCTCCATTGCTTCTTCTGCCAAAAAGGACTTTTCTGAAGCACTGAATAGCTCCATTAACTTTTCTTCAAGTGGGGTAACAGAGGCTTTTAATGGCTGCATTACATCTTGAGAATCTTTGGCTTTTACTGTTAGTTTACTCATCCGGAATCAATCCTGTTAAATGGGCTTTTTTTATCTCCTATCCCCCACCGAAGCCTTAAGGAGAAAAGGGCTTTTTGTGTTTTTTTACCAACACTATATTTACTCAGCCAGCATCACAGTTTGTGCTGACTCTCCATCACTATTTTCTAAGATATCGAGCAATTCATCTATCTGGTTAGAATCGGCGTTTGCCAGAATTTCTTCCTCGATTAGTTCAGCTAAATTCTCAATGGTGGGAGCGGCAAAAAAATCGCACAGCGCTAACTCTATCCCAAAGCACGATCGCACTCGCGATATTAACTGTGTGGCCATCAGAGAGTGACCGCCGAGGTCAAAAAAGTTTTGGTTTGTTCCTACTTTTTCTAGCCCTAAAAGAGCAGTCCAAATCTCAGCAATTTCTTTCTCTGTGGGCGTTTGTGGCTCAGTGAAGGCTGTTTCATCAGAAACATAATCGCACCTTTGAGATAAGGCGAGGCGGTCAATTTTTCCGTTGGGCGTTAATGGCAGCGCATCTAATAGCACAAAAGCTGAAGGCACCATGTAATCGGGCAGTTTGTGCTTCAAGAATGAACGCAATTCGGAAATAACTTCTGGGTGCGGATTTCTGAACCCTGAGTTAGGAACTAGGTAAGCGACTAGGCGTTGACTACCTGGTGTGTTTTCCTGAAGCAAAACAGCAGCAGTGGACACAGAAGAATGTTGAGAAAGTGCTGCCTCTATTTCTCCTAGTTCGATGCGGAAACCGCGAATTTTTACTTGGCAATCGCCACGACCCAGAAATTCTATATTACCATCCGGCAGGTAACAACCGATATCGCCTGTTTTGAAGAAAACTTTTTGATGAGAATTACCGAGAAAATGTAATTTTTCTTGCCCAAACGGGTTAGAAATGAATTTCTCCGAGGTTAAGTCGGGGCGGTTTAAGTAGCCCTGTGCCAATCCATCGCCGCCGACGTAAATCTCGCCGGGAATTCCTATGGGAACGGGTTGCAAATTGCGATCGAGCAGATAAATTTGCGTGTTAGCGATCGGGCGACCGATTGGAACTTTCTCGAGAAAGTGAGTTGCATCGTACCACGTCACGTCCGCAGCTACTTCAGAAGAGCCATAAAGATTGATTAATACCCGCTGGGGCATCTGCTCTCGAAATTGCTGGCAAAGTTCCAGCGGCAGAGTTTCTCCGCTGCAAATCCAATACTTTAATTGAGGCAAACGGCTGTCTAAATCAGGGAAGGAATCTAAGATAGCGCGCAACAAAGAAGGAACCAGCACCAGTCGGGTTACATTTTGCTTGGATAAGGTTTGAAGGAATTGGTTAATATCTTTGACGGATCGATCGGGAATAATCACAGTGGGCAACCCATGCAGCAAAGGAGCAAAGATTTCCCAAACCGAATCAACAAAATTTAAGGAGGTTTTTTGACAGCAAATATCCTCTTCGATAAAAGGGTAGGGGTTCCAGAAACAGCGATTCACTGTGCCTCGGTGGGTGCCGAGTACGCCTTTGGGAGTGCCTGTCGAGCCGGAAGTGTAGAGGACGTAAGCGAGGTGATCGGCTTCCACTTTAACAGCGGGGTTGCGATCGCTTTGGCGGGAAATTTCCTGCCATTCGGCGTCGATACAGACGACTTTTGCGCTGTGTTCGGGGAGGGTTTCTAGGAGGTTTTTTTGAGTCAAAAGCACCGGAACTTTTGCGTCTGCCAGCATGAAGGATCGGCGTTCTTGGGGATAAGCAGGATCGACAGGAACGTAAGCGGCACCGACTTTTAAAATGCCCAAAATGGCCACCAGCATTTCCAGCGATCGCTCTAAGCAAATTCCCACCAAAACTTCGGGTTTTACACCTAGAGATTGCAAGTAATGCGCGATTTGGTTGGCTTTGGCATTCAATTGGCGGTAAGTCAATTGTTCATTTTCGCAAATTGCAGCCACTGCATCTGGGGTTCGCTCTGTTTGCGCTGCAAATAATTCGTGAATGGAGGAATTTTTGGGGTAATCCGCTTGGGTGTCGTTCCACTGGACAAGTAATTGCTGGCGTTCGGCGGCGCTCAATAGGGGTAATTCTGACAGTTGCCGCTCAGGATTTGCACTCATTCCCTCCAATAAAGTTTGCAGGTGTCCGAGCATCCGCGCGATCGCAGCGTCTTCAAAGCGGTTGCTACTGTAACCAATTTTGAGCGCCAACTCCTCACCAGGCACCACCGTCAGCGTTAGAGCATAGTTCGTCTTTTCAAAAGAAAGAACACTTTCTATTTCCAGGTTTTGAACCCGCTTCTGCAAAGAAGACTCTAAGGGATAGTTCTCAAAAACTACCAGCGTGTCAAACAAAGGCAGCCTGCGCGGCACTTCGCTCCACCGCTGCACCTCTACCAAGGGGCTGTATTCGTACTGCCGCGCCTCTATTTGTCGGTCCTGCAACTGCTTGAGCCAAGACAGCAGCGAGTCTTTTGCGCGAATTTTGACGCGCGCGGGCAGGGTGTTGACGAACAGCCCCACCATCGATTCTACCCCCGCTAAGTCTGGTGGACGACCGGAGACAACCGTTCCAAAAATAACGTCTTCCTCGCCGCTGTAGCGGCTCAAAAGCAGCCCCCAGGCTCCTTGCACTAGAGTGTTCAGCGTCAATTGCTGCTGCCGAGCTAACGATCGCAGCGCTGCTGTTGTCGCTACAGGCAGCAGGATTTGCTGTTCGCGATCGCTTTCTTCTCCCGCAGCGGCTCCAAAATCCCGCTCAATTGGCAGCGGCGTGGGTGCGGTAAAGCCTTGGAGGCGCTGCCGCCAAAACGACTCAGCCTCAGACAAATTCTGCTGCTGTATCCAAACAATGTAGTCGCGATAGGGGCGCGGGCGCGGCAAGGATAATTGCTCGCCGTTGAGTTCGGCTTGATAAAAATCAAAGACTTCTGTGAGGATGGTGGGGTTAGACCAGCCATCTAGCAGCAGGTGGTGGTGGCTCCAGATGAAATAATAAGTATCTTTTGCCAGTTTGATGAGAGTCATCCGCATCAACGGCGGTTGCCGCATATCCAAACCCCGATCGCGATCGCTTTTGAGAAAGGTTTCTAGCTGCTGTTGCTGTGCTGCGGGCGCGAGATCTTGCCAATCCAACTCCTCCCAAGGCAGTTGGACTTGCCGGGACACGACTTGAACGGGTTCTTTGACGCCTTCCCAGACGAAGGAAGTACGCAAGATGGGATGTCGATCGGTCACCTGCTGCCACGCCTGCTTGAATGCCTGCGCGTTCGCCAGTTGGCGAAGCGTGCAAGTTAATTGCTCGAAATAAACTCCGGAGTTGGGAGAGTAGAGCGTGTGAAAGAGCATCCCCTGCTGCATGGGCGAGAGGGGGTAAAAATCTTCAACGTTGCCTTTGCCCATTTCAAACTTTTCCAATTGCTGAAAGAATGTCTTCTAGGTCGTTTTGCGTCCACTGGCTCCACTTAAATTCTGCAAAGTCAGAGGGAGTGCAGCCGACTGCTTCGGGTTCCTGGGAAGCCAGGGCGATCGCTCGCAGGGCTTCGGCAAATTTTTGCGCTAAATTCTCCACCGTAGAACGTCGGTGGATTTCCTCGCTGTAAGTCCAATCCATTCGCAACTGCCCGCCCGCAACAAATCCGTTAATTTCTATCAAATAGCTGCGGTTTCCTTCGGGGCTAAAAGGCTGCCCGACGGATTCCCCAGACAGGGCAAATAAAGATGATTCAGGGAGAACTTGGTCGAACTGTCCGAGGTAATTGAAACTCACCTCTGCTGCAGGGAGCGATTGCAGTTTCTGGGAAATTTCGCCGCCAGCGAGATATCGCAGCAACCCGTAACCCATACCGCGATTCGGGATGGCGCGCAACTGTTCTTTGACAGCCTTTAAGCCATCTGCGGGAGTGGAAGCCTCGCCGATCGACAGCAGTACCGGAAACACGGAAGTAAACCAACCCACAGTCCGCGAAACGTCTGCATCTGGGAAGATATCTTCCCGCCCGTGCCCCTCTAAATCAACCAGCAGCGTTAGCTCTCGGGTCCACTGGGCAAACGCCCACGCCAGTGCTGCCAGCAGAACGTCGTTAATTTGAGTTCGGTAGACTTTGGGAACTTCGTGCAGCAAGACGTTAGTGTCTTCAGCAGCGATCGCCACCGACACGATGCGCGACTGCGCTACCGCATTGCTTCCCCCAGCGAAATCTACTGGCAGGGGAGAAATCGGCTTTTGCAGGTGTGCCAGCCAGTAATCGAATTCTTGGTGCAACGCTTCTGACCGAGCGTATTCAACCAGCCCCTGTGCCCACTGTTTGAAAGATGTCGTCTTCGGCGGCAGCGAGATTGCAAGACCCCTGCTCAACTGCTCGCAGGCATTATGCAAGTCTTCGAGCAAAATTCGCCACGATACGCCATCGACAGCTAAGTGATGGATAACTATTAGCAGGCGCGAAGGTTGCTGCGCCCCCAGATCGAACAGAACAGCGCGCGCGATCGGCCCTTCTGACAGGTTTAAGCTTGCCTGTAGTGCATCGGCTTTAGACAAAATAGCACAAGTTTGCTCATTTGTCAACAAATTAGATAAATCTAATTTTTCAAACGGCACGGCTCCCCCCGGTTCGGCATTGAACTGCTGCCAGCCAGATTCGCCGGGGGCAAAGCGCAGGCGCAGGGCGTCGTGGTGCGTCAGAAGTTGCGCGAACGCTCGCTCCAGCAGCACTGCTTCGAGGGGTTGCCGCACTTCTAACATCACGGCTTGATTCCAGTGGTATCCACAGGCAAAATTTTCTTCAAAGAACCACTGCTGCACGGGAGTCAGCGGCACCGCGCCCGTCACCGGTTTTTGCTCGGCTCGCACAGCCTCGACAGTGCCAGCAGCGGCTGCCAGAAACGCGATTGTCTGGTGCTGGAATAGCAGTTTGGGAGTCAGTTGAATCCCCGCTCGATTGGCTTGGGCGACAATCTGAATGCTGAGAATCGAATCTCCGCCCAACTCGAAAAAGTTGTCGTGTATGCCCACTCGCTCGATTCCGAGTACCTGCGCCCAAATACTCGCGAGTTGCTCCTCGACGCTGCTGGAAGGAGCCGCGAAAGTCTCTTCCAATTCGGATCGCGTCAAGTCCGGCGCTGGCAGCGCAGCCCGATCGAGCTTGCTGTTGGGCGTTAAAGGCAGTTTCTCCAGCAAGACGAAGGCAGACGGCACCATATACTCTGGTAAGCGTTCTTGCAGAAACTGGCGCAGCTCGCTAGAAGGCAGTGAAGAATTTTGCTCTCGGGCGTCGGGGACGACGTAAGCAACGAGACGCTTGCGAGCGTTCGTCTCGGACCACACCAAAACAGCACTTTCCCGCACGGCCGGATGCTGGGAGAGTGCCGCCTCAATCTCTGCCAGCTCGATGCGGAAGCCGCGGATTTTCACCTGATTGTCAATGCGACCAATTAGCTCGATATTGCCAGATGGCAAGTAGCGAGCTAAATCCCCAGTTTTGTAAAGGCGATTTGAAGGCCCGAAAGCAGAAATTTCTTCCCAGAAGGGGTTGGCAATGAATTTCTCAGCGGTTAATTCGGGGCGGTTGAAATAGCCCCGCGCCAAGCCTGCACCGCCGACGTGCAGTTCTCCGGGAACGCCGATCGGCACGGGTCCCAAGGCAGCGTCTAAGATGTAAAGCTGGGTGTTGGGAAAGGGCCGTCCGATGGGCACTAACTGCTCGCCCGCTAAATTTCCCGTCGCGCTTTCAAAATAGCAACTGTCGATGGTGGCTTCAGTGACCCCAAAGGAGTTAATCAACCGAGTTTCAGGGCCGCACAATTGCCGGAATTTTTCATATTCCGAGCCATACCAACTGTCTGAGCCGCAGACGAGGATTTTCATAAAGTCGAGCCGCTGTCCGCTCTCTTCTAGGTACTGGATCAGGTTCCTCAAGACGGCGGGAACGAATTCGGCAAAGTCGATCTTTTGCTGCCGCATCAGTTCGTAGAGTTCCTGCGGCGCGAGCAGCTTCTCGCGATCGCACAGCACGAGTTTGCCGCCAGAACACAGCGATCGCATCAAGTCGCCGCTAAAAACGTCGAAGGAGAAGCTGGCCATCTGGAGGTGAGATGTTACCCCAGAGCGAAGCTCATAAGCGGTTTCCCAGCCTAAATAGGCATTTACCAGACTGCTGCGATTGACTGCCACCCCTTTAGATCGTCCAGTAGAACCCGAGGTGTAGGTAACGTAAGCGAGGTTTTCAGGCGCGGCTGTGTTAGAGGGGTTTTCTTCGCTCTCCAGGGAAACTTGCTTCCAGTCTGCGTCCAAACAAACGACTTTGCAGGAGTGCGGGGGGAGCTTGTTTAACAGGTGTTGTTGCGTCACCAGCAGCGGTGCCCGGGCGTCTTCGAGCATATAAGCCAAGCGCTTCGGCGGGTAAGCGGGGTCTAGGGGCAGGTAGGCTGCACCTGCTTTGAGGACGCCCAGAAAAGCTGCGATCGCCTCTAGAGAGCGATCGGCGCAAACGCCCACCAGCACCTCTTTCCTTGCTCCCAGCTTTTGCAAGTAATGCGCGATTTGGTTTGCCTTGGCGTTGAGCTGTCGGTAGGTTAGCTGCTGGTTATCAAAGACTACCGCCGGGGCGTCGGGGGTTTGCTCCACCTGTTTTTCAAACAGCTCCTGCGGGCACTGGTTGGGCAAATAACCCGTATTGGTGTTATTCCACTCCAGCAATTGCTGCTTTTCGGCAGCAGTCAGCAGGGGCAAGCTGGAGAGGTTCTGCTCTGGATTAGCGGCGATACCTTCCAACAAGGTTTGCAGGTGTCCGAGCATCCGGGTAATGGTGACGCGATCGAACAAATGCGTGCTGTATTCCACTGAGGCTTGCAGCCTTTCCCCCACTTCTTCTAAATCCAAGCTCAAATCACACTGCGTCGTATTCGTTTCGACATCGAGCAGATTTAAAGTCAATCCGGACAGCTCCAAGGGCGGCATGGGGTTGTTCCGCAACTGGAACATAACCTGAAATACCGGGTTATAACTCAGACTGCGCTCGGGTTGCAGTTCCTCAACCAGTTTCTCAAATGGCAAGTCTTGGTGCGCGTAGGCTCCCAAAGTCACCTCGCGCAAGCGTTGAAGCAATTCTCGAAAAGTAGGATCGCCGGAAACGTCAGTCCGCAACACCAGGGTATTGACGAATACGCCAATGAGCCCTTCAATTTCCGCGCGGTTGCGGTTGGCGATCGGGGAGCCGACTAGCAAGTCTGTCCGCCCTGTATAGCGGTAAAGCAGCGCTTTAAATGCTGCCAGCAGCGTCATAAACAGGGTAACGTCCTCCCGCTGGCTGAGGTTTTTGAGGGCGGCTGTCAGCTCCTGAGACAGCAATACCGACTGGGTTGCGCCTTCGGAAGTCTGAATGGGAGGCCGGGGTCGATCGGCTGGCAGTTCCAGCAAGGGAGGCGCTCCCTCCAACTGTTGCTTCCAGTACGCAAGCTGAGTTTGCAGCACTTCGCCGCAGAGCCAGTTGCGCTGCCAGATCGCAAAGTCGGCATACTGCACGGGAAGCTCTGGAAGCTGCGGTTGGTTTCCGGCGGATAAGGCTTCGTAAATTGCCGCCAGTTCCCGCGCCAGCACTCCTATGGACCAGCCATCTGAAACAATGTGGTGCATCGTCAGCAGTAAGACGTATTCTTCTTCGCTAAGCTGTAGCAAAGATGTCCGCAGCAAGGGGCCTAGTTCTAAGTCAAAGGGCTGTTGCGCTTCCTTTGCAGATAGCTGCTTTACGGCTGCCTCTCGATCGTTCTGGGGCAGTTCTCGCAGGTCTATTACTGGCAGCCGCAAGGGAGTTCCAGGAGGAGCAATGACTTGAATTGGCTGTCCCTGAACCTCAGTAAAAGTCGATCGCAAGGCTTCGTGCCGGTTGACGATTTCGTTGAAAGTTTGCTCCAACACGGCGACATTTAATTTGCCTTTGAGTCGGATAGCGCCTGGGAGATTGTAGAAAGATTTTCCTGCCTCGAACTGGTCGAAAAACCACAGCCGTTGCTGGGCGAAAGACAAGGGGAGCGAGTCGCCTTCTTTCCTTCTAGGAATTCTGCGATCGCTTGAGGATTCTACCCCCTTTTCTCGTAGCATCACTTCCAGCAATGCGCGTTTTTTTGCAGATAGTTTCAAATAGCTCATTTGACCCTGATTAATTTTGACTAGACTGCTGGAATTAATAAGTAGAGGGAGAGGCGATCGCCAATTCCCGATCAAGTAGAGAAGTTTTTTCGTCGAGCATTCGCTCTACTTCTTCATCGGAAAGTTCCGCAAGACTCAGCAGCAATTGAGCGGTATTTTCAACGTTCTCTCGCTGCGCGGGATTTTCCACCAGGGCAGCGGCTTGCTCGGATGCGGTAGGTGACTCGAAGAAGGAGCGCAGGGGGACATCTACCCCGAAGGTGTCGCGCACGGCTGAGATGATTTGCGTTGCTAGTAGGGAGTGCCCTCCTAAATCGATAAAAAAGTTGTCGTGAATGCCGATTTTTTCCACTCCGAGTATTTCAGCCCAGATGCCTGCGAGAACTTTTTCAACCGGGGTATTAGGCGCGACAAAGGTTTTCTGAAGGAATGCGGCATCCGGTGCGGGAAGAGCTTTGCGGTCTATTTTTCCGTTGGGAGTTAGAGGCAGCGATTCCAGCATGACAAATGCAGACGGCACCATGTATTCCGGCAGCTTTTCTTGCAGGTAGGCACGCAGGTTGCTGATGCTGGGAAGTTTGTCTTGGTTAAGCACTACATAAGCGACTAAGCGCTGGTTACCGGAACCGTCATCGCGCGCGATCGCCGCCGCATCTTGCACCGCGGGGTGCTGTCCGAGAGTTTCCTCAATTTCTCCTAACTCGATTCGATAACCCCGTACTTTCACCTGATGGTCGCTGCGCCCCATAAATTCAATATTTCCGTCGGGGAGATAGCGAGCCAAGTCCCCAGTTTTATAGAGGCGTTCTGATAGAATGAAGGATGAAGAATGAAGGATCAATGAAGCATATATTCCCCCCTGTGCAAAGGGGTTAGGAATAAACTTTTCTGCGGTAAGTTCCGGTCGGTTTAGATAGCCTCTGGATAAGCCAGCCCCCCCAATATGCAGTTCGCCAAAAATACCAACGGGAACCGGCATTAAATAGCGGTCTAAAATGTAAATTTGAGTGTTAGCAATAGGGCGACCGATGGAAACTGATTCATCTTTGCGGTCAACCTGATAGAGAGTAGACCAGATGGTGGTTTCTGTCGGGCCGTATAAATTCCACACCAAAGCGCCCCGCAACTGCAACTGATTGGCAAGCTGTTGAGGTAAAGCTTCTCCCCCGCACAGTATTTTTAATCCCTCGCTTCCGGGCCATCCCGCTGCTAAAAGCATTTTCCAACTGGCTGGAGTAGCTTGCATAATGGTTGCGCCAGAATTATTTAAGGTTTCTAACAGTTTTTGTCCGTCAGATGCCACTTTTCGGCTGGCGAGAACGACGCGAGAACCTGTTGTAATAGGCAGGAATAACTCCAGCGCTGCAATGTCAAAAGATAAGGAGGTGACTGCCAGCCAAATATCTCGGTCTGCAATCGCGAGCTGCTGACGCATAGAAATCAAAAAGTTGACGACAGCAGCGTGGGAAATTTGCACCCCTTTGGGTTGTCCTGTTGAGCCTGAAGTATAAATGACATAGGCTAAATTGGAAGAATTTTGTAAGCCAGCGGCTGGCTCGGTACTGCTCGATATGGCTTCCCACTCGGCATCCAAGCAGGCGACGTGGGCGCTGTTTTCCGGCAGGGTTTCTAACAGCCGTTTCTGAGTTAAGAGAATTGGAATTGCCGCATCTTTTAGCATGAAGGCGAGGCGCTCTGGCGGATAGGCCGGGTCGAGGGGAACGTAAGCGCCACCCGCTTTGAGGATGGCAAGAAGTCCGACCACCATTTCTAGGGAACGCTCGACATAAATTCCCACCAAAACTTCAAGTTTAACGCCGATTTTTTGCAGGTAATGTGCGAGTTGGTTTGCTCGTTCATTCAGCTCGCGGTAGGTAAGTTTTTGGTCTTCAAATACGACGGCAATTGCATCGGGAGTTCGCTGTGCCTGCGCTTCAAATAATTGATGAATGCAGCGCTCGCTCGAATAATCAGCGCGGGTGTCATTCCACTCTATCAACAACTGATGCCGCTCTTTTTCCCCCAGCAACGGCAACTCTTCAATCCGCCGCTCTGGGTTGGCAGCTATGCCATCCAGCAACGTGATAAAATGCCCCGCCATCCGCTTGATTGTGGCTGCATCAAATAAATCTGTGCTGTATTCAAACTGACCGCTAATTTCTTCCTGCTTTTCTTCTAAATACAGCGTTAAGTCTACTTTTGCTGTCTGATTCTCAACATCTAAAAGAGTGAGATTGAGTCCGGCTATTGATTCCGCAGCAACAGGTGCAGCTTGCAAAACAAAAGCAACTTGGAACAGTGGATTGTAGCTCAAATTTCGATCGGGTTGCAACTCTTCAACCAGTTTTTCAAACGGCAAATCCTGGTGAGCGTAAGCTTCTAAACTCACCTCCCGAATGCGAACGAGCAACTGCCGAAAAGTGGGAGTCCCTGACAAATCAGTTCGCAATACTAAATTATTGACAAAAAAGCCGATTAGCCCTTGAATTTCCGCTCTGTTGCGGTTGGCAATGGGAGAGCCTACGGGGATATCTGCCTGTCCTGTATAGCGATAGAGCAACGTTTTAAAGGCTGCTAGCAGTGTCATAAACAGGGTGACATTTTCCAGGCGGCTGAGCTTTTTGAGGGCTTCCGTTAGCGTTTTGGGGATGAGGAATGATTCTTTTGCACCCCGATAGGTTTGCACCGGGGGACGGGGGCGATCGGCTGGCAATTCTAGCAAGGGGGGAGCGCCACTAAGCTGCTTTTTCCAGTAGTTAAGCTGAGTTTGCAAGCGATCGCCCGTAAGCCATTCCCGCTGCCAAATAGCAAAATCGGCGTACTGTATGGAAAGTTCGGGAAGTGGGGATGGTTTGCCAATCGAAAACGCTTCGTAAAGTGCTGCTAATTCTTGCAGAAAGACTCCGATTGACCAGCCATCAAAAATAATGTGGTGTAGCGTCAGCAGCAACACATATTCCTCAGCATCTAAGTGTAGCAAACTAGCTCGCAATAGCGGCCCTTTGGTGAGGTCAAAAGGTTTGCTAGCTTCTTCAGCAGCCAGTTGTTTTACTTTTTCTTCTCGCTCAGTTTCCGCCAATTGTTGCAGGTCTAAAACTTGCAGCCCGAAATTAAAATTCTGACCAACCACCTGCACGGGTTGACCGTCTACAGTGGCAAATGTCGTCCGCAAAGCTTCGTGACGGCGCACAATTTCCTTCAAACTTAGCTCTAGCACGACTACATTTAGCCTGCCTTTGAGTAACACAGCCGCCGGAAGGTTGTAAAAAGGGTTTCCCGGTTCAAATTGGTCAATAAACCACAGTCTTTGCTGGGCAAAAGAGGTGGGAAATGCAAATACTTCTTCTTCGGAAGCATTCGCAGACTCGCGAGTATCTGTTGGAGGTTTTTCGGAAAAATGCACCGTCATTGGATTAGTAACTGGTAGTTGGTAATTGAGATGGCAGCGGATATTTGGGGATTGGTTATGAGTTATGGGCTGCAATCCCATGACTCATCACTGATTTGTGCTTAGCGCAAAGATGACAGTTTCATGCGGTACGCCGATCGCGAAACAGGCGCGATCGCGGGTTCTTCAACTGTCGCGTTTTTGTTTTTGGCTTCAGAAATATTTTCAGCAAGTACGGCGAGCGATTGTCCTGCAAAAATATCGCATAAAGGCAATTCTATCTGACAAGATTCTCGTACCTTTGCTGCTAATTGAATTGCCAGCAGCGAATTTCCTCCTAGTTCAAAAAAGTTATCGGCAATGCTTAACTGTTCGATGCCGAGAACCTCACAGCCAATTCTCGCTAACATTGCCTCAATAGGGGTGCGTGGTGCGACAAAAATCTTTTCTTGTTGAATCGCGGCCTCCGGTTCAGGCAGTGCCTTGCGGTTAACTTTGCCGTTCTCCGAAAGCGGCAGCGCGTCCAAAATTATAAATGCAGAAGGCACCATATAATCGGGCAGTTTTTCGCTCAGGAATTGGCGCAATTCTTCAACTGCCGGGGCAGCGTTTTGTTGTGGAACAATATATGCTACTAAGCGCTTTTGACTGTGCTTTTCTCCCAAGGCGGTGACAATGGATGCTTTGACTGCTGGGTGCTCATTCAAAGCAGCTTCAATTTCTCCGGCTTCGATGCGGAATCCGCGAATTTTAAGGCGGAAATCTTCTCGTCCTAAAAATTCGATGTTGCCGTCAGGGAGGAAGCGCCCTAAATCTCCCGTTCGGTACAAGCGATCGCCCGTAACGGGGTGCGTGAGGAAGCTGGCGCGAGTTTTTTCTTCATTCCGCCAGTATCCTTTTGTCAGTCCAACTCCGGCACAGCACATCTCGCCGGCAACCCAGACGGGACAGTCTTCGAGCCTTTCATTCAAAATGTAATAGCGTGTATTGGCGATCGGCGATCCGTAGGGAATGCTCTTCCAAGAAGAATCAACAGTTTCTACCGGATACCAAATATTCCAAAGGGTAGTTTCGGTTGGCCCGCCGACACTGACAACGCGACATTCTTTGACGATCGCCCTTAACCTCTCAGGCAGGGTTATAGGTATCCAGTCTCCACCGAGAAACGCCCAGCGCAAGCACTCTGGCAACACCTCAGAACGTCCGCCAGCGTAATCGAGCAGCATTTCCATCATCGGGGGAACCGAGTTCCAAATGGTGACGCGCTCTTTTACCATCAATTGAGCCCAGTGAGCGGGGTCTAGCCGTTGCGCCGCATCGGGAATGACGATCGCTCCCCCCGCTGCTAGGATGCCGAAGATATCATAAACCGACATATCGTGGTGCAGTGCAGTGACTGCGATCGCGCGATCGCACTCGGCCACATTAAACACTTGGTTGGTCTGAGCGATCGCATTGACTGCACCGCGGTGCGCGATCGCCACGCCTTTCGGCAAGCCAGTTGAGCCGGAAGTATAAATCACATACGCTAAATCTTCCGGTTCCTGCACCGACTCCAAAGCTTCGCTGCTTTCTGCAGCCAATTCGTCGGTATCTAGACAAATTCGCCGCACATTTTCCGGCCATTCCAATCGCTGATTTAACTGAGATTGCGTCAAAACAATCTCAACTTCGCCATTTTCCAGCAAATACCACAGCCGCTCTTTTGGTAGCGCCGCATCTACGGGCAAATAAGCTGCCCCGGATGCGAGAATGCCGAGCACAGCGACGATTTGCTCCCATCCTTTTTCCATGACGACGGCAACCAACTGGTTGGGGCGAGCTCCCAGCTTCCGCAATCGGTGAGCGACTTGATTCGATCGCAGATATAGTTCCTCGTAGGTGAGGGTACGATCACGTGTAATAATGGCGGGTTCGTGCGATCGCGACGCGACTTTCTCAGCAAACAGTTCGTGCAGCAATACATCGGGAATCGGTGCTTCGATGCCGTTAGCGACGGCTTGCTGCTGCAACTGCGCCGTTCCCTGCCAAGCTTCCTCCGAGCTGGCGAGGCGCTGCAACAGGCGGCAGTAGGCATCAAACATATCGTCGATTAGCCCTTGGGGGAAGAGTTCTTCCACCGCATCCCAGTTCAAGAATAGAGTGCCGCCAGCTTCGCTGTACTGATTGTCTATCCAAACTTGGGGAGTTTGACCGACGACGTAAACAACCTCTCCGATTTCTGCGATCGCGGCCAGTATGGAAGAATCGCTTTGTCCGGGGTTATTCTGCGGATTAGTCGTGAATACCACTGGCATCGGTGCCGCCGATGTTCTTCCCAGCAGTTGCGTCAATTCTCGCAGAACGCGCACGCCGCTGACGTACTGGTGCTCTAAATCGTGCCAAAGCTGCTGAGTCAGGCGTTTCGCCCGAACTTCAAAACTTTCTCGGCGCGAGTTGTCTACCTCCAGCAAAGTAAACGAGGCAAACTCGCCGATAATGTCGTTGACTTGCGGGTGCAGCGAAAGGCGATTGAAGCGCGGCACGTTGAGGGTAAACCGAGGGCTTTTGCTCCACAGGCCCAGAACTTCGGCATAAGCAGCCAGCAAAACGCCTGTCGGAGAAAGCGCCGATCGCGCGGCTCTGGCTTTAAGTTTTTTCCACGTTTCCGGCTCTAACTGAGCGGTCCTGCGCTTGAAGCGAGGCTGTGTCAGTGAACTCGGATGCTTGGCCAAGGGGAGTTCGGGCGCTGGCGGCAGAGTGGCGAGGCGATTTTTCCAATACTCTAAAGATTGCTGGAAAAATGGGGCATCTTGGAGCGCGATCGCAGCTATAACGTAGTCGCGGAATGACAGTTGCAAAGGCGTGATCGCCGCGTTGGGATTGCGGTAAAACGTCACCAAATCTCCGAAGAGAATTTGATAGCTCCAACCGTCAATGCACAAGGCGTCAATGCTGACGTGCAAGCGGATGCGGCGATCGCTCAGAAGCGAGGCGCGAATCTCGAAAAGCGGCCAGCGATCGAGCGGCAGCACTTGGTGAGACAGGGACTCGCGAATTGCTTCGAGTTGGCAATTCACCGCCTCTGGGCTTTGTCCGCGCAAATCTAATACTGGAATTGCATAAGCTGGCACTGTTTCTAAAATTTGCTGTTGCCCGTCTGGATGGACGATCGCGCGCAGCATATCGTGGCGTTCCACCACTCGCTGCCACGCGAGGCTAAACCGCTCTAAATCTATATCGTCGCCTTCAATTTCTACATAGCCGTGAATGGCGACATTCCCCATTTCAAAAAAGCTATTTCTCCCGATCCAGTACGCCTGCTGCATTTCATTGAGCGGAAAAGGTTCGCAGCGATTTTGAGGATCGGGGACGATTGCAGGCAGTTGGGCAATCGGGCGAGATTCGATCGCCTGCTGCGCTTTAGCGATGGCGATCGCTTCTGCCAAACTTTCCACCGTCGGAGACTGAAACAAACTGCGTAGCGGCAACTCTACCTGAAACGCTTCTCGAACTTTAGCAATCAGTTGCGTGGCCAGCAGGGAATGTCCTCCCAACTCGAAGAAATTGTCGCCAATTCCTATTTGTTTGACGCCGAGAACCTGACTCCAAATTTCAGCGAGTAACTGTTCTTCCCGAGTGCGAGGTGCAGAAGCGGCGTTTAATTCCGATCTTTCTACATCGAGCCCTCTGAGCGATCGGCGATCAATTTTTCCATTAGATGTTAAAGGCAGAGCCTCTAGCAGCACGAAGGCTGAAGGGATCATGTATTGTGGCAGCTTTTCTTTGAGAAAGTCACGCAGTTTGCTAATTAAAGATGGCTGCCCAGTGCTCAATTCAGAGCTAGAAACGATATAAGCCACCAAGCGGTTTTCGCCTGAATTATCCTCCCCAAGCAGCACTACACTTTCCCGCACTGCTGGATGCTGGCTCAGTACCGCTTCAATCTCGCCCAGTTCAATTCGGAAACCGCGAATTTTGACTTGATTGTCGCTGCGGCCTAAAAATTCAATCGTTCCATCTGGCAGGTAGCGGGCAACATCTCCTGTGTTGTACAACCGCGCCTCGATTTCCTGACTGAAGGGATTGGGAATAAACTTTTCGGCAGTTAGTTCGGGTAGGTTCAAATAGCCTCTGGATAAGCCAGCGCCGCCGATATACAGTTGGGCCAAAACGCCTACAGGAACCGGCTGCAAATTTGCGTCCAGAATGTAGAGCTGGGTGTTGGGAAGAGGGCGACCGATCGGGATCGAACCGCGCTTTGATTCAACGGATTTTATCGGATGGATGGCTGTCCAGACAGTGGCTTCTGTGGGGCCGTAAAAGTTCCAAAGGGGGACGTTCCACTCAAGCAACTCAGAAGCGAGTTCTGCGGGCAAAGCTTCTCCGCCGCAAATAATTAGGCGCAGGCTCCATTTTGGCTCGCCATCTGCTGTTTTTTGAGCGTCAATCAGTTGGCGGATTGCTGAAGGAGTTTGATTGAGAATGGTAACTCGCTCCGAGCATAGCAATTGGTAAAAAGCCGAGGGCGATTGAGTAACTTCTAGAGGGACGATAACCAGCTTTCCGCCGTGAACAAGCGCTCCCCAAATTTCCCATACGGAGAAGTCGAAAGCGTAAGAGTGAAAAACAGTCCAAGCGTCGCGCTCGCTAAAATTAAATACGGGGTAAGTGGCTGCAAAAAGATGAACGGCGCTGCGATGGTTGACTTGAACGCCCTTGGGTTTCCCTGTCGAACCTGACGTATAGATTACATAAGCAAGACAATCGGGCGTTACATCGCTCAAACAATTTTCTTTGCTTTCTCGCGCGATGTTTTCCCAGTCTGAATCAAGGAAAACTGCACTCCGCGCCCGATCGCGAATCTTCTCATATATATGCGACTGCGCCAGCAGCACTTGAACCTTGGCATCCTCGAGCATGAAGCTCAAGCGTTCGCTTGAATACGCCGGATCGAGCGGAACATAAGCGCCGCCAGCCTTAATAATTCCCAGCAATCCCACCACCATTTCTAGGGAGCGATCGACATAAATTCCGACGCGGACTTCAGGTTTTACACCGAGTTTTTGCAGGTAGTGCGCGACTTGATTTGCTTTTTGGTTTAGTTCCTTATAGGTGAGCTGTTTGTTTTCAAACACCACCGCAATGGCATCGGGTGTCTGCTGCGCCCGAGCTTCAAACATCTGGTGAATTGTAGAATCTTTTGGATAATCCACTTGCGTGTTATTCCACTCCACCAACAGTTGATGCCGTTC
Source organism: Microcoleus sp. B3-D7 (assembly GCF_036705305.1). Lineage (NCBI taxonomy): Bacteria > Bacillati > Cyanobacteriota > Cyanophyceae > Oscillatoriales > Microcoleaceae > Microcoleus > Microcoleus sp. B3-D7. The sequence goes on along the minus strand of NZ_JAUBUE010000018.1, from coordinate 10,576 downwards.
GCGATCGCTCAACAATGGCAATTCTGAAATAGGCGTGTCGGCATTGGCGATAATTCCTTCCAGCAAAATCTGAAAATGCCCGTGCATCCGCGCGATCGTGCTGGGTTGGAACAGGTTCGTGCTGTACTCCCACGTCGCCGTCAACCCCCGATCGGTTTCTTCCAAAAACAGCATCAAGTCAAAATTAGCGGTTCCGGTATCAATTTCATGGGAATTTAAGGTCAGCCCTGGCAATTCTAGAGTCTGCGTCAAGCCGTTTTGCAAGGCAAACCCCACTTGAAACAGCGGCGAGTAGCTCAAATCTCGCTCTGGCTGCAACTCCTCGACCAGCTTCTCAATCGGTACATCTTGATGCGCGTAAGCGCCTAATGCCACTTCTCGCACGCTCCTTAGCAACTCTCGAAAAGTTGGATTTCCATTTAAGTCAGACCGCAGCACTAAGGTATTGACAAAAAATCCAATTAATGCTTCAACCTCGCGGAGATTGCGGTTGGCGATGGGAGAGCCAACTAAAATATCTGTCTGCCCCGTGTAGCGATAAAGCAGCGTCTTGAAGGCTGCCAGCAACGTCATAAATAGGGTGGCTTTTTCTTGCTGGCCCAACCCGGCCAGGGCCGAGCTCAAATCTTTGGGCAACTCCCAAGTTTGTCTCGCACCCTGGAACGTTTGAACGGCGGGGCGAGGAAAGTCTGTTGGTAAATTTAGAACCGGCAAGCTGCCGCTTAACTGCTGCTTCCAGTAAGCCAGTTGTGTCTCTAATATTTCTCCTTGCAACTGCTGGCGCTGCCATGCGGCAAAGTCGGCGTATTGAATTGGCAGCGGGGAAAGCAAGGGTAAACGATCGCTAGCAAAAGCTTGATAAAATTCTGCCAACTCCCGGAGAAATACGCCCAGGGACCAACCGTCAAAAACGATATGATGCACGGTTAGAAGCAAGACGTGCTCTGTGAAGTCGAGGCGCAGCAGTTTGGCGCGCAGCAGAGAGCTTTGCCCCAAGTCAAAGGGAGCTCGCGCTTGGAGGGCCGACAGCCTTTGTACCTCGGCCTGGCGATCGTCTGGGGAGCGCGAGCTCAAATCTATCACTGGCAGCGTCCAATCGCCCGCAGCAGCAACAACCTGTATCGGTTGCCCTTCCACAGCGACAAACGCAGTTCTCAAAACCTCGTGCCGCTCGATAATTTTCTCAATACTTTGCCTGAGTGCTTCTACATTAAGTTGCCCACTTACCCGAACCGCACCGCAGAGGTTGTAGAAGGGGTTTCCCGGTTCCAATTGGTCGAAGAACCACAAGCGCTCTTGGGCAAAAGACAGGGGAAGATGGCGCGAGCGAGAAACTGGCCTCGGGACGGCTGCTTTGGTATTTCCTGTCAGTTGCTCTAGAATTTGCACTGCCAGTCGAGCAATGCTCCTATCCTCAAACAAATCGGCAACCGATACAGTAACGCCCAAGTCACTTTCAATTTGATTTTTTAACTCAAAAGTTCTTAAAGAATCTAGTCCAAAGCTACTGAGCGGTCGATCGATAATATCTTGTGTTTTCCCGCTGGCACTGAAGTGGATTGAAGATTCCTCTTCCGTCGCTAGCCGACTTTGGCTATTATCCGGGGAATTCATTCCCCGGCGGTTTACCTGCTGCCAAAGGTAAGCCTCAAGCAGCGGCTGCCGTTCTTCTAACTCTGCTGCCAGCAGAATTTCTCGAGTGAGACGATTCTCTATTTCAACAAAATCAGCTAACTCTAAAACGCTGCTCGCAAAAACTTCCAAATTGTCAGCTAGAAAGTCAGCACAGGCGGCGCGACGTTGAATTTTACCGCTGGTCGTTTTCGGAATGCTTCCGGGCTTAATCAGCACTACTCCATAAACTTGCACTTCATATTCTTGAGCAATGCTGGAGCGGATGGCGCTGATAATTTCCTCGGCATTATCCGGCGCTTTGCGAGATTGTAATTCTGGCACGATAACTAGCTGCTCTTCGCCGGCGACTTCCACCGAGAATGCCGCGATCGCCCCTGGCCGCAAACTGGGATGGCTGCGCTCTGCGGTTCTTTCTATATCTTGGGGGTAAAGATTGCGACCTCGGATGATAATCATATCTTTGAGTCGCCCTGTAACAAACAGTTCTCCGCCGCGTAAAAAGCCTAAATCTCCTGTTCGCAAAAATGGCCCTTCGCGGGTATCTGAAAGATATGCTTGAAAGGTTTTTTCTGTTTCTTCTGGGCGATTCCAATAGCCTCGCGCAACTGTTTCGCCAGCTACCCAAATTTCTCCGACTTCGTGCGGCTGGCATTGCGTCAGAGATTCGGGATTGACGATCGCAACTAGAGTGCCAAATTCAGGGAAACCGCAGCCGACTAAAGTTCTCGCGCCGCGATCGCCTTCGACAACTTCTACAATGTGATTATTTGCCAGCGCCCCAGCGTCAACAGGTAAGAAAGTCGGTGTTATTCCGCTGCGAACCGTGGCAATTTTTAGCGTGGTTTCTGCCATTCCGTAAGCAGGACAAAAGGCATCGGCGCGAAAACCGCAGGGCTCAAAAGCTTTGGTAAATCGCTCTAGGGTTTCTTTGTGGATCGGTTCTGCGCCGTTATAGGCGACGCGCCAACTACTCAAGTCGAGCATTTTTTCGCCATCGCCCAAGATTTTGCTTATTTTGCTAGCACACAAGTCGTAAGCAAAATTTGGCCCGCCGCTGTGGGTAGCTTTGTAGCGCGAAATCGCTTCCAACCAGCACATCGGGTTCTGAATAAAAGCCGCTGGCGGCATGAAGTAAGAGGGAATTCCCAAATACAAAGGTTTGAGCAATCCGTCAATTAACCCCATGTCGTGAAAGGGGGGGAGCCACGTTACCGCAACGCTCTCGGCATCGTGGTGAAAGCCTCGGTGAATGTATTCGATGTTGTACAAAACGTTGGCGTGGCTCACCATTACGCCTTTGGGGGTGGAGGTTGAGCCGGAAGTGTACTGAAGATAAGCCGCGGAGTCGGGATCGATGGGTGGCTGCTGCCACTTTTCCCCGTCATCGGCAAGCGCCTCTGCACTCAGCCAGTGCAGCCCTTTGAGTTCCGGCGCTTGCTCGCATAGCTGCTCTAAATTTTCCAAGTGTCGCGCGGGAGCGATCGCAACTTTTGCTCCTGCGTCTTTGGCGAGCGCACTAATTTTCGCTAAATTCCGTTTCAGCTTCGGCGGATAGAGGGGAACTGCGATCACTTTGGCGTACAAACATCCAAAAAAGGCGGCGAGATAGTCCAATCCTGGCGGGAAAAGCAGTAAGGCTCGTTCGCCAGTGAACCCCAATTTCTGAAGTCGCACGGCGTGCGATCGGGCGATCGCGTCTAACTCTCGATAGGTCAAACTGGCGGTTTCAGTTTTTCCGTCTAACAGAAATGTATATTTCTGCTCTGGTTGGTGTAATGCTCTGTTTTGCAGGAGTTCTACTAAAGTACAACTTTCGGTGAGTTGGTTTCCCTTAATGCTTGCGTCACTCATCGATTCTTTTTACCTATAAATCTTGTTTGCAGTACGCCAACCAGTTCCGCCAAATTCTTTCCACATAGACTTTCTGTGGACAGTTGTCCGGCGTTACGAGTCTCCCATCAGCGTGTTTGAGTCTTCAATCCGGGTATTAGCGCTTGTTTTGAGTTTTTTTTGTCGATCGCGCTGTTCGGCAATGGCTCCGGGGCGATTTCAGTCCGAGCCAGCTTCGATATCAGCTTCAGGGGCTTTACGGCTATCGACTTTAAGCATCCTATGCTAGATGATATTTATTGTCAAGAGTCTGGCAGCAAATTTGTTGACTGCTATGGTTTTCTATATGACAATCTTTTCTAACTCTTGCCATAGCATTTTAGGCGCTCGTTTGTCTAGCCCTTACCGCAACCATAATAGGCAAGTGGTGCACAACTAGCTAGAGGGGTCTAACCCCCTATATTAAAATGCAATTAGTTTTCATTAGTTAACTCTTGACAGATGTAACTGCTGTGTTATCTAATTAAGGCACTTTCTCATTAAGCGTCCAGCAACTACTTCCTTTAACCGAGGAAGGTGCCAACCGTGGGCGATCGTCCAGAGCGCCACCGGACTGAGGCGTTCGCCCTCACGCGCTTCCTGCCAGACAAAGGCGGATAGCGACGGGAGAATCGGATCGAACTGCGCCTGACAACTAGGTCGTATCTTCCGCAGGTCAGTTTCACTCCTGCCCACAAGAGCAGCAACGCTGCCACAAATCATGTTGTGCAAACAACGCAAACCACATATCCGAAGTTCTATCAATTGTTGATTCAAGACTAATGAACATATCGCAGAAATTACTAAGTAGCCTTGGGCTGGCAGGAGTCGTGTCGGCGGTAGTCGCTCAGTCGGCGTGCGCTTCCAACATCGCGCAGGTGACGGGCATTCGCCTCAACCCCACGTCAGAAGGCATTGAAATCATCCTAGACACTGAAGATGGAAGACCCCTGCAAGTGTTCACCACCACCTTTGGCGAAACTTTACAAATTGATGCCATCACCGCTCAACTGCGACTACCGGGGGGAAATGAGTTTCGTCAAGACAAACCGGCTGCCGGAATTGCTTCTGTCACCGTTACTCCTTTAGATAACAACAGCATCCGAATCAAAGTGATTGGTGAGAGAGGCCAACCAGTGGCACGGGTGATTCCTAACGCTGCGGGTCTGATTCTCAGCTTACAACCCACCTCGCAGATGACTGCTCGCCCGCCTGCACCGGCTGCTACAACACAGCAGCCGGGGACACCCGCAGCACCCGTGCCACCGACAGGGCAGCAGGTAGAGATACCCGCAGAACCTTTGCCACCTACAGCGCAGCCACCAGGGACGCCTGGAGAACCCTTACCGCCTACAGCGCAGCCGCCAGGAACGCCTGGAGAACCCTTACCGCCTACAGCACAGCCACCAGGAACGCCTGGAGAACCCTTACCGCCTACAGCGCAGCCACCAGGAACACCGACACAGCCACCGGGAACGCCACAGGTGGGGAGAGACCCGATTGAAATCGTCGTCACTGCAACGCGAACCGCAGAAAGAGTGACGAACGTGCCGCGCTCTATAACGGTGGTAGACTCACAAGAAATTCAGGAGCAGGCAGGGCCATCGAGAAATATCGGGGAAGCTCTGGCAAATGAGGTTCCCGGTTTTGCGCCCCCGACTCAAAGTACGGCAACTTATGGACAAACTTTGCGGGGTCGCGACGTTTCCGTTCTGATTGACGGCGTGCCACAAGGTACCAATCTTCAATCTTTTGGCAGAGATTATAGAAACATCGATCCCAGCGCGATCCAACGCATTGAAGTAGTGCGGGGGTCTACAGCAATCTACGGCGCTCAGGCTACAGGTGGCGTGGTTAATATTATTACTCGCCGGCCAACTGAGGAAAGGCTAACTGCTGTTACTGAAGTAGGCGTCAGTAGCGCTTTAACAAACACAGAAGATGCTCTAGGCTTTAACGCTCAGCAGACGATTTCTGGCCGAAGTGGCAATTTCGATATGACGGGCACTGTCTCGCTCTCTAGAAGTGGATCTTTTTACGATGCCAAAGGCGATCGCATTCCCTTTTTTGAACTCGGCGGAGATAGCAGCACCCTCTTCAACGTGATGGGCAAAGTCGGGGTAGATTTGACCAGCGAACAGCGGCTGCAACTAACTGTCAATCACTATCGGGAAACCCAAGATCCCAATGTGATCGGAGACTCTAGCGTTGACGACCAGGAAGGACGGCAAAAAGCCCGCGCCATCCGAACCGGAGATTTTGATATCGACGGGGAAGAACCGGGAAATAAAAGTACACAGCTCAACCTAAGTTACACCAACCAAAACCTTTTTGGCAGCAGCCTTCAAAGTCAAATCTACTATCGAACGAATTCCAATTCAGGCGTTCCTTTAGATTACCGCCCGTTCGAGTTCTATGGTCCGTTTGTCGGCGTTACTCGTTCGCGAGCCGAGAGCGAACAGATAGGAGGTAGACTGGCGATTACCACTCCTTTGTCCCGTGCCGAAAATCTTCGATTAACTTGGGGTTCTGACTATGTTACTGAAGATAGCAAACAGCGTTTCGACTTGTACGACCCGGAGATATTTGACACAAGTGGTCGTCGGGTTTACCGGAAAATTTCCGAGCGTCCTTTCGTTCCTCCTTACACTTACAACAGCCTTGGCCTTTTCGGTCAATTGGAATGGAATATTGACGATATAGTCATTCTAAGTGGCGGGATACGTCACGAACGCATCGGGTTAGAAGTCAATGATTATACCACTTTTAACGATCGCCAGATCCAAGGAGGCGATCGCAAATTTAACGCCACCCTATTTAATACAGGGGCTGTCTATAAAATTAATGACAACTTCAACGTATTTGGCAACTTTGCTCAAGGTTTCTCAGTTCCCGATTTCGGCCGCATCCTCCGCGAACCCCCAGACAATTTTGTCGGAATTGAATCTTCGTTAGAAGTAACTCAACCGCAAAAAGTGAACAGCTACGAAATTGGCATTCGAGGAGCGTGGGAATCCGTGCAAATGTCGCTTGCCGCTTTTTATAATACCTCTGATCTAGGAGTGAATTTTCAACCAGTTGGCAACACCGGTCGACTGGAACTAAAGCGCGCCCCAGAACGCATTTACGGCTTAGAAGGGACTGTGGATTGGCAACCTGCACGAGCATGGTCGCTCGGCGGGACTGCTACTTATATTCAAGGCGAATATGAGGAAAATGGCAGTTCCATCGCCCTCGATAGCGTCCGAATTCCACCGCTCAAGCTAACAGCTTATCTCGAAAACGAAACTTTGCAGGGATGGAACAATCGGTTACAGTTATTGTATTCTGGAAATCGCGATCAAGCCTTCAAAGATGGCTCGGATGGTGGCCCAATTAGCAGCTATCTCACAGTGGATTACGTCAGCACAATTCAACTGGGAAAAGGTCTGCTACAAGTCAAAGTCGAGAATTTATTGAATAATCAATATTTTCCCGTGGTTTCTCAATACTTAGCTGGATTTGGCTCGGACAGCTCTAATTATCCAGGCAGAGGTTTGACTCTCAGTGTTAATTACCGCCTTAACTGGTAATTATTTATCGGCTGGGGATTTCCTGCTGATGAGAAAGTTGGGGCTTGCGAGGAAAGCGCTGGCCGCCTAACTGTCGCTATCAGGTGTTGTTCTGGTAATGATAACAAGGGTAACTCTCCCTCTGAGAGACCCAAGTTGCTAGTTACAAATCTACCCCCAAGCTTCGGGGGGCACTCTAAAAGCCCTCCGCAAATTTGGGAAGAATACTCTAAAATTCCCGGAAATTTGCGGGGTTGGGGGCGTCTAATTATAACTAGCAACTTGGGTTAGATAATGAGAACAGTTAACGGCTTTGAGAAAAATTTAGAGATGAAGTTCCGCAAACTCGCATTCAAACTGCACTTGTATTTGGGGTTGGTGGTAGGAATATTTCTAGCAGTAATTGCTTTAACGGGTAGCTTGCTGGTTTTTAGTCCCGAAATCGAGCGGTTCTTCAATCCCCAACTCCTGCAAGTCATTCCTCAAGCCGAACAGATACCGCTGGAAAATGTCCTGCAAATTGTCGAAAAAGCTTATCCGCAAAATCAAGCTCTTAGTATCTTGCTGCCGCGGTCAGCGAAGGAAGTTTGCCAAGTTTGGATGCAGTCAAAAAATGAGGAAATAGTTAGCGTTTATGTCAATCCTTACAGCGGAGAAATTACGGGTACGCGCCTTGGAAAACAAACTTTTACAGGTTTTATTTTGACGTTACACGCGGAATTAGCGGGAGGAGAATTCGGTCATCTTGTTGTCGGTATTTGCGGTCTAGTAATGCTAGGACTAACTTTTACTGGTTTGGTATTGTGGACGGGTTGGCGCAATTTGGGTCGCGGATTTTCTATTAATTGGAAAGCTCAGTGGCAGCGGACTGTATTTGATTTACATAACGTTTCTGGCATTGTATCGGTCGCTTTTCTCATACTCATCTCGGCGACAGGGACAGCGATAATTTTTTACCCGTCGGTTGAATCGACTTTGTATTGGCTAACCAATGAAAAGCCACAGCCAGCATTGACTTCTCATCCCCAATCTAGCAGATCGAGGCAAAAGATTGACGAAATATTACAGCAAGTTAATACCGTTTGGACGGAAGCTAAAACCACTTTTATTTCTCTGCCTTTGACACCTGAAGAAACTTTTAAGGTACGGAAAAAATTTCCAAATGAGCCTCACCCAAACGGTATTAGCACCATTTATCTCGACCAATATAGTGGCAAAATATTGCAGGCTGACAGTGTAAATTCTGCTTCTGTAGCCAATCGAATTCTCAACTCGCTTTATCCGTTACATATTGGCAGCTATGGCGGAATTTACTTGCGACTTGTACACGCGCTCGCAGGATTAGGAGCGATTGTACTGTTTGTTACGGGCGTACTAATGTGGCGACAGCGGCATTTGGCGAAATTTTACCGCAAGGAGGCGAGACAGCAATATGAAGAATTATCTCCACTGAGCCAGCAATGGCCTTGGTTTTAAGGATAGCGGCGTGCGGTTTGATGCGGGTGTCATTCTTCTGCCTAAAAACCCCGATTCTCTGAATTTTAAATCCTATCAATCGCTTATTTAATGCAAAAATTTATTCAACTCTGGCTCGGACAAACTGCTTCGATGATTGGCAGCGGTATGTCCGCGTTTGCGCTGACTATTTGGATTTGGGAGTCCACCAGTCAAGTGACGGCTTTGGCTTTGTTGATTTTTTTTATTCAATTGCCGCGCATCTTGCTCGCTCCGGTTGCTGGCATTCTCGTCGATCGCTGTAATCGAAAATTTTTGATGGCGATCGGTGATGCGGTTTCAGCTGTGTTAACGCTCGCTATCCTATTACTTTATATCAGCCAAAATCTGCAACTATGGCATTTATATGTAGCGGGTGCAGTTAACGGAATTTTTGACCAAATTCAGCAGTTAGCTTACTCAGCAGCCATCGCCACAATGATGCCAGAAAAGCATTACAGCCGTGCTAGCAGTTTAAGTTTTCTGGCAAGTTACGGCGCGAGTATTATTGCTCCGACGCTGGCGGGGATTCTCTATTCTGTGATTGGGTTGAGCGGGATTTTTACGATCGACCTGGCAACTTTTACAATAGCGATCGCCACCCTAGTATCTGTCAAAATACCCCAGCCCGCGATCGCCTCCAATCCCCAGCCGACTCGCTTTCACCTATTGCAAGAACTCAGCTTCGGATTCCGCTACATCGTCGAGCGTCCCAGCCTGCTGGCCTTGCTGGTGTCCGTTTCGCTATTCTGGTTTGCTCACGACATCGGCGCGGCCCTCTACTCGCCGATGATTCTGGCACGCACCGGCAACAATGCCAGAACCCTAGGTACTATCCTTTCAGCCGCCGGCGCCGGCGGCGTTCTAGGAGCATCGATCGTCAGTATTTGGGGCGGCCCCAAACGCCGAATCCGGGGCTTTCTGCTCGGCATGGCAGGCGCGGGCTTGAGTAAAATACTCTTTGCTTTCGGTCAGGCACTTTCCATCTGGATTCCCGCTCAATTTTGTTCGTCTTTCAATTTCCCCATCCTCGGCAGTTCCAACGAGGCGATTTGGTTGGCGAAAGTCGCACCAGAAGTACAGGGGCGCGTTTTTGCTACCAGAGCAGTTATCGTGCAATTGGCGTCAGCGATCGGTTTATTGATCGCAGGGCCACTTGCCGATAGCGTCTTTGAACCCGCCATGCAACCGGGAGGTTTTTTAGCAGCTATTTTTGGCGGAATTATCGGGACAGGTGCCGGTGCTGGCATGGCTTTGTTATACGCTATCTCCTCGCTGGGCTTACTGCTCGTTGCAGTCGGTGGGTATGCTTGCCGACTGCTGCGCGATGCCTAAAGGGGAAATGGGAAAGGGTTAAATAACGAGAGTCAAAATCTGGACAATACCCCATTAACCTAGACAAAAGTTGTGATCTAATCAAGTTATGTCGAGTTTAAGTCCTCCAGAAACAGCCGAGCTATTAGGTGTAACGGTCAAAACCTTGGATCTATGGGAGGCTGACGGCAAAATTAAATCAACTCGTACAGTTGGTGGTCATTGTCGCTATGATATTGCTGACTTAATTGGCAATAAAACAGGCAGTGAATTGACAGTAGGTTATGCCAGAGTATCCAGTCACGATCAAAAAGACGATCTTAAAAGACAAGTTCTAGCTTGAGAAAGCTATTAGACCTCTCCCATAATTCCAATCCCTTCCCCCGCTTGGTTTCTGGTGGACGGTTCCGGAGGGGCTCGTCCGCCAGAAACCAACGCTTCAATAAGGATTTCAACGGTTTGTCAATAATAACTACCCTATTTTATGGCCTAATTTTTACTATTTTTTTCAGCTTGTAGGGACTTTTCTTGACACATAACTATCGCACCTATTCGCCACCGTATTAATCCACCTACCACCAAAATTACTGGCTCGTAATTTTTTGGTGTTAAGCGAAATCTCTCTGCTGCTACTCTACAATACTCCGGACAGTTTTTCAAGAGGGAGGCGATGGCTTCGGCAAGCAACGCTTACGCAATAAATCACAGAAGCG
>NZ_JAUBUE010000088.1:0-9568 GCF_036705305.1 Microcoleus sp. B3-D7 | reverse complement strand
GGCGGCCCGATGACTGCGGACGCTGCAAGGAAAATGATTAAGAAGGCGGGAGAAGGAGCACAGCTTCAATTCCCGGTTCACCCCCATATGCTGCGACACGGCTGCGGTTACTACTTGGCCGCCAAGGGGATAGACACCAGGGCGATTCAAGATTATCTGGGCCACGCCAACATTCACCACACAGTCCGCTACACGCAGCTAGCACCGCAGCGCTTTGAGGGATTTTGGGAAGACTGAAACATTGTAGACAGAATTGTAGACAAAAGTGTTGACACTGTAGACAGGTATCAGTTAGTGTAGACACATGATGTCTACAAGTGTCTACAATGAGTAACAGTCAGGTTATATCGTTTCGCGCTTCGGGTCACTTTTTGAACTGGATTGAAGCCCAGAGAGAGGAAGGGGAATCGCCCAGTCAAGCAGCAATGCGCGTCCTAAAAGTGCTTGCTATGGGAGGAGATATAGAGGTGTCTACACCAGTGTCTACATCAATGTCTACACGAAGCAATGATAGTTTGATGTCTACAGATTTGTCTACAGATTTGTCTACAGATATCGGTCAAGTTGTAGACAGTCAGGTAGCGGCCAAGCTTGACCCCGTGATGGAACGCTTAGCGCTGGTGGAGGAACGGTTGGGAAAATTGAGAGCCTGAGCGAGGGCAGCGATGAATCGCTCAGGCTTGAATTGAAGGAAGCCAAAAAGCAGCTAGCGGAATGGGATGCAGAACTGAACCAATTGCACGAGCGGAACGGGGACTTGGGACTTGAGGTGCAAAATCTAAAAGAACAATTAGCGATCACTAATCGCGACCGGGAAGAAAATCAAAAAAGTTCGCCTGCCAGCGACTTATCTGACAAAGCAGCTAAAGTTCTCAGTTTTATACGTCCCCATCTAGCCAAGAAAGTCCCGGCTAATTTGCTGTCGAAACTTGAAGAGATTTTAGGGGAGGATTGAAGGGTAAACCCCACAAGGGAAATTAGGAAGCTACCGCCCCGGTTAACTTCGGGGCTTCCCTCCCTCTCGTAAAACTTTACAGCCGTTGCTTGACAAGATGGCTGGAATACTGCGATCGTAAGTTTAAGGAAGATTTGATATGCGCGGCCGGCGCAGTGTAATCAGCACTGCACTAGCTACGACTTCCCCAAACGTTAAACCGGTAACGATTGGAGCTGAATCATTATGTCATTTTTAGAACGATCGTCTGAGCGCAGACGAGACAACTTCTGCTTTGTCGCGCCGCGACCTGCTGGTGATGACTTGAGGCTGGTATGCAAACCATAACGCCAGAGCTTAAAGCTCTCCTCAGCCAGCTATCGCAGCAGTTGCAAACAGATGCGAAGCCAGACAAAAATCCCTCGCCTTTTCTTAGCTTGGGCGAGCTGTGGGAAAGATACACAGCTTATAAAACCGAACACTTGGCGGCGACCACAATCAAAAAAGATTTTGGTGTGGTGCGGAGGCACATCAGCAAAACCTGTGGCGATTTGAACCAGGCTCAAAAAATACGATCGCAATTGCTCGAAGCCACCACATCCCGATCCGCAAAGAGAACGCTCATGCAAATTAACGCTTGCTGCACTTGGGCGTCGGACTTCGGGCTGATTGAAAATAACCCGTTTGAAAAGCTCAAAATCAAAGCAAGGAAGCCATCCACCGACATACAGCCTTTTACGGAGGAGGAACGCGAGCGTATCATCGCGGCATTTAAGGAAACAGAGAGTTTTTACGCTCCCTTGATTGAGTTTCTGTTTCTCACCGGGTGCAGACCCAGCGAAGCAATCGCGCTTCGGTGGAAGCACATTGACGCCGACCTTACCCGAATAACTTTTTGTGAGGCGCGGGTCTACGGGATCACCAAGGGGACGAAAACCAACAAATCTCGCATTTTTCCGATCAACCCAAAACTGCGATCGCTCTTGAGCGCTATTAAACCCAGGGCAGCTCGTGGCGATGATTTGTTGGTTTTCCCAAGCAAGAACGGTTTGAGTATTGACGAGCACAACTTGGTGCGCCGCCAGTGGAAGCTTGTTCTCGAACGTCTCGGCATTGCGAGGCGACCGCTTTACAACTGCCGCCACACGTTCATATCTTTTTGCCTTGGGAAAGGCGTTCAAGTACAGCAGGTTGCGGTTTGGGTTGGAAATTCCGCCCGTACCATCTGGGAACACTATGCGGGGTTGACCACAACGCAGGATGTACCCGAATAGTCTCAGCTAAGTCGGCCGTGCGCGGGACGCTGAAAACTTTTTAGGTTTTCGGCTTTCAGAGATTTGATGACAAAACTTTACAGTCGCAGCTTGCAATGTAGCTCAGAATCTGCGATCGTAAGTTTAAGGAAGATTTGATATGCGCCCCTACGCAGTGTAACCAGCACTGAAGTAAGGACGAACTTCCCCAAACCGTTTGTCTACAACGTTTGGAGCCTAAATATTATGAACCATAACGCCGATTGCCCAGAGGGGCGATCGCAACTCTTTACGTTTCCCCGGCGCGAACTTTTGCAAAGGTTAGCCTCGGCTGCTTTGTTGACCATTTTTCCAGTGCACCAGTCGGCTGCTAAGCTGCCTGCAAAATACCCAGTTCCTAGCTTTCAAGTCGGGGACAAAGTAGCTGACCATTGGATTGATGAATTTGAAATAGCTCAAATAGAGTACGGCGAGGTAGTGGGTATCTGCTGGCACCCAGATGAAGAAGTTTGGGGGTACCACGTCAATTGGACGAGCGGAACTATGCCCTCTGAATACTACCCTTGCTACGACGGGCATCTAACTATAGGCGGTGATTTGAGAGGTCATGATTTGAGGACTGTTAATCATGTCTAAGCCTCTAATTTCTTACCGTCGTATAGACCAGCTCAAGCAATTAGCCTACGACTGCAATCTCACAAACGAGCAAGCACGAGAATTCGGGAAATTAACAGCAACAGCAACGTGGGAAAAGTTACTGACTTCGCACGGTCTAGAGTTTGATCGCCAAACCGAACCGCTTGACACAGGACTAATCAATCAAGAAAGCCCTCGCCAGATTAATTTGACTGATTGGATTGACTGGGCGCAAGCCCTTGCCCTCGCTCTCGCGTCGGTAGGCTTTGCCCTGCTAATTTTCGGGCTCTTTCCCCGCATTAATCCACTAAATCTATTCCCAGTAAAAATCACAATTCAAATAGGACAGAAATGACATGGGCATGACGACAAAACTATTTGGTGGTGAAGTTTCCGACACCATCACCAGTAAGAGCGAAAAGTTGACCGCTCCGACTGATGCCAGCGTAATTACACCTCTTAACCCTGGTAATTTTGCCAGTATCCGCACCACACCCGTAGTGGATGCCCCGCGCTACTTCACAGAAGAAGAAGCAGATGCAATGAAGAAGCTCGCAAAGGAAAAAACCGAGGGAGCTCGCCACGCCAAAAAAGCCTACAAGTCGCTAACCCAGATTGAAGAGGCAGATGCAAAAGTCCACAAATCGCACAGGAAGTATGAGGGTGCGGTAGCGACTAACGAACTGGTAAAGAAAAAAGCTGATTTCGGATTGGCTAAGACTTTGCACGGCTTGCGCCCTGGTTCTGCTCGTCTAGGTGTCGGTCTAGAGAAAGCAGAAACTCGCGCTACTGAAAGGATTGAGGCGATTAAAGCCAAGCTGATCGGAGGGACTGAGAAATGATTCTAAACGTCTTACGACGACTTGCAAACTCAGACGCCCGGTACTGGCACAACGGTTACTTTGTCCGAGTTTATGAGGATGCTGGCTGGGGTTGGCAGATTTTTCGAGACAACAAATTCATTTACCACGACGGGCAATTTACCGCGCTCATAGATGGGGGGCATTGTCCTTCAGAATTCGAGGCGCATGAATCAGCCCAAGATTACATCGGCAACATTTTGAGGTATCGGCAATGATAAAGGCGATCGCACTTAGCAACAACTTTCTGCTGACTGCGATTGCCTCCAGCTTCCTCTGCTGGTTGGCATCGCTTCACCCCTCTCTACTGCTATTTGTACAAGCACTGTTCGCGCTTAAGTTGATTGTCAGCGCCAGCGCTTGGTTGTTAGATGATGCCATCATCGCCATTTTGAAAATTAACCTGCTACAGCTTCGATTTCGGCTGATTGCAAGCACTATTGGTGCTTTGGTTGGTGTGGGGGTGATGCTATGTCGCTCTTGAAGGTTTCAGTATTGTCGGTTTCTGGGCTCACACTGTGGTTAGCTCCCCCGTTCATCTTTTCCCGAAAGATTCCCCTGCACAATTTCATGCAAGGTGTAGCCCTGGTGTCGGGTTTTGCCTGCTGCTTTGAGGGCCGCCGATGCGCTCTGAAGTTAGCCAAGGCTGACGAGTTTGAGGCTATGAAGGAGCGGGCAATCGACGCTGACGTGGCGGACGAGCTTAGCACTTCGATCTACGTGGCGGAACAGCAACGGCGGAAGGAAGCGGAAGCAATTCTTGCAGCTTCCGGCGAGGAAGTGGAAGCTGCGCGGGAAGCCTTGGAAGCCTTATATAACAACGACTTACAGCCAGAAGCTTCCGCTACCACTTCCGAGGCTAATGCTAGTGACTTAGCTCTGTGGTGGAAGGTGGAAGCTGCACAAGTTGAGGGCAAAACCGCGACGTGGATTATTGAGAATATTCTCGGCAAGAAAGGGCGCAAATTCTCCGAAGGCAAAAAGCAGTTTAAAGAATTGATTGAAAAGTTCAGCGAAGGAGGATAAGAACGCGGGCCGGGAGGGGGCTGGCTTGCAGCCTGCCTCCCGGCCACTTGCTCGACTTAACCGGATTAGGTGATACCCGGTATAGAAAAGCAAGTAAAAGCTTAGGGAGCCTATTACTCCTAATGCAGTCGTAAAACACCATTGACACCGCTCAAACTCGTAGAGTTTGGCGTAGTACGCAACAGTCTATAATTTTTCTGAATTTTGGTGGCACAGTCATCAGGTACTCATAAGACACCGTTGACGCGCTCGAAACTCGTAGAGTTTCAAGTAGTGAGCAACACTCTATAATTTTTCTAAATTTTAGCGGCTTAGTCATCAGGTACTCATAAGACACCGTTGACACCCTCCAAGCTCTACAAGTTTGGAGTAGCAACACACAGTCTAACTTTTACCCAGACTGCGCTAAAAGACTGTTAACACCCTGGAAACTCTACAAGTTTCAACTGCTATACCAATTGCTATCCACAAGATAACGCAAGGTATTACTAGAAAATTGCGACTGCACACCACCTTTACACCACGCACGACCACAACAAAACCTACGGGTTTCGAGGAACATTACGGAGGTATCTGACAGGCTACAGCTTGCGCCACTAGAGGCTTTGTGCCAAAAGTCCAATATATTAGACTTTTGGCTTACGGAAGCAAAGGGCAAAACAGGAGAACTTGCTTCGTAAAAAGCTACACACATTGCAATACAGACATGGCTCGGTCAAATCTGAACCGTGGAGCATCTACTCCACTGCTCACAAGTTATTAGATCCGGTTTACAACGTTTTGTAAAAAGAGGCGGGGACACTGTGCAAAAGGTGTCTGATTCAAATTTTCCATAAGTCAAAAAACTTTTTACAAAAGCTGAAGACTATAGTTAAGAGTAGGTCTAGCCAATTTTATTGATTAGGAAGTCGCACAACTATTTCTTAAGGAGAATTCACCAACGCGCGACATGAAGTCAAATTTGCAGGGTCTGAGCTAAAACAACCATTTTTTTCTTTCAACACTACTGGGGCAAAAAAATAGATCGAAAACTGGCGTCAGTTAGCCAGGTCATGCTACCTTATTCTTAGTCTACAAATAGACAAAAAAAAGACCTCCAACCAAGTTCAGAGTGCGTCGTCAAACTATACTCTGGCTTGGTACTAGGTCTTTGAATCATAATAAACTAGCCTCAATCTATCATGAATACCACAGACACAGCAAGCTCTTTTGCTGAGGAGCTTGCGTACCAAGACTGCGTAGTCAAATCAGGACTCCTACCTGAAATCTTCCTCCTCAACTTTGAGCCGACAGACAGCGCACTGACCACCTACGACCTGCTGTACCGCGACACTGACGCCACCACAAACAGCAGCAGCGGTAGCGCTCAGGCGAAAAGAAATTTTAATAAATGTGAAGGCGTATCGGGATTCATAGCCAATGGCCGCTTCCGCCAGTTAGCCGGCCCGCCGCTCGCCTTTGACAAGAAAGGCCGCCCCCGCAAGTATCACCAGCCGCAGGGCAAACCGCTAGAAGTCTTTTGCCCAAAGGTGACTGTCGCCATTTGGCGAAAAATAGCCGCCAAGCATAAGTTAGCGATGCCCGAACTCCCGGCAGTCGGCATCAACGGGGAAGCTTTGGGATTTTGGGACTGGGTTATCAGTAGCAATTGCCCCACCGTCATCACTGAAGGGGAAAAGAAGGCGTGCTGCTTAATCAGTCGCGGGCATGCTGCGATCGGACTGCCGGGAATTCACACGGGTTACAGAGTCACGGAACGCGGGGAAACAGTAAGAAAATCCGACGGGACAGAATACCAGCGAGCCTTGGCACGGGAACTTCACACAGCACTCCAACCGCTTGACACAGCGGAACGCCAAATCACGATCGTTTTTGATTACCGCGCTGGGGACTACTCGCAGAGTCAAGAATTCAAAGCGGCCACAGTCCTCAGCAAATTGTTCAAAAGTGCGATCGCAAAAATCGGCAAGTTGCCGGGCCCCGCTAAAGGTGTTGACGATTTCTTAGTGGCTGGTGGCGACATTGACGCGGTTATCGCTGAAGCTTGCCAAGAAACCTCAGAAGGATGGAAGCTGCAAAAATGGCTGAGGCTTCGGGGATTCACTCCAGATCGCACAATCAACTCAAAATATTTTGATGCGCCCGCGCCAGAGTCCGGCACAGTCACGGCGATAAAATCGGGGCTAGGAACTGGGAAAACGGAATGGGTTAAGAATAAAGTTGCGATCGACCTGCGCGGTTTACAGATAAACCTCGGATACCGCAACAGCTTGCTTTTGCAACAGTGCGAAAAATGGGGTAGCTATCACTGGGACGAACACAAAGGCTATCTCTTCACTAAAGACCCTGACGGCCGCTTAAGTCTCTGCGTTGACTCGCTCCTCAAGCTTCCGATTGAGATGTTTGAGTATGCTATGCAGCACGTCCGAGGGATGACTGTCATCCTTGATGAGTCAGTGTCTGTGATTAAGCACGCCCTGACCTCTTCTACACTTTTTGGGAAGCGTCTAGAAATTCTTGAGCGACTAGAGGTAATCTGCAAGCTGGCAGATCGGATTATCCTGAGCGACGGCAACCAGTCCGACATCGTTGTGGATTATATCTCTGAGATTTCTGGCAAGCAGTCAGTCAAAATTGAGAATGTTTTCACGGGCGATACTCCCCCCATATTTTTTGTAGACGCGGGGAAAAAGTCTAAAAAGTGGCTGAGCGCTGAAATCCTTAAAAGTCCTTGCCCTGCAGTTGTCACGGATTCGCTGCGAGATGCCGAGGCTCTAGCTTTAAGGCTGAGAGAATCGCACGGCCCAGGAATTCTGCTGACTTCAAAAACTGGAACAGAGGATTGGGCGAAAAAATTCATTAAAAACTCGGACGCTTACATTCGGGAACACAAACCAGCCTGGTTAATCTTCAGCCCGACTGGTGAAAGCGGTATTGATGTTAGCATTCGAGATTATTTCTCTGATGTTTTTTGCTGGTTTGTGGGGGTACTCGGAGTCGATGAAGCTACGCAGATTAGCCGTCGGGTTCGCCACCCTGAAAGAATCATCATTCTCTGTCCTGAACGCGGGTTGAAAAGTCGTAGCAGTGCGGGAATCTTTGAAGCTGACATTATCAAAGCTCTTGCAGAGTTCGGGGACACAGAGGCTCGCTTACTTGTAGAGGATGAATCCCAGTTGCAAAAAATCAGAGAAGATTTAGCGGCTCAAATCGTCACCCCACACACAATTCTGTGGGCAAAGCTCCAAGCCAAGGCAGAGCTAGAACGTGCGAACTTGCGGGAATATTTGCTTAAAGCTTTCGAGCTTGGCGGTTACTCGGTGCAGCAAGTCTCGGCTGCTGAGTGTGATGATGAAGGCTACGCTCTGGCAAAGGAAGAGTGTAAAGACAAGGAATCTCAGGAAATTTTCAACGCTCCCGACATTGACCTAGCTGAAGCTTTAGAAATCAAGCGGAACTATAGCGCTGCATGGCCGGAACGATGCCAAAGCATCAAAGCTTTGCTGAAAGCACGGCTACCAGGAATCGAAGACTCTGAGCTGTGGAGCTGGGAGTTTGTGCGTCGCGTGAGATTTGACGAACGATCGCTTTTGTCTCAGCTTGATGCGGCTTGGCAATTTGACAACCCAGAGGACGCCGAATATTTGCAGCGGCACAAATTTTCGGCTGGCAAGCGAGAATTTTTGGGCGACTTCTCCAGTCGCTACCTCAAAATCAGAGCGCTTCAAGCCCTGGGCTTGGAGAAGTTTCTCGATTCCAGCAAAGATTGGAGTGGCGACGATTTTGAAGTCAACGAGCTTTACGAACGGTGCAAGAAGAAGGCGATCGCAAATCTTCTCGGACATCCCGGCAAGATGAAGCCGATGCAGTGGCTAAATCAATTGTTGAGTTTAATCGGCTGCAAACTGATTGGCAGAAGAACGAAGCAGAACGGAGTGCTGAAGCGGGTCTATTCATTTGATGATGAGCTCAGCACCCCTGCAAAGTGGGCTGAGTTAATGGCATTTACAACCCAAAAACAAGCGAAAAAAATCTCTGAGCTAAAGGAAGCTGAACTTCTTGCAGCACAAGCAATTGAGGCGGTTCCACCTACCCCTGTTTTTGATACAAATTTAGGGGTAGGTGGAACCCTCCCCGCAGAAACGGAACCGCAGACAGAACCCATTGGCAGAACGGCATGGGTGCAGCGCTGGGGACAGTGGGTGCGAGGCTCATTCTTGGCTGCTACAGACGGCGCTCAATATCGAATGCTTATCGAGCAACTGGGGGGATGGAGTGAGGTGCTAGCTTGGCCGCATCAAATTCGCTGGGAGGGACAGACTTTTTAACATCTATCTCAATAGTTAGAATGTTGGCACTGATTTAGGTGCTCTAATGACTGTCATTCCATTCCCCAGCCGCGGCCCTCGACTTCTGAAAGTTAGAGAGTCTGTTTCGCCGCCCCCAAAAACTAGCTCCAACAGGAGGACATACTTGGAAGTTCGCGATCGGGAATATCTATTCGAGGATGAGGTGGAGGCGATGATTAAGGCCGCTAGAAAGGGGCGGTGGGGTCATCGGGACTCTACGCTGATTCTCATTGGTTACAGACACGGGCTGCGGATATCGGAGTTGGTGAACTTGCGCTGGCAGCAGATTAATTTGAAGACTGCTCACATCCACGTTAGGCGGCTTAAAGGTTCACGTCCTAGCGTTCATCCGCTGGCTGGGGAAGAGATGCGATCGCTCAGACAATTGCAAAGAGACTTTCCCGACTCGCCCTATCTATTTGTCTCAGAGCGTGGCGGCCCGATGACTGCGGACGCTGCAAGGAAAATGATTAAGAAGGCGGGAGAAGGAGCACAGCTTCAATTCCCGGT
>NZ_JAUBUE010000017.1:9989-115213 GCF_036705305.1 Microcoleus sp. B3-D7 | reverse complement strand
GATGGAAATCCATGAGCTTAGCCTCTAGCATAAAGTTCCTATATTATACAGTTTCCACCGCCAACCCAGAAGAGCCGAGTTTTCTCAAGGTTTGAAGAGTTATTTTACTGCGTTTAAGTATGATGATAAGGAGAGTGCTAAGTTAATTCAAGCTGGCGGTTACGCTTATAGTTTTTATGAATTTCTCCGAAAAACGGAGATACTTGCTGATGATTCGTCAGTAATATTTAATGCGGTGGGATATACCGATCGCGGAATTAGCGCGATGTCAGTCCGTCCTGAAAATTTAGATGTTTTGAAAACTTGTTACCTGATTTACAAGCATGATTCGAGTCCTGAAGAAATCGTCGATGCCCGCAAGGAAGTTTTAAAGAAAATCAAGCGGAGTGCTTGTCACAGTTTCGATCGCGGCAAAAAGTTTGTTGATGATATATTAGCAATGTCGGCAGATAAAATCAATGTTGTACGTCACACAGAGCGACTTGAAGGTTTTTTTAACTCGGTGGGAATTGTGCCGGATGAATTGATGCAGCAGTTAGGATTGAGTGAAACTTTGAATTTGCGGAATGCTCACGCTAAACTCATTGAAAAAGCTTTAGAATCTGCCGCTAGTTATGTCTTTTTGACTGGAAATCCGGGTATTGGCAAAACAACTGCGATCGCCAAGTTTCTCACAGATCATGTAAACGATGGATTTCTCTTCTTTTATGTCAGTCCCAGAAAACAGGTAAATCTAGATATTATCAACAATTTTAAAAAACCTGGTACTGACGATTTATGCGATGACAGAATATTAGCAATTAATACCTATAGCGATTTAATTAAAGATAGTGGCCATAAATATACTGTCCAGTATCTCTCGAATCAGCAGCAGGGAGAATTTCCATTACAGGTTGTGAATTTTCAAGATAGCCGACAAACTAAGCGTCAAAATAGGCGATCGAACCGACTCAAGAGACAAACAGAAAATGTAATTGAAGATACTGGAGTTACAACTAAGGGCGTACTTAATAGCATTTGTGAAGCTATTTCTACCCTGATTGATACTAAACATTCCAACCATATTGTCGCTACTGTTTCCATCCACTCTTTAAAGAAAACCGATGCAGGCGACACATTAAAACATTTTGATAAAATTTTTAGGAATGCTTACATAAAAAACGAAAATAAGGTTCTTTCTGCTCGTATGAAAGATATCTCCATTCGCATCAAGCATTTGTTTATCATGATCGATGAAATTACAGGAGATGAGGGAGGAGTAGAATTTTTAAATGGCATCAACGATATCCTAAATAAGTATGAATTGAGAGAAAAATCGGCGCACGGATTTAACACAAAGGTGATTGTTGCAGATGCTTCTATCGTGGACCAGGCTGTAATCAGCCAACACTTAAGCGATACCTCTGCTGAACCGGACAAAATCTATTTTCGGAAAGCTAAAAATCCAGGTTTGCCTCTGTCAGTTGAGCATTTTAAGTTTCAAGGTACAGACGCGACTGTTATCAATACTAATTCGTATCCTGCCAAAAGTTTAAGCATTACATACAAAGTTTTCATTGAATCTTGCAAATTTAGTGAAGATGCTGTGCTAGATCGAGAGACAGATTTGATAAACAAAGTACAAGAGGAAATTTTAGAGGATATAGAAGCTCTCTTAAAACGCTCCGATGTTGAACAAGTGATCGTCTATATTCAGGATAAACAAAGATTGGGTGATTTGATAGACAAGATTAGAGAGCATCGAGGTGAGTTTCAGATAGGAACGGAGTATATAGAAATACACGCTAATATTGGTGACGAGGAAAAAGATTTAATCCAAAAATGCAAAGAAGATGTGAAAGTAGTATTTATGACTGCTTCAGGTAGTCGTGGGCTATCTTTTCCCAAGGCTAAACACATTCTAGTTGAAATTCCTAGGTTTGAAATAGAGAAAAACCTGATGGAAGTGATTCAGGTAATTTATCGGGGTCGCGGAAAGGATGAGATTGATAATCAGGACAAAGAATTAATTTTCTATTTGGGCGATCGCTCAGTGTATTTTGAAGATAACAAAGAGATATCTATACAGGAAAGTAAACTGAGTCTTTTAAATATCCTGTTGATTTTGAAAGCATCTATATTGACGCGAATTTATGGTGGCGGGCAAATTGACCAAGATAAATTTATCATCATACCCATCGGTGGCAAGTCTGTGTTAGCTGCTGGTGAAACATTCTCATCCCAAATGAAAAAGTTAATCGACCAGTTGAAGAGCGAACACAGGAAGAACAGGAGCGATCGGCGCTTACCACAAGTGTATAAGAGTCTAGAAGATTTGCTGGGTCAAGCTGATTTTGCATTGAGAGAAAATGTTGAATCTACTGGTAAGTCCCAGACTTCGTATCTTGCACAGCGCGAGTTTTTTAACAATCAGTTTTCCCAGTTAGTAAGTGAAGGTTTCGAGAATTTATTGAGCCTTAACAACCTCGAACTCGGCTACATGAGTGGCGGTTTGTTAGTTGTGCCTATTGCATCGAAAACTTTGGAGGAAACCTACATGATGCCTCTGGTAAAAATATTCAACAATGCTAACAGTGAACTTTGGCATAATATGCAGGTCATTAGCCATAGTAGTTGCTATCCCGAGAGTTTGCAATTTGCGATTCAAGATGCTATGGAGTTAGTTAAACAACTGACCAAATCTGTTGAAAAAACACAAAGATTTGAGCAAAGCAGCCAGCGTAATGACCAGTATTATGCCTTGCCATTGTTTGCGTTTATTGCTGGTGAAGTATTGAGCGAATATTTTGCCAGCAACCCGGAAGAACCGAAATACCAAAATTTCCGAGATATCTTGGCTGCATATGTCCGGGCACTATATCCCGTTGGTAATGTTCTGCCTATAGGAGATAACTATCAAAATTTTCCATTTATTGTCTTTAGAAGTTACAGTTTAGAGCAGATGAGAGAAAAGATTTTCACAGATAAATATCTTTTAAGTTCCAACGAATTGAACGTGCTCAATTTAATTTTGTCGAAGCAGGTAAACTAGACCTCTTGCATTCCCAAGCTTTCATTTCCTTCAAGAATCTGCGTTTATCTGTGTTTATCTGCCTTAAATCTGCGGTTTCTGTATCAATCAAAGACTTATGCAATGCAAGCCTACTGAAACTTGTAGGCTGCGTCAGCTAGCTGTCACCCCGCAGAGAAAATAAAACTCTTCCGGGGCACCATACTTGCTACTTGCTAACTTCAAACGGCGTGTATTTCCCCCCCAAAGCTTCGACGATAGCGCGAGTATTAGCCGACATCATTTTCACATAAGAATCGCCATCGCTTCCCGCCGCCCCAATCGAATCCGAATAAAGTTGCTGCGCCGCCAATTTCACCCCTGCTTCCTCCGCCACTGTTTTAATCAGTTGCGGGTTAATTGTAGTCTCCGCAAAAATAGCAGGAACTCCCGCAGCTTTCACCGATTCTACTAACTTTTGCACCGTTTGAGCGCTTGGCTGTTCCTCCGTACTAATCCCGATTAAACTTCCAGCACTTCCCAATCCGTAGGCGCGGCTGTAATATTGAAAAGCATCGTGAGTTGTTACTAATTCGCGCTTATTTTCGGGGATTGTTTTAATCTCTTGTTCGATCCAACTATCCAAACGTTTTAACTCTTCAGTAAGTTTCACAGCATTCTGTGTAAACTTCTCCCGATCTTCCGGCGACAGGTCTATTAGCGCATCCCGAATCGCTTCTACCATTTGAACTACATTTTCCACATTTCCCCAAACGTGCGGATCGGGTACGGTATTGCCTTCTTTATTCAGTAGCAAAGGCTTGACAACTTCCCCCACTGCTAATTTCCGCGCCTTAATTCCGGCGGCATTCATCATCCTAATTAATCCCGGTTCCAAATTGTAACCGTTATACAAAATTAAGTTAGCTTGTTCTAAAGCTTGAGAATCTTTTGGCACCGGTTCGTAAACGTGAGGATCGGTTCCCGGCTGCAAAATTCCTGTTAGCTGAACTTCGCCTCCCGCTACTCGACCGGTCAAATCCTCAATAATTGTGCTGGTAGCAACTACCTTGGGTTTAGCATCTGCCTCTGGAGAGAGGCGATCGCCCTGGGTTGAAGCACAACTAAATAAACCCACAGTCAAAATGCCGCAAGCAATAGTTCTAATCCAAAATGCCTTGGACTTGTCCCATCCAGGGGCGGCGGTTTCAATCCCCGACTCACCGCTAAACTCTCCTTTATCGGATTGCTTCACAATTGCCGTCGGTTTTAACTCACATCTTGCACCATTCTCAATAACCCTTGTCTGGGCGGGCATCTTGCCCACCCCACAGGAAGACTCACTCTTTGTGGAACAGGCATCTTGCCTGTTATTGAGAAGGGTGGAAGATATCAGTTTTAACCGATTTGAGATTTTCGCCGCCAAACCTATGGTTTGAGGGGTTTCGAGCTGGCACTGTCGCATTATCTACCTCTCCTGCGTTCCAGATTATTCCTATTTACCGATGATTTCATATTCTTTTCATTTTTACAGTAAACTTAATAAAAAGGAGATAGACTCACCCCCATGAATACCGCCGCATTGCCCAACGAGAATCCTTGGTCTAAAATGGTTTGCGACCTCAAAGACAGCGCTACCGACACTGAAATTATCGCTGTTAAGCACTTAGCAGTAAACTACCGCACGGTAGAGGCACTCCGAGATATCAATCTTTCCGTCAAACCGGGAAGGCTGACGGGTATTATTGGCCCCAATGGTGCCGGCAAAAGCACGCTGATCAAAGCAATGTTGGGCTTAATTCCGGCAGCTCGCGGCACTGTTAC
Source organism: Microcoleus sp. B3-D7 (assembly GCF_036705305.1). Taxonomy (NCBI): domain Bacteria; kingdom Bacillati; phylum Cyanobacteriota; class Cyanophyceae; order Oscillatoriales; family Microcoleaceae; genus Microcoleus; species Microcoleus sp. B3-D7. Next base: position 110,400 of record NZ_JAUBUE010000017.1, on the reverse strand, counting down.
CTGGGGCCAAGAAGCGATCGCCGATCGACTCGAAACAGTAGCCTACGTGCCCCAGCGATCGCAAATTGACTGGAACTATCCCGCCACCGTTTGGGATGTCGTGATGATGGGAAGAGTCAGAAAAGCCGGATGGTTTCGCCGCTTTTCGGCAGCTAGTCGCCGCACCGCTGCCGATGCCTTAGAAAGAGTAGGCATGAGTGCTTACAAAGACAGACCGATCGGACAACTTTCCGGCGGACAGCAACAGCGAGTATTTCTAGCGAGAGCATTAGCCCAAGAAGCCGCTATTTTCTGCTTTGACGAGCCGTTTGTCGGCGTTGACCAAAAAACTCAAAATATCATTTTTGAGATCTTCCACCAACTAGCAAATGCCGGAAAAATCGTCTTAGTAGTCAACCACGACTTAGGCGAATCAATCACTAATTTTGACGATTTAATTTTGCTAAATACAGAATTGATTGCCGCTGGTTCCCGCCAAGAAGTGCTAACCCAAGAAAACCTTTACCGCGCCTACGGCGGACAAGTAATGTTTTTTGCCGGACAAGCCGCTTAATTAGCTAACAGTCATTAATCTACGAGTTACGGTTGTGAAGCCAGTTTCTTGGGTAATATTGGGTTTGGCAACGATCAATCTCCCATTAAACCCGGTTGCTTTGGTTGTTAGTCATTAGTTAACTGTGATGTTATAATTTTATGCTACAAACCTTAATTGAGCCGTTGCAGTATGGATTCATGCAGCGATCGCTCGTAATTGCCATTCTCGTCGGCATCGTCTGCGCGATCGTCGGCAGCTACCTAATGGTACAGCGGCTGGCCTTGCTCGGAGACGCTATCAGCCACTCGGTTTTGCCCGGATTGGCGATCGCATTTATCCTCGGAGCAAATATTTTTATCGGCGCGTTCATTGCCGGAGTTTTGAGTACAGTAATCATAGCTTGGATCAAAGCTCGATCCACAATCAAAGAAGACGCGGCAATGGGCATCGTATTTTCAGCCTTCTTCGCCCTCGGTATCACCCTAATTACGATCGTCCAAAAAGACAACAAAATCGACCTCAACCACTTTCTTTTCGGCAACATCCTGGGCGTGACTGTCGAAGATGCGATCGACACAGCCGTCATTGTCGCCGTAGTCTTATTAGTTGTAGTAGTCTTTTATAAAGAACTGCTATTTTACACCTTCGACCCATTAGGAGCGCAAGCAACAGGTTTGCCAGTAAACCTGCTCAACTTCGGACTGATGGTACTCATCGCCCTCACCATAGTTGCCAGCCTCAAAGCAGTTGGCGTAGTGCTAGTCTTGTCCCTATTAATTACACCTGCAAGTACGGCCTATCTCCTAGTCAATCGCCTGCATCAAGTAATGATTTTAGGCGCAATAATCGGAGTTATTTCCAGCATTAGCGGAATGTATCTCAGCTACTTTTATAACTTGCCATCCGGGCCCGCAATAGTTTTAGTTGCATCGGGATTCTTTGTGCTATCATTGCTGTTCAGTCCCACTCAAGGAATCCTCACCCAGCCCCGCACACACTCCGGCCAAATTCCTCCAATCTGGCGGGAATTAAAAAATTTAACTAAAGGCCGATAACAACTAACTTTGTGGTAACGCTTCAGCGCCGCCCCTGCCATTGTTAATCAGAATCTTCGTTAATTCCCGTGGATGTGCGGTTCAAAAAAGCCTCTCGAATTAATCCGCGTAACTGCGAATCGTCGGAAGCATCTCGATTTGGTAACAATGGTTTTTTCTAGGAGTGCGAGAAAGGAAAAATCGGAGGCTGTCGAATTGGGCGATCGCAACTACGAACGATTGCTCAAAAAAACTGTACAATAACAAAAGTTAAATTTTAACCCAAACAGAGCTACTCAGTTAAAAAAACATGACAGTCAAAGTAGGAGACACCGCACCCGATTTTACCTTACCATCTCAAACTGGCACATCAGTCAGCCTCAAAGATTTTAAAGGTAAAAAAAACGTCATAGTCTACTTTTACCCCAAAGACGACACACCCGGATGCACCACCCAAGCTTGCGCTTTTCGAGATAGCTACGAAGTCTTCAAAGACGCAGGTGCAGAAGTCATAGGAATTAGCGAAGATTCGCAGCAGTCTCACCAGCAATTTTCTGCCAAATATCAGTTACCTTTTACTTTGTTGAGTGATACAGGGAATAAAGTTCGGCAATTATACGGAGTTCCAGCTACCCTGTGGATTATGCCCGGTAGAGTAACTTATGTCATTGACAAAGAAGGCGTTGTCAAGCATATTTTTGACTCCATGTTAGACTTCAAAGCACACGTTGCAGAAGCACTCAAAGCTTTAGAAACCATCAAAATTTAGATGGATTTGCTTAAATATATTGTTGGTAATGAGGACGAAAGTCGTCATGCCTCATTTTATAAAAAACCCAGAAAAAACTAAATTTATGACTGCGAACTAACGGTTGTTAGTGAGGAAGAAAGTTCTGAGAGTAGAGATTTTCCTCTATCAAAACTTTAAAATCTTGAATAGAGGGGGTTCTGGCAGCAAATTGACTCGGCTGAGTGTACTGATTCACCAGTTCGACAATCGAGATATTGGGGAAAGTAGGACTAACATCAGACTCAATATATTGTTCGGTTTGCAAGACGTTGATTTGTAGCCCTCGCCGTGCGTATGGCCCAAGTTCGGGCACTCCTAGAATGTGACAATTATCGAACTGCGTGCCAGAGGTGAGAGCAATTTTTCTAGCTAAATCTGGGGGCGGATCAACACTCATCCATTTTCTGTTGAAAATATCCGCAAAGTCCTTACTACGAATCATTATTTTAAAAAACCAAGAAAGGACTAAAGTCCTTACTAAAAACTCGTGGTTCGTAGTAAGGACTTTAGTCCTTTTTTGCTAACGACTTGCAGCCATTAACAATTAGCAGTCAGCAATTATCTAGCTTTTCGCAACACTCGATTTTTCAGATGTAGCGCTTTCGGCAGTTTTGCCATTTTTGCTATTACCGTTACCGTTGCTGTGGCGGGGTTGGATAACTCCATAGCCGCTGTGACTCTTGCGTTCGTAGAGTACGTTAATTTCGCCTGTTTCCGCATTACGAAACATATAGAAATCGTGATCGATAATCTGCAATTGTTCCAAAGCTTCTTGCACCGTCATTGGAGGCATAGCAAAATACTTAGTCCGTACAACCTCAGCAGGAAGTTCGGGAGTTCGATCGCCAATCAGATCCGCTACTACAGGATGTTCCTCAACTACCGTAACCGTTTTGGCACTACTCTGGGTCTTATTGTCGTGGCGTTTTTCCTTAAATTTCCGCAGTTGACGAGCTATCTTGTCGGCAACCAAATCTATGCTGGCATACAGGCTTTCCGTGCTTTCCTCAGCCCGAATCACGCTGCCGTTAGCATAAATTGTCACCTCAGCAGTCTGCTTAGGATTGATCCTGGGGTTACGAGCCACCGATAGATGTATGTCCACTTCCGTCGTCAAAGTTTGAAAATGGCTAACTGCCTTTTCCACCTTTTGATTGACGTACTCGCGAATCGCATCGGTGATTTCTATATTTTTACCCTGGATAACAAGCTTCATAGAGCTCCCTCCCTTCTGTAACTTGGGTATATTTTATACAGTAGCACTATGTATTCTGGAAAACACTTATCTTCCAAATCTTTTATTATATGTTGACAATTCTTGATTTAAGCTGGGCCAATATTCCGTAAAAATACTATTGATTTTTTGCATGGTTTCTCCTCTCATCCCTCAACAACTAAATGCACAACCCTGCTTAGTCCTCGATTGGGGACTTGTGCCCTACTCCCAAGCTTGGGAAATCCAGCAAAAACTCGTGCAAGAACGTCGGGTAAATCCAGATTTGCCAGATGTGCTGATTTTGGTGGAACATCCGCCGGTATACACTTTGGGACAGGGCGCGAAGTTGGAATTTCTGAAATTTGACAGCGAAACTCAGCCGGAATTGCACCGAGTTGAGCGGGGCGGCGAGGTGACTTACCACTGTCCGGGACAATTGGTGGGCTATCCGATTTTAAATTTGCGGCGCCACCAGCCTGATTTGCACTGGTATTTGCGGCAGTTGGAGGAAGTGCTGTTGGGGGTGCTGGAAGTTTTGGGGTTGAAGGGTTCGCGGGTTCCCGGTATGACTGGGGTTTGGGTAGATGCGTGCAAGGTAGGTGCGATCGGCATTAAAGTCAGCCGCTGGATTACGATGCACGGTTTTGCCTTAAATGTTTGTCCGGATCTGGCTGGTTTTGGGCAAATTGTACCTTGCGGGATTCCCGATCGACCTGTTGGCAGTTTAGAGCAGTTTATCCCCGGAATTGAGGTCGATCGAGTGCGATCGATCCTTGTCGCTGAGTTTGCTCGCGTTTTTGCAGTGGAAATTGTGCGATCAAATCTGTAGGGTGCGTCGCTGTCAACCTTACTGCTAACGATCGCAGTCGGTTTTTTAAGTGCGATCGGAATTTTCCTCCTCATACACCATTAAATCTCCCGGTTGGCAGTTTAGTGCTTTGCACAGAGCATTGAGAGTCGATTCGTCAATTCTCGTGAGGCGACGGCGGGTTTTGAGTCGAGAAAAGGAAGTTGGGTGCATTCCTATCAAAGCAGCCAACTCCTTATTGCTGATGTTGCGCTCGGCCATCACAACTGCTAATTTCCAACGGATCACTGGTGATTCTCAACTACTGGGCACGACTTTGCAAGCTGATGTTACCATCCCGCAACCTTCACTCTCCTTTAATTAACCGGTACGGGTATTTTTTTGAGTTTGGCAGTTGACTAACTTGGAAGAATGACCTATACTCAGAATGTACAAACGGAAAAGCGATCGCCCCTTTGGCTCGAAAACTCAAGGGCGATCGCTATCCGACTATTTGTGTAGTTAAAACTTATGATATCAGAGCCAAAGTCAGTTCCCGAACTCCTGCGCGAAGAAATTCCCGACGCACCCATCGGAAAGCAACCGATCCGATTGTTGATTTGCGGGATTCCCAAAGGAGTGGAAAGCATCATCAATCTGCTGCACGTTTTGGGTTTTGCAGAAGTTGGTGAATGGAGTCCGCCTTTACCGTCCCCTCTAGCAGGTGAAGTAATGCGGATTTTAACCAGTTACTGGAAAGAATAATCTTTAAGGGCGATCGCCCTTTCTTGAGTGAAGTGCGATCGCTCTTAAATTATCAGAAACATCAGGCTTGATTCTCCACCCAATCAATTAAAAACTCCAGACTAAGGATGCTCAATATCGAATCGAATTAACGCGGCGGTGTTTGCGAGACTTGGGGGTATTATAGAATAGAAAATTTTAACGGTCTGTACTTAGTGACTCAATAATTGAGAGTAATTGGTGTATAATGCGCGCTCCCGGGCTTCTATAACCTCAGACAGAAGCAAGACCGATGCAGAAATACGTCCTAAGAGTTTTGCGATCGCCCCTAGCGTCAGGTAAGATTCTTGTTAATTATTGCGCTCAGTTCAGGAGAAAAAATTTATGCCAGATATGTCCGGTCAAGACCCCTCGGAAATTAAAATGGCGACGGTTGATGAAGAAGAAAAAGGCGCAACGTTTAGCGGTACGGTCATCCTTGCTATCGATGCCGAGGAGGGTGGGGAAGTCGTTTTCTTCAGAGACTTTTTGATTGAACATTATAAAGGCGAACTTACCGCTTATCTGGCAACAGATGGCAATATAACGAAAAGTATTGATTTAGGCGAACTTAAGCACAAGAGCGGCAGCTTTAAGCTGCCAATTCCGCTGGGGACGGATACATCACCCTACAATACAGTCGTGCTGCGCGACGAAAAAAGCAAGAAAAAAGTTGTGACAATCGAGCTGTAAAATTTGCAATTTAGATCGTAGTTGGGCCAAAGTCGTTAGCGCAGCCCTCGAAGAGGATCGCCGTTTTTTTCCTCAAGTACGCGCGTGCGAAGCTATCCCGTAGGGAATCGCCCTTAAATTAAGGTGCGTCACTTTCGATCGAACGCCGAAGTTTTGCGATCGCTCGTAAAGTGATGCACCCTAATTTTTAAAAGGGAATCGGATCGTAATCAGGATTTTCCGGTTCGTTAGACGAACCCGACGGGCGATCGGACTCAGAATTAGAAGACTGATGCGAGTTCCAATCCGAACTAGACGTGCGGTTAGCGCCACCTGGAGCGGTGTTAGAACTGCGGTTCCGCGAGCCTAAAGGAACTACATTGCTCGGCACATTAGCCGGGGCGCTGTCGCGAATTTGAGCAGGTTCCGGGGCGGTTCTAGTTGGGGGAGCCGAACTCATGGCATCGGCGCCGACACTGTAAATCCTTTGAGCTGTCAGTTCAGCGCGCTTTTCTTTAATACCATCTCTTTCGATCGTATTCATGCTCAACCGCCCCTCAATAATCACGCGATCGCCCTCGTGATATTTCTCGTGAATTTCTTGAGCAAAATTTCCCCATCCTATCACTTTCAAATGTTCGGGCGGATCTTCAGGTTTTGGGCCGGGAAACTGCACCAACATCTCAGCGATTTGAAGTTGATTGTCAGGAGTATAACGGAGTTGCGGTTGTTGAATTATTTCCGCCATCAAAATGCAGCTATTCATCTGTTATCTGTGCGTAATTGGGAATTGGATGTTGAAGGAAGAAAGAAGAAGGAAGAAGGAAAAAATAGCTATCCGTGTACCGATGACTTGTGCGTCTTGCTTTTGGGAATTGCCAATTGCAAATTTGTAATTGGTGATTACTGATTTTTCTGGGCTATTCGCTATTAGTTGTCACCGATTACGCATTACACGTTACCAAATTTATCTTGGAGAACCGCCGCCTCGGCTTGACTGACAAAATCGTGAACGAGGGCGCGGTACTCCTTCAACGTTTCAGATACCCAATCTCGATCCTCACTGTTGGCGAAGATATGAACGGTCGGTTCACTAGCATCGGGTAAAACTAATACCCAATTGTCGTCGCTGTAGTTAAAAATCTTCACTCCATCTAATAATTCTAGACGATCGGGCGAATGAGTTTCTACTAAATGTCGCATCAGCGAACCCTTGATAGTCCAAGGACAGCGGACGCTGTAACTGCGGTGGGTGATGCGGGGAAGTTCCGCCTTGATCTGTCCGAGCGATCGCTCCTGAATCGTCATCATTTCTATCACTTTAGCAATGCAGAACATTCCGTCAAATCCGGGATGCAACTGCGGGAAAATAAAACCCATAAGGCCGCTGCCGCCCAAAACCACATTCGGGTTCCTGTTAGCGGCTTCCATCAAAGCAGTTGGGTTCGCCTTCGTGCGGATTACCTGGCTTTGATAGCGTCGGGCGATCGCCTCCACCGCAGAAGACGCGTGCACCGGCACTACTACTGTACCTTTGGGATGAGAAGTCAGCATCAAATTTACCATCAACGCCGTCAGCATTTCCCCACGAATCGCTATCCCAGACTCATCTACCAAAATGAGCTGTTCGCCGTTAGCCGATACCTGCACTCCAAAATTAGCGCTGAGTGCTTTCACCACCCGGCCGAGTTGGTCAAGCAAATATTCCCGTTCCCCGTTGCTGAGAGAAGTCTGCTTGAGACTGGCATTGAGTACCACCGCATCGCAACCGAACTTGGCAAGCATTTGGGGCAAAATTGCTCCAGAAACCGCGTAAACGTAATCGATTACCACCTTAGTATTGCTGTAGCGTATTGCCTCAACATTCATCTGGCGCTCAAAAATGCGGTTGTAAACATCGAGAGCTTGGTTAAAGTACGTCATCTCTCCAATTTCGGGAATTAGAGCTCGCCGCAAATCTTCCTTAAAATAAGCCCCCTCGATTTTTTTCTCAGCTCCTTTAGTAATATTGATGCCTTTGATATCGAAGAATTCAATTAAAATGTGGTCGGAGCGATCGGGCGAAATGCGAACATGAATGCCGCCGGCAATTGATATCGTAGACGAAACCGTGCGCGCGATCGGAATTGCCGTCGATTCCAAATTGATCACATTAATTCCCACCGACATCAAACCCGCAATCAAAGACCTCGAAACCATCCGCGAAATGCTCCGCTGGTCGCGAGAAACCGATACCGAAGTCCCGGGTTTCAAAGTCGAGCCATAAGCTGCGCCCAATTTCACTGCAAATTCCGGGGTAACATCCACATTTGCCAGTCCTTGAACGCCACGCTGACCGAACAAATTCCGCTTAGCTTGTTCTCCCCAAATTAAATTTTGATTTAACAGAGCACCGGATTCAATATTTTTGCTCGGCCAGACGCGCACGCTTGGCCCCACTTGTGCTTCTTCTCCCACGATGGACATTGAACCGACGACAGCACCTTCGAGGACGTGAGCGCGCCTGTCTACGCGGGTACTCCGGCAAATCACGCAGGCCCTAAGATGAGCGTCTTCACCGACAATTGCTCCGTTCCAGACGATGGGACGTTTGAGGTTGGCGTCGGCCCCGACTGTCACGTTATCTCCGATCACTGTACCGGCATCGATTTTAACTCGGGCTCCAATTCGGCAATTGTTGCCGATCATGGCCGGTACTTCGATGATCGCGCTATCGTCAATAAAAGTATTCTGACCTACCCAAATTCCCGATCGAACTTCGTTGTAGTAGCTCAAATCCAGTTTGACCTTTCCCCGCAGCGCGTCGTACTGAGATTCCCGGTAAACATCTAGCTGGCCGACATCGCACCAGTAACCCTCGGCGATGTAGCCGTACATCGGCTCATTTTTTTCCAGTAGCAGGGGAAACAAGTCTTTCGAGAAGTCGCACTCCTGATTTACCGGCAGGTAATCCAAGACTTCGGGTTCTAAAATATAAATGCCGGTATTGATAGTATCGGAGAAAATTTCGCTGCTAGAAGGCTTTTCCAGAAAGCGGCTGATGCGGTAATTTTCCTCGGTAATCACGACCCCGAATTCCATCGGGTTGGGAACGCGAGTTAAAATTAACGTGGCTTTGGATTGTTTGCTGCGGTGAAATTTGATCGCTGCCGTTAAGTCGAAATCTGTGATGCTGTCGCCGCTGATGACCAGAAAAGTGCGATCGAGCAGTTCAGCAATATTTTTGACGCAGCCAGCCGTACCCAGCGGTTGGTCTTCCTCCACAGCGTAAGTCATTTGAACGCCAAACTCTGTCCCGTCAGTAAAATATTCGCGCATGACATCGGGAAGGTAGTGCAGCGTCGCAATAATTTCCGTGATCTGATGCCTTTTTAGCAAATTAATAATGTGTTCTGCGATCGGGCGATTAAGAATCGGCACCATCGGTTTGGGCAAATCGCACGTCAGGGGTCTGAGCCTCGTTCCCGATCCCCCAGCCATCAGCACTGCACGCATAAAATCCTCCTTGCTTAGAAAGCTCTCTACCGCTATTGTCCGCTAGAAAAAGTTTGCCTGCTGTAATTCGTCGGCCACCAGCAATCAGTTCTTACTTAAATATCTTCGAGTAGTCACACGTCTGGGAAATCCCGTTCGGCCTGGCCGTCCCCCAACAGCAACCGATTTCAACCGAATTAGAACTTGCGGCATCGCACCAATCCCCCGGTCGAGCTCGGATTTGTAGGGGATGTTGGGTAATACCAGTTCAAAAAAAGAATGCAACTGTAGGCCCGTGCTCGAAACCCTTCTGTCATCAGTCATTCCCAATTCTTTAATTCTTCAATCGTATAAGTCCTCAGAATGCTCGACTTTTGACAGAAGTGCCTTCTTGCTTGCTCGGTGAAAGCTATTTCGGGGGTGTTATTTTTAAGTTTGTGGCAAGCGAGGATTTTGAAGTCTCTTTCTGAAGGTGGAATTACTACAGCTATCACTGCGCCTTGGCGTCTGATAAATGATAGATTAAGGGTAGCGCTTTGACTAGCTGACCCAAAATCCTATCCATTGCTTAGGGGTTTTTTAAATGAGTACGTTAATTAGCTTGGCATTGCTGATCGCTTACGGTGGCGGTATTTGGAAATTTTGGAATGGTTTCGATCGCACTAACTTCGACAGAAGTTTTACAAATCGCCTGAAGCTCTCGCTGCTCTGGCCCGCGTTAATTTTTAATAAGCCTTACCGCCAAAACTTTACAAAAGCTCTCAAAGCTTCTAAAAGGTAATTCAAGAATGTCTAAAAAGTCCGATCGCCCAGTAGCGGGTCAGGAGCAGACTTGGTTTGCTAAAGGAAAATCAGATAGCTGGCAAGTTTTACTGTCGCAAGTCGCTTCTCGATTCGATCGCGAATACCGGGGAGAAGCTTTCGCTTTACCCGAAGAAGTCGAAGCAATGCCGATTTTCCTGGAATCAGTCGCAGGAACTCTCCAAGAAAAAACAGTTTCTCCCTTCTGGAAAATTGCCAAACCTCAAAAAAATCAGCGCTGTTTAGACATTGGCTGCGGAGTCAGCTTTCTCATCTACCCTTGGCGGGATTGGGAAGCATATTTTTACGGTCAAGAAATCAGCAGCGCAGCGCGAGACGCCTTAAACGCTCGCGGCCCTCAGCTCAATTCTAAGCTGTTTAAAGGCGTAGAATGGGCTCCCGCCCACCAGTTAAATTACGAGGAGGCTCAGTTCGATTTATGCCTCGCTACAGGCTTTAGCTGTTACTATCCCATAGACTATTGGAGTATTGTGATGGGAGAAGTAAAGCGGGTACTAAAACCGGGCGGTCATTTTGTTTTTGATGTCCTCAACCCCGATGCTCCTCTAGCAGAAGATTGGGCAATTTTGGAAACTTATCGAGCCGGCGAAGTATTTTTAGAGACAATTGAAGATTGGGAAAAAATGATTAAAGCTGCGGGCGCTAAGGTAGTAAAAAAGCAAAGCGGCGACTTATTTCAAATGTATAAAGTTCAATACAATTGAGAGGTTAATGGGAATAGGTAATTAGCTTTGCAGTCACAAATTCAATCGTCCAAAACCTGGTCGGGGGGACGAAAAACAACTTCATTCTTAGTGGATAAAGTAGGGTGCGTCAGCAAGGAGAAATTAGTTTGAGAAGCAACACATATTCAAGCTGACGCACGCTACTAACTACTAACTCACAATAGTCAAGCAAGCAGATTGGATATTACCCATTCCCCTACCGGATTGCCAATTACCGATGCCCAATTAATTTTCGGTAGCTGCAGGAGATGGCGCTGCTTCCGGCGAGGGCGACACTTCCGGGGCAGGAGATGGCGACACTTCGGCTGCAGGAGATGGCGCTGCTTCCGGCGAGGGCGACACTTCCGGGGCAGGAGATGGTGCAGCTTCGGGCTGCGGGGACTCTTCGGCTGCAGGAGATGGCGCTGCTTCCGGCTGCGGGGACTCTTCGGCTGCAGGAGATGGCGCTGCTTCCGGCTGCGGGGACTCTTCGGCGGGTTGCGGTTGAGGAGAAGGCGACTGTTCGGCGGCTGGTTTTTGTTCAGGCGAGGGCGACGGTTTAGCTGCAGGCTTGGGTGCCGACGGCGACGGTTGGGCCCCTGGCTGCGGTTTGTTCGACGGGGCCGGCGGCTTCTCAAACTGCGGTTTCACTTCAGTAGGCGCTGGAGATGGCGGCTGGCCTGTTGGTCTGCTGGGCGCTGTCGGGGCGGGCGCTGGCTGCTGCTGGCCTGGTGGGTTGGGCCTGGTTGGGGTGACAGGAATGCCACTGCAAACTTTTTCGTCGTACTTAAAATCTACAGCCAGTTGGTAAAGCTTGTGCGTGCTGGCTGGTGGAAATGTTAGAGATTCAATACCAGCTATAGCTGCCTTGTCAAGAATCGGATAACCCGTCGCCACAATCATTTTAGGCTTGGCCCGGAGCGACCCTTGGGGTTGGACAACAGCTCCAAATAGTGCTCTTCCTTCGAGTTTGTCCGAGCAAGCTGCTACCGGATAAGCAACATTATTCACGGAAAAAGTCTGCCCCACCGGGAGCAAGTCAGGATAACTTCGAAAGAAGTCGTTAAACAAGGCAAGATATTCATCTCGAATCTTCTTGGCCATAGTTTCTGGATTGCCCCGTAAGTTTGAGTCCGGTTGTCCCGGAGCGGGTCTATTGTTCGGATCGAATGGTTGGCTAGGCCCTATTCCTGGACCAGTTGCTATCATTGGATTCTTTAGCTGAAGAGATTTGCCTGGTAACTTTAGTGATCGAGCGGTTCCAGAATTCGTTTCACCTGCGTAAGGAGGGCTAGCGATATCATTTGGATCTGAAAGATCGGGTATATTGCGTTGAGCTATGATTCTTTGGAGTGCTTCCGGGTCATATGGATCAAGTCCTGAAAATGGGGGTGGTTCCGTCAGTGGCGGCGATGGTGGCGGCGGCGGAATATTGCGATCAAAATTATCAGGTAAGGGTGGGAAAAGGAAACCGCTGGGAGGTACGGGTGGGACGAAAGTGGGTATTGGCTGGGAGGGGGCTCTGACTGTTGGGGATGGAGTTTTGGGAGGTGGCGGGGCTGTTGGGGCCGTTAACGGCGGGAGAGAGGGATAAGGCAGAGGGGAAAAGAATCCAGGAGGCGGCATTCCCGGCGGCATGGCGGGCAAGTTGATGGTATCCGGTGCGGGGGGCAAGGGCGGGGCTAACTTTGGCCCGGGTCGAAGGGGAACTGGTGCGATCGAAAATGGCGTAAATCGCGTATTAGACGCGCGCGGTGGTATGGTTTGTGGCAGCCGGCCGGCTTCTGCGGGAGTTAGTTCTACCAAGCCGACAGAACCGGGGATATTTTTTGAGGAATTTCCACCATAAAGTATGCTTGAGAGCGTCGGGGCACTTACTCCGAGCACTCCGTGAAGGCTGACAGAAGCTAGGGCTGCCCACCAAAAAGGCTGGCGCAGCGGTTCGGAAAGGGTGTTGGCTAGGGAGGAAGAGTCAGTCATGACTATGGGGAATGGGGAATTGGTAATTGGTAATTGAGAATTGATAATTGGGAATTGGAAGTTAATAGTTATTAATTGATATTTTTTTTGAGTGATTTTAAAAGTTGCTCTTGGAGAATTCAAAGGTATAATTTTAGCACGGTCGGTATCGAAATTGCCCGATCGACTTTTATTGAGATTTGGCGACCCTCACATCAAGCACTCAAGCCTAGAAACCCGGTTTTTTGCCTGGTTCCACGCTTGTATAGCAACCGCAAATAGGGTGAGGACGTTGTTAATTGCTGAAACCATTGTTTTTCTTGCCTAATCCCTTTGGCCGAATCCTATACGCGGTTTCTCAGTTATTGTTGAGAATGGTGAGTGGGGCGTCAGGCCGGCCGGACTGGGGCGATGGAAAAAACAGACTGCGCCGTTGCTATACCGTCTTTTTTCGGGTTCAGGGGCCTAATTATTTCATTACACACGATCAAGCGAACGGATCGATCGGCGTTTCCAATTCGGTTACGAGATCAAAAAACTCAAAACTGATCGAGTTGGTGCGCGTTGTACGCGGAGGCTGTGGCGGCAATCTCAAAAGCCCCTTGATTCACCAGCGATAGCGGTAATTTTTAAAAGGAGCTCCCTCGATGGTGAGCAAGTCGATGGGGTAAATTGGAGCGCCGCTTGCCATATATTGAAACATTTCTCGAACTTCCTCTCCCCGTAGAGACAACTGGTCTAATTCCTTGAGAGAATACCAGCCCGCGCACAAAGTATGCTCATCCGGCTTACTCTTAGGCGGCGTCTTATCTTGGGGACGAGCCACAAAAATGACTCGGAGGCGCACATTGCCCTTAGGCATCACTGTGTGTTCTACCCGGAGAATTCCCTCAACGATGATGGAAATGCCCGCTTCCTCAAGGGTATTACGCATAGCAGCTTCGAGCAAAGTCTCCCCTTTTTCCACTCGCCCTGCTGGGAGATACCACTGCTGCTCGTACTTGCGCTCTTGTACCAGTAGAAAACGGTCTTCTAAGTGAACGACAACTAGGGTAAAATACCATGTTTGAATCGGCTCGCGAGCCATAGAAGTAGATATTCCCTAAGCAAAAGGTTTAACGAGCGGCAGATATTAGCAATTCAAAGGATGCTTCAGCAAGCGTCTTTGAACTTGAAAAACAGATCGTAGCACTCCGGCCGCAAAATCTAAAATCTAAAATCTAAAATTTAAAATTGACAATGCCATTACCAACCGTGATTTTACCAGGATATTTTGCTGCTGCTTCCGACTATCGCGAATTAGAAAAGTCTCTGCTCGATCGAGGTTTCCCAACAGTAACAGTGCCTCTGGGCAAGGGAGATTGGTTGCCAACTTTTGGCGGGCGGTCGATGGTGCCAATTTTGCGACAGCTCGATCGCACAGTCAAACAAATGTTACAGCAATACGGCGTTCCCCAGATCAATCTCGTCGGTCATTCCGCTGGCGGCTGGATTTCTCGCATCTATTTGGGCGAAAAGCCTTACACGATTCACGGCGACGTGCTTGAGGACGCGGGTTTGTGGGAAGCTCACCCTTATGTGAATACTTTAATCACTTTAGGCACGCCGCACGTCTCTCAAGAGCGCTGGACGCGCAAAAATCTAGATTTTGTCAAAATTCACTATCCGGGGGCTTTTCACCCGCAGGTGCGCTACGTGTGCGCTGCTGGGAAGGCTGTTTTTGGCAAGCGCGGTTTAGGAACTTGGCTGGCGTATAAAAGTTACGAGTTGACTGTGGGGAAGGGCGAAACTTGGGGAGATGGAATTACGCCGGTGGAAGCTGCTGTTTTGGACGGGGCCGAAAATCTGGTGTTGGAGGGAGTTTGGCATTCGCCTCGTTCTCCGGGCAAGTGGTACGGTTCGCCGGAGGTTTTGCCGGCTTGGATGGGGTATTTGTGTTAGAAATGAACCCCGAAGACGCGAAGGAAGAAGCAGAAGGTTTAAGGGAAAAATTTAGTTAGATATTTATATGAGGAGCGAGTTTAGTGCGGCATAACTCGCCCCCCCCGATGCTATGTTTACTTAAATTTTTATGGCTAACTGAATAGATAAAAAAATATTTTATGTGGTTTTATCGGTAAGATTCAGAAGTCGCGGCGAACAACACAATCAAATTAGAGGTTGGCTGGGGTGGAATTGGGCGACAATGGTACTGTGCGCTTGGACGCAGATAACAAATTTCAGCCGGATGCTTTGTGGAGAATTGATGCGGGAAGTCGATAGCAAATTAGGGATGATGATTATGTGCGATCAGTATCCGTGCAATCAGCGCACTTTGAAATGGTGGAAATGGATAAGATAGTAAGTAGACAAAGAGGTTGGGTGACACCCACGTCAACCCAACCTACAAAAAAAGGCGATCGCAGTAATGGAGAGCAGCAATCACACTTATTCCTTTTATACTAGGCGGACATATTCACGTAGTTGGGAACGTAGACCTTGAGTAATCATTGGAAAATTATTGATTTCTTGAATTATAGAACTCTCAGATCTGCCACTCTCCTTAAGCTTCTGAACTACAGCCTTTGCTAGAGTCTCAACCCCAACCTTTGCAATCATGCTTGAAACGCCTGCAATCAGGGTGAGAGCAACTGCGCCACCAATCATGCCAAAAGGACCACCTAAAAAAGCTAACGATGTTGTAATTGCTACGGCTCCTGCATAAGAAGAGGTTGCAACAAGCCCAACTAAGACTAAACCAGCAACTCCTAGACCAGCTAACTTATTGACTATCTCATCCATCTTAATTAAGTGCTCCGCTAAACTTCAGATTAATTAGACCTTCAAAGTCAAACTGAACTAACTATCTTTACCCTTTACCTCCAAAAAGTTTATATATTCCGTATCCAACAGCAGCAGCCGCAGCAACAGGTGCAGCAGCAACTATGGCAGTACCAGCGATCGCACCTCCCCCGACAACGCCACCGATACCAGCAAGGGTACCCATAATTGCAGCACCAGAGGCACCGCCAGCTACCGTTACAGCACCAGCACCAGCTATACCGGCAACAACCCCAACGTTTGTAGCTGTTCTTGCCGCTGCACGAGCCTCATTCTCTTCCTGAGACAAGTTCGATTGCTCTTTGAACAAAGTTTCATTCATTATTTTTGCCCCAAGATAAGCTGGGCCTGCTGCTAATACCGCAGGAGCAAGCGCCATGCCTCCACCAACCACACCACCTGCTGCAGCTAGACCAGAAGTAATTCCTGCTCCTGAAGTTGCTGCAACAGTCAACCCTGTTGCAGCACTGGCAGCCGCACCTACCGCAGCACCAGTTTCTGCAACCGCTTTCACTGTTTTGACTGTATTTCCATTAATTCCCATAGTTTTTTCTACAACATTTTCTACCACTTCTTCACCTGCTTTACTGGCAAAATCTTCCCAATTCATAAATCAATTTATCCTTTTAATACTTGTTCCATTATCCTTAATGAATTCAACGTTTGTCTAGCCCAAAAAAGTTCTATTTTGCCGCCAAGTCTCCCTCGCTTTTACTTTAAATTTAATCGAAGTTTGTACAACAATGTACGAAAATGTAGGAAAATGTTGGCAGTTGTGAGCTACAATACACAAAACTCTCGCATCTCCCTGCCAGATGAATCTTAAAGAAATGTTAAATGTCGCCGATCGCATAGTTTTGGAGAAAACAGGTCAGCACCTTGACGATTTACAGGAAGCGGTACTGCGGGGAACTCTACAACGCGAGACATACAAAGAAATAGCTAAAGATTTTAACTGTTCTGAAAGTCGCATCAGGGAAATCGGATCGGCATTATGGCAGATACTTTCAGAGGAGTTAGGGGAAGATGTCAGTAAAACAAATTTTCGCTCCACAATGGAGAGGTTCCAAGTCTCTAATTCTTCAAACTTTGCACAAAACGTCAGCGAACAATACATCAGTGGTAGTTTTAACACCTGTGGAGAAGGTAGACACCCGCCAAATATCCGAAACTCACACCCACCAAATCACGAAACAGCTAACCCAAAACCAACCAAAACTCTACATCAAGATTTAAGCGAAATGCCAGAGTTGGGTGATTTCTACGATCGCCCCCTCGAACTCCAAACCCTCACCACATGGATTCTACAACAACACAGCCGCCTCATCACCCTCACCGGCATCAGCGGTATCGGCAAAACCACCCTAGCAGTCCAACTCGTACAACAAATCAAAGACGAGTTTGAGTACGCAGTTTGGTACACTCTAGACGAATTCCCCACCCTAGATACATTTCAATCTAACCTAATACAGCTTTTTTCCCATTCCGAAAAACAAGATTTATCCCCAACAAACCAAAAACGATTACCGCTGATTAAGTATTTACAAAACCATCGCTGTTTAATCGTCTTAGATGACGTTCACAACCTTTTCTGTAGTGGCGAATTGGCAGGAAAATTTAAACCTGAATGCGAAGAATATCGCTCTTTATTCAAACAAATAGAAAAATTATCCCATCAAAGCTGCTTTCTCTTAATCGGTTGGGAACAACCGAGAGAAGTGACTCAAGTTAAAAACCAAAATACTTATATTCGTACCTTACAACTCAAAGGTTTAGACATCGCCGCCGGACAGGAAATACTCAGAGATTATGGGTTAGAAGAAAGCGACAACAGTGAAACACTCATTCATCGCTACCAAGGCAACCCCCTATGGTTAAAAAGCGTGGCGAGTCTGATTCAAGACTTGGGTGGAGGCGTGACAGAGTTATTACCAAATGATACCATATTGTTGCCCGAAGATTTGAAAGATGTTTTACAACAGCAGTTCGATCGCCTATCCGAACTAGAAAAACAAGTAATCTCCTTGTTAGCGAAAGAAAGCCAGCCAATCAACCGGGCAAAATTGCTAGAAAATGAGATAATTCCGGCTTCAGATTTGCTAAATGCGCTGCAATCTCTATCGCGGCGCTGCTTGATAGCACAACAAGCAAATTTTTACACGATTTCACCTGTGTTGAAGCAATATGCGATCGCCTATGCGGTGTAATTGATATCTTTTAGTCTGCGGAGGCAGACGTAGTTTGTATAGGGCGTTGCTGATTTAGGGTATGAAAGGCTAATAGGCAAGTCATAGAAACCAGTATCGACAAAGCTTAGGGATTTTCAACTTATTTTTTTCATACCCTGATTAAGCAACGCCGCCAAAAGTATGGCAGTAGCAAAATGCAACAAATTGATATTAAACGTGTCCTGTTTTGTTAGCGGTAATGAAAAAGATATGAGGGTCATCAATAATAAAACGCGGTGAAAACTGAAAGGTAAAACGTCCAAATGAAGCTCCATCTTCACCGGGTTGAATGCCAAAAGCGTTCCAGCCATACTCGGCAAAAAAGGATTCAGGATGATTGCAACTCGATTGCCAATATGAAGTTAGATCGCCGGAACTGTTGAGGATTGCTTCGTTGATAAGATCCGCTCCCAATCTGCTACCTGGTAAGGTTATGGCATTAATAGTTGCCATCAGCTCGTTCACTTCACCGTCACTCAAATAGTAGAGCAATCCTTCCAACAACCATACCGAGGGTTGGTCTGCTCGATAACCGCTTTCGACTAATGGTTGCACCCAGGTCTCTCGCAAATCCATCGCCAGCACGTGCCGATGACATTTTGGCGTTATGTCTTTCAATATGCTTTCTTTATAATCTAAAACTGATGCTCTATCAATTTCATAGTAATGCGTTTCCGGGTGCAAATCTAGCCGATATGCACGAGTATCCATTCCGGCTCCCAGCAACACGACTTGGCGGATGGTGTGGCTATATTGCATGAGGAAGTCGTCGAAAAAGCGAGTTCGCACTGCAACGTAAGGTCGACCGTTCGCTTCGTATTCTTCTACTTTGGGGAGCATTAGTTCCATTGCTTCGATTCCCGCCAATTGTTCGGAAAACGGATCGTTAAACAGCCGATTGGTTCGTTTGCTCTCAAATGCTCGACTGGCGGCCATCAATCGAGCTGTAAAACTAACTTGGGCTTCCGTATTATGTGACATAATTATTAGAACACTATTATTTATTAGAATTTAGAACACTGATACAATCATATACTACGTCTCCAGCAGTTTAGTAGATAATCCAGCCCAATCACAGCCATCCGTCACCCCAACAATGTAAGCATTGATGTTGATGTTACCAACTCGATAAACCTGGATGTTGGATAAGTTCTGCTTCAACACCCTCACCAAGTTCTGAAAGCGTTTCACTGTTTCCCGTTCTTGGCATTGCTTAATCAGGGTATGAAAAAAATAACTTTAAAATCCCGAAGTTTTGTGGATACTGGTTCCTCTGACTTGCATATTGAGCCAGTCATACCCTAAATCACCAACGCCTTGTATAGTAGCCATTTCAATCGCCCAGTAACTAAATACATAAACTCGCACAAACAAAAACCGGGCAACTCCACAGTTACCCGGCAATCCTAACTTTAGACTTCAGACAAATCTAAAATCTAAAACCTAAAATTCTTAAACAGCGACAGTCTTCTTAGCAGAAGAGCTCAATTCGCCCTTAGCATACTTAGCTGCAAAATCGTCCAAAGACACTTGCTTAATCTTTGTACCGTGACCAGCGCAACCGAAAGAGTTATAACGATCGCTACAAACCTTCTGCATATACTTGATCGACGGCTTCAAGAAGTGGCGGGGATCAAACTCATCGGGCTTGGCAAACAAAGCTTCGCGCACCGCAGCAGTAATCGCCAAACGGTTGTCAGTATCGATATTGATCTTGCGAACGCCGCACTTGATGCCCTTTTGGATTTCTTCCACAGGTACGCCGTAGGTTTCGCGGATTTTGCCGCCGTTGCTGTTGATAATTTCCAGCAATTCTTGGGGCACAGAAGAAGAACCGTGCATTACCAAGTGAGTATTCGGCAAGCGGCGGTGAATTTCTTCAATGCGGCTGATTGCCAAAATTTCGCCAGTCGGCTTGCGAGTGAACTTGTAAGCGCCGTGAGAAGTGCCGATCGCGACTGCTAGAGCATCAACGCCGGTTTGCTCAACGAAATCCACAGCTTGTTCAGGATCTGTCAGCAACTGATCGTGAGAAAGCGCACCTTCAAAGCCGTGGCCATCTTCTGCTTCGCCCATCCCTGTTTCCAGAGAACCCAAACAACCGAGTTCGCCTTCAACGCTAACGCCGATCGAATGAGCAACATTCACCACATCGCGAGTAACTTGAACGTTGTACTCGTAGCTGGCGGGAGTCTTAGCATCCGCTTCCAGAGAACCGTCCATCATCACGCTGGTGAAACCTTGGCGCATGGCAGAATAGCAAGTGCCGGGGGCATTGCCGTGGTCTTGGTGCATGGAAATGGGAATGTGAGGATAGGTTTCAACTGCTGCCAAAATCAAGTGGCGCAGGAAATTTTCGCCAGCGTAGGAGCGAGCGCCGCGAGAAGCTTGCAGAATCACAGGGCTGTTGGTTTCGTCAGCAGCGCGCATGATCGCTTGGATTTGCTCCATGTTGTTGACGTTGTAAGCCGGTAGGCCGTAACCATTTTCAGCCGCGTGGTCGAGCAGCAATCGCATAGGTACAAGCGCCATAGATATTCCTCCTAATTATTTGTGATTTTTGGGCAGTGAATTTTGGACAAGCTTAATTCTTACGATAATATTAAGACAATTTGCCACCGATCGCGCACTATCTTTCCAGATTTACTTAAAAGTTCAAAAAACAAAATTTTGAGTTCCGAGCATTCAGCTCAAAACTCAAAATTCTTAACTCACAAATTTTTATGGGTCGCCCGGGATTTGAACCCGAGACCAATCGGTTAAAAGCCGAATGCTCTACCGCTGAGCTAGCGACCCGCGAAAACATTGTTACCGCACACAATTTCTAATAGTAGCACCCCTCATTTGAAATAGCAAGTGTTTTTTAAATAAAATTTGCAGTCATGCGAACCAGCATCTCGCAAGTCGCTCCCGGCTGCAAATAAATCAAGTGTTCGCCAGTGTTGAGGGCATTTCGAGGAGCAGTCCAAGGTTCCAAACAGTAAAAATCCTTGCCCTTCACCATCCAGAAAACCAACTTCCCATAGCTGGAGTTGTAACTGAGGGTGAGCCGCAAGCCGCTCGCCGCGTCAGTGACAGTAGCAGCAAGACCAGTGAGCTCGTCAAAGGAAACATCAATTTCATCCAGCGTCTCGTCAAAAACCCCGGTGAAGTAACCCTTTTCATGGGTGTTCTGATCTCTGTACTGCATCCCCGGAATCTCAAAGCGGAGCTTAGATTTGTCCGTCGCCAAAAAGTAGGGGTGCAAACCACTAGAAAACGGCATGGGTTCGGCAGACAGATTGGTGTATCGCTGAAAAATTTCCAAAGAATTGCCTTTAATCTGATAAGTGAAGGCTAGTTGGAAATCAAAGGGATAAACAGCCAGCGTCTTGTCGCAGCTATCGAGAATCAGCGTAAGAGCGGCGCAACCCTCCGTAACTTGTTCACCTATTGTCCAAGGCAAGTCTCGAGCAAAGCCGTGCTGTTTGAGCTTACGCTCGACTCCCTTGTGGGTGTAAGTATTCTCGGGGAGATTGCTGCAGATGGGAAACAGGATGGGAATCCCGCCACGTACAGTTAGATCGGGATTGGCGAACCGTTCCGCGTCCCAGTAGAAGATTTCTTTGCCTTCAACCAGCCAGCTAGTGGCAATACCGCCCCGTTCCGGCACAACTTCTAGAGTAGAGTTAGCCGTTTCGTCGGAGAGGATATAGGTTTTGTACTGCTTTTGCTTGAGCGCGATCGCAAACACATTTGTCATCGGTAGTAGGTCATTGATCATTGGTTGTCAGTAAATCGATCGTTAATAATTGGTCGCTAGTATCTTGATGTTCACCCATTACCACCCCTATCCTCCCCCTGCATCCTCGCTCCCGCCCCCACCGGCTAACCAATGCTCCCAGCTATGGGAGGCAGGGCGATCGGCTGTTTGGAGCGGTTGCTGCGGGTAGTTGGTACGATCGCTGAGGTCGGCTGCCCTTTGAGTGCGACTTCAAAAGATACAGCCCTAGTGGGGGGAAGAGAGCTTTGGGGACTCGGCACTGCTCCTTGACTGGGAGAAGGGGGCGAAATAAACGGCTCTTTGATGAATGGCTCTTTTGTAAACGGCTCTGGTTCCCGGCTGGGATTTTGAGGTTGAGTGGGGTAGATGCGCGGCGGCAAATTTTGATTCGGAGGTGGGTTTGATTCAATTGCAGGCCCCGTCCCGTTCGGGAAAAATGAGGAGTTGTCCGGCTGTTGGGGCGCAGCCGGCAAAGCCGGCAAAATCAAAGTAGGCTTGGGTTGTCCGGGCCCTTGCTGAGTGCTTTCACCGGAGGTTCCCCCGGAACCTCGCCCGGGCTGGTATGTACCGCTCTGTGCTGCTCCTGGCAATGGAGAATTTGGAGTTTTTGATGCCGCTCCTGGCTGGACTAGGGCATCGAGAACTACAGAAGATTGCATCGGTCGATCGAAAATACTAGAAATTTGCTCGACACGTTTGAGAATGCGATCGGCTGCGGCTCCCTTCACCACCTTCGGCTGAAACTTTTTCACCTCCACAGGCAGAAACTCTACCTTCATATTCCTGTCTTTGAGCGATACTTTCAGGACTGCGGTATCGTAATCCCTGCGAGCATTCCCGCCGAATATAAAATTACCCAGCGAGTAAACTATCGGACGGCCCTTGTAAATTTCTGCACCTTGCAGTACCTGGGGATGGTGTCCCACTACCAAATCAGCTCCTTGGTCGATCGTGAACCGAGCCAAATCAATCTGCCAGTCCCCCGGATAATCTGCCAATTCGACTCCCCAGTGGTAATTAACAATAATCCAGTCTACCTGACCCCTAAGAGCTCGAATATCCTCGGCCACGCGATTGTTGCGGCGGGGGTTCGTGCCCGCTTTCCCTTGGTCGGCGACGTTAAGCTCGGCATCGTAATAACCGAGGTAGGCAATTCGCTGACCCTTAACTTCAATAATATCTGGACGCCTCGCTTGTTTAATATCTCTGCCGGCTCCCAGGTGTTGAATCCCACTACTATCTAGAGTATTCATAGTCTCCACCAGCCCAGGTTCCTCGTAATCCATAGCGCGGCTATTTGCCAGATTGACAATATCCACTCCTCCGGCTGTTAATACTTTCACCGATTCTGGATCGGCTTTAAAATTTAATTGTTTTTTGGCAGAGCCCAATGTAGAGCGAGTCAGGGAGTTTTCTAGGTTAACCATCGCCACATCTGCTTGCCGGTACTCATCCATATTGGCGAAAGCCCATTGGTGATCGTTGGCAGCAGATGCTCCGAGCGCATCCGATAGATTCACATTTCCTCCGAACATCAGCGTTACTGTTGGGTCGTAACGATTAGCAACTTGCTTTTGCTGTACTACTGGTACCACTTCTAAGGCCGCTTGCACCGTATCCGCACGTTTTGGAGGCGGCCCCGACATTACCGCAGCTTGCTGGTACCCGGATACTGGAGATGCTGACTGCAGGGTCAGAGCTTCGTGGTAGCTGACCCAACACCCTAAAATAAATGATGCAAGTGCCGATCCCACTAGCAGCAGAGAACGATACGTTTTAAATTTAACCCAATCGACGACCGGTAGGGAACGGTAACGCCGACGCTGGCGGTTGGCCGGAGTGACAATTCGTACTGACTGTTTCCAGAGAATGTCTGCATCCCCAGCCAAGCGCGCGTGAATTCGCACTCCTTCTACTGCTGGCGAGTTGAGTCTCCAGAGTTGGTGGCAAATAAATTTGACTAGGCCTTCCCGGAGAGTGCTCCCGAGTAATGTAGTCTCTGGCGCAAATTCGCGCTGGAATTCTAGGAGGATTTGGACGCAGCCGGCCTGAGCCTGTTCGACGCGGGCATAAATCCCTTCGGGGCGCAGCAAGCTGTCAATCCAGTAATTCAGGGCTTGAAAGTTGCCCGATCGCGCTAGCTCCAAGATAGACGGCTGCGACCAATTTTCTGCGTACACCATCAATTAGCCTCCTTAATACGCACGAGCGATGACTCCAATTTGTTTTGAACGGAACCGCAATTCTTTTAGCTTAACCGCCACAGGTTCCGCTGCCCGTTTTGAAGCTAGTTGTTGGCCGCCACCATTTTCTACATTTAGGGGCTGCCTGCTGTCAGTGATTTTTATCACACTCCGATCAATCGATTTTAAATTTTAGATTTTAGATTTTAGATTGAGTTGAGAGGGGGTACTGGGGGCTAGAAATAACCTCCAAACAAAAGGTTTATGGGGGACTTGAGGCAGAAGAGAGGAAGATTTCTCAGGCAGAGTCTGTTTTTATTGTCGCTGTTTGAGTGTCGCTTTAGAGCTTCCGCTTTGAGATTTGAGATTTGAGATTGAGCCAAGAGGCTTTAGTGGGCGATCGAACAATCGATTTTAAATTTTAGATTTTAGATTTTAGATTGAGTTGAGAGGGGGTACTGGGGGCTAGAAATAACATCCAAACAAGAGGTTTATGGGGGACTTAAGGCAAAAGAGAGGGAGATTTCTGAGGCAGAGTCTGTTTTTATTGTCGCTGTTTGAGTGTCGCTTTAGAGCTTTCGCTTTGAGATTTGAGATTTGAGATTGAGCCAAGAGGCGTTAGTGGGCGATCGAACAAACGTCGAAACAAGAGGTTTCTGGGGGAATTGAGGCAAAAGAGAGCGAGATTTTTGAGGCAGAGTCTGTTGTTATTGTCGCTGTTAATCGGGTGCTGTCGTCAAGTCCTAATGCTCCAATCTATGCTGGCAAATGCCTCTCACGAGGGATGCCACTGGCTGCAGAACCTGTAATTGGATAAATGGCGTACTAGATAGATTTGGTGGTAAAATCAAATTTGGTAACTCCCATCGGTACAAAAGTTGCGGAAAACGTGAAACTGGCTAGTCCATACGGCTGTGCCTTCCGATGTAAAACCCAAAGTACGTTACGGTAAACAGACCATATTTTAAGCAAGTTACACTGCGCAGGAGAACTGACAAATGCTACAGCGCAAAATCTATCAACTCTGTTGTGATGGTCGTGAGGTTTCTATTTTTCTTCGAGATCAGCAACGTTGGATAGAGCGCGCTCGTATCCTAGATATTGAAGGGGATCTAGTCACGCTGCGCTACGAAACCGACGAAGAAGACGAAATCAGCTCTTGGGAAGAAATGGTGCGTCTCGAAAGTATTGGAGCTGTGTCCCAGAAGTTGGCTTCGGTGTCCCGAACTAACTGCGAACCCTTAGTTTCTGACGATTGTCCCGAAGCCGAACAAATTCGCAATCACTACCCGGACTCGAATTTGGAATAGTTTTGAGCTCGCGCTTGAGGCACAAGGAAAACTTGGGGGAAAAGAAAACTACTTTTCTCCCTTTTTTGTGGAGAAATTATTATGCAAAAAATCCGGTTGAGGCCGAAAATATTCTGGGTTGTGACCACATAAGCTATTTTGCCTTTAAATTTAAGCTTGATGGCGGGATATCCGGCCCACGCGACAAGAGCGTAAGTACACAGTAGTTGAAAAATTCAATGGGCGACAGCTTACCCCTGCTGAAACCGGGTTTTTTGTCTGGGTGCGTCCAGGGCTGTTCTTTTGTTTTCTAGGCCTGCAGGCTGGTTTCTAGATGCCCGACAGCTTATTCGCCGTCTGTTTCGCCATCTAGGAAAAGTTCCGACTCCGGTATCGCTTTAAACACGGGACAGTAACCGTCGGGGGTAACTTTAAAGCCAAACAAAGCACTGGACTGGTTCCAACAGCGCTGGCTGCGGTAGTGCTGACAATTGCCGCAGCATTCGAGGTTGGTCTGAACGGCGCTGCCTTGAAAAAGGAGTTCCCGCTGGGAGATGCCCCGCAGTACCAGTTCTTCGCCTTGCCAGCGCGCTTCTACCAAACCGGTATCGGCAAAATTGGCCCACCGAGGATCGGCTGTAATCGGACTGGGCAAGCTAATTGCTACCTCTGTCCCCAATTCGCTGACTTCTCCCTCATAGTTAGTTTCTGGGATAGCGGGCTGCAAAAACATTTCCCCGATCGGCAATTCGACAAGTGTTCCGGCCGCCGGAGTGTGCAACTGGTAGCGGTTTCGCAGCTCGTCCAAGTTAGCCAAGTCAGCCAAATATGCAGGGGAACCGTGGAGTAAAATTACGTGCTGGGGACGCAAATTGTGGATGAGTTGGGTCGTCCCGGGCCCGTCGCAGTGTTCGGCTAGCAGATAAGTTTCGACACTTGTGACTCCAGATTCGGGCCTGTTGCCCAGCCAGTCGCTGACGGGATATCCTGGTTTTTGAGGGGCGAGCAAAATCCAAGGATGTGTGCCATCGGCAACATACAAAGCCAAATCAGCTATTTGGTCAGTAATCACAATACAGGGCGTCGCTCCCAATCCGGGGCGTTGTTCGGCAGACAGGCGGCGGACGCGGGGTTTCACCCTTTCGTCCCAAAACAAAGGTTGGTGCAGAGCAAAATTTTGGACGGCGGTGGGAAATTGGGGTAACAGTTCCAGATAAGCGTCGCACCCCTCGGCGACAGTGCCGTCCACCCAAATATCCAAGTCGCGGCCCGTAAAGTAGTGGTGACTGCGGAGCAGCATCAGCATTTCTTGGCCCAAACCAAGGGCCGGGGCGGGCAGCAGTACCGAGTAACCGTCGGCGATGGCGCGGTGGATGCGATCGGCTAACTGATTTTCTAGTTGTCGGCGGTGAGGGTGGCGCGCCGTGCCGTAACTGCCTTCCAAAATTAACACATCAGGCTTCATGCCCCTGAGTTCTCCCAGGGGCAAACCTTCCACCAAACGAGAATTGGACAGGAAAAAGTCGCCGGTGTAAACCACTGTGTAGGTGCGGTGCGGGGCTGCATAAGTCAGCAGCACAGTCGCCGCTCCGGGCAAATGGCCCGACGGGAACAACTGCACGCTCAGTCCTGGGCGCACTTCGAGCGGCGACTGCCAGGGCAGTCCCTGACAGAACCTGGACTCTGGCTGATGAGCCACTTCTGGCCAGTTGAGCGGTAGCAGTCGCGCTGTCACTTCGCTGGCGTAAATTGGCAAGTGGGGGAAAGATTGATGGAGTGCTAGCAAACCTCTGGCATGGTCAGAGTGGGCGTGGGTACACACCACAAAATCGGCTGGCAGCGATCGATTTAGTGTCGCTGATAGCGGTGCAATATCCTCTATACCGCAGTCGAGTAAAATGCGGTGCGGCCCCATTCGGACTAGCAGACAGACCCCTTCCTGTGCGTGGCCTGCGCCGTAAGGTAAACAATCCAGATCCATCACTGCGGTTAGCTCCCTGCTTTGCACGCAACTTGCAGTATCGCCACTTTTAAACATTGGTTGCGACTGCATTCATTCGATCGAGTTCAGTCTCGGACGCTGAAACCGGGTTTGATGAACGAAAACACTTTGTTGCCGCCCTCGCTCCCGGTAAAAAAAACCCGGTTTATCTAAAGTTGTGGTGCGTAAGCCCTGGAGTTAAATGTTTGCTCGAAGGCTCCGGCTCTCGTGCAAGGAAAGTAATTGCACTTAAGATTTGATGCAGCGCCAAGAAAGCGATTTTCCGAAGGCATTGGCCGGACGGGCATTCGGCATTCGACAAAGTTCAGGCTACTGGTTCTGGCATCAAAAGTTACATTTTATTGCACCATGTAAGAGTAGCGAACTCGATCTCATATTCTGAGTTTTAAACCTTTTTCCACAATTTGCGCCTGCTAAAAGCTAGTCTTTTTTATGAGAAGATTTTAATTCAGATGCCCAAAGATCTTGATAAAACTTTACAATTCTTCATTTTTAGGGTTCTGAGGGCAGTGTATAGTCCAATCTGAAAAACGGAGAACCAGCATCGTGCTAGCTAACTGCTTTTGTCAGGGCAGAGAGAGGCTTTATGAGTTTGATCGGTTTCTTTGTAAAAGTTTGATACATTCTTCTAAGCAAACCTTGTGGCTATCGAGGAGAGAGTTTAAATGGCTTTTTGACGCCGCCCAAAAACGGATATAAGTTTCCGACAGGAATCGCCAGCAGCTCAAAGTTTTAGAGTCTTGTTCAAGCTCCAGATTCATCTGTGAAGTAAATCTCAAATCGTTCGACTGAGGGCGACTCGACAGCTCGCCCAACGTCTGAGCGCGGCTCGACTTAGCTGGACTCGACGGCTCGCCCAAAGTCTCGCCGAAGTATCAAAACTCAAATCTAAAATCGGCTAACTGGCCCATAATTAGGTTTGTTTATTTCTCTCCTTGACTAGGGGACAAAACGATGTGTTTTTTTGTTTTACCCCAAACATAGCCACATAAATCCCCCGACAAGAGATGATATTCATCCTATAAAAATACCACGAGCTTGCCAGAAGTAATCTCAGCTCGTTCAGTCTCCAATTAGCCTGTAATCTCCTGTTTTTTTATCATTGCTGCGTCTTATTTAGGGTGGAGTTTTGGACGTTTTTTCAGCTAATTCGTGCGCGGTTTAACCGCCAAAGTTTTAATGGCGAGAGTGTTTAATTGTTTGGTATGTTTTAGAGAATAGTACCCGATCGCAATTAAATCTGAAATGAGGGGCGATCGCACAAACCCGGTTTTATCAAAAAATCTGGTTGTGAGATTTGGTATTAATGGGAGACTGGGGAGGACGCCGACGGCAAATAACGGCTGCAATTGACACGTGCATTGAGGTGCGAAGGTTTTCGATCAAAAAAATATTATTAGGAAAAAAACTTGACATCAGCGGGTCATCGAAAGTAAAAATAAATAATAGCCATAACCAAATGAGGCTTTATGTTTGATTCGCGATCGGCGCTCGGCAAGTATGGCATTGAGAAGTTGCTATTCCCTAAAACAATTTCGGGTAAAAAACATCCGGTAATATACGGAGTATCTAGGATTTTTTCGCAATCTAAAATCTAAAATCTAAAATCTAAAATGGCAACAGCTATTCTTGAGCTGGAAATCTCCAAACTCCCGCCAGAAATTACGGTTGAGGAGCGTTACAGCAAAGCCTTGATTTTAATTCGACTACACGGAAAACCGATCGGTCAAGCTCTTTTTCACGTAGTCGGAGGCCGCATTGGCGGTGACGAATTACGGAAAACACTGAGGAATTGTGCTGGTGACAACTTCTGGAAAAACTTGGTCTACGACACTCTAGAATGGGATGAGCGGGGGTCGGTGGAGGCATTGTCGCTCGCCACAGTAGCGGTTTGCACGCGCGATCGACCGGAAGATTTGCGGCGCTGTCTAGACGCGCTGATGCAGCTCCCAGACGAGGGTCAGGAATACTTAGTAATTGACAATTGTCCCAGCACGGACGCTACCAAGGAACTGGTCAAAAATTACCCACAAGTCCGCTATGTGCGGGAAGACGTACCAGGCTCCAGCGCTGCCCGTAACCGAGCTTTACGCGAAGCTAAACATGAATTCGTAGCCCTTACAGATGATGATGCTGCCCCCGATCCGAACTGGCTGCGATCGCTCTTGCGAAATTTCAGCGATCCACGAGTGATGTGCGTCACGGGGCTGGTGATGCCCTTGGAACTGGAAACCGAAGCCCAAGAATGGTTTGAGTGCTACAGCCCCCACGGGCGGGGATTTGAGCGCCTAGTGTTTGATGGGGCGCACTGCAATCCCCTGATTGTGCATCTTGTGGGAGTTTCGGCGAGTATGGCTTTGCGGAAAAGTTCGATCGACTACATTGGCCTGTTTGACGAAGCTTTGGGGGCGGGAACGCCCACGGTGGGTGGCGAAGACTGTGAACTCTTTGCCCGCATTTTGCGCGCGGGCTACTGCATTGTCTACGAGCCGAGAGCATTGAGCTGGCACCGCCATCGGCGCACTTGGGAAGAATTGCGAAAAACGCTCCAAGGCTACGGCATCGGAGTCTATGCTTTCTGGACGCGGATGTTTGTAATCAACAGAGAATTCAGTGTGCCTGTGTTAGCCTTGTCATGGCTGTTGTACAAACAAATTCCTGAACTAATTGCTTCTTTGCGAAAGCAAGCGGATTCTATCCCTAGTGATTTGCTTTTGGCTCAACTGCGGGGCTGTGTCAGTGGCCCGATGGCTTATTTTGTGTCTCGCAAGTGGTTGCAAGAAATTAAGGGGAGCAATAAATAGGGATTTTTAGATTATTTTTAACCGCAGATGAAATGCAGATGAAATGCAGATGAAATGCAGATGAAGTTAATTTTGATAATGTAAATATGGAAAATTTAAAAGTTAGCGTAATTATTCCCACTCACAACCGAAGTTCTTCGCTGCGGCGCGCTCTTGATGCTTTGCACTCGCAGACTTATCCGATTGACCTAATGGAAGTTACAGTAGTCGCAGATAGTTGCATTGACGATACTTTGGCAATGTTACAAGACTACAAAGCTCCGTTTAAACTGCACGCGATGGAGGTAAATTGCCGGAGTGCTTCCATCGCCCGCAATACGGGAGCAGCTTCGGCTACCGGGCAATTGCTGCTGTTTCTGGACGATGACATCGAAGCGCTGCCGTCTTTAGTCGAAAGCCACGCGCGGGCACACCAAGTGCGTCCGGGCTGTGCTGTCATGGGTCCTTATCCGCCAAAGTTGCAGGGAGGAACTACATTGTTTGGCGTACATGTGCGGGCTTGGTGGGAAGACAAGTTTTATCAGATGAGTCAGCCTGGTCACCGATTTACTTATCAAGATTTGCTCAGCGGCAACCTTTCTTTGGATGCAGAACTGTTTGCTCGTCTCGATGGCTTTGATTCGGCTTTCGGGAACTGCGGCGGGGAAGATTACGAGTTTGGGGTGCGTTTGCTGAAAGCTGATGTACCTTTTGTTGTGGCTGCTGAAGCAGTGGGCTTTCATTACGAACACGAAACCAACAATCTCGATCGCTCTTTCCGCCGAGCTCGTCAGGAAGGGCGATCGGATGTTTTGATCGGCCACCGACACCCGGAACTTAGAGCGATACTGCCGGTAGCAGTCTACGAAACTGCTGACTCGCTGGTGGATCAAATTGTGGTGGCGGTCACGTTTTTCTGGCCGGCTGCTGTGGATTGGCTGGCACTGGGACTGAGAAAAGTTCTTGATTTACTCGAAAGCCTGCGGATGCGGGGAACTTGGCGGTGGTTGCGGCCAAAATTGCGCGGTTATTGGTATTTGCGGGGTGTCATCGATGAGTTGAAAAGTCGATCGGCTCTTTCTAGTTTTATGCAAGGTGAGCCTACTCATGCTGACTTGGGCAGACATGAAATTGAAATCGATTTGCAGGAAGGTTGGGAAGCAGCAGAACGAATCATTGACGAGCAAAAACCCGAGGGCATTTACCTCCGTTACGGTGAACTGTCAGTCGGTCACGTCACTCCCAAATTCGGTGTAGAGCCACTGCGGGGCGCTCACTTGCGATCGATTCTGGCGCTTGACTTTCCCGAACCCCTGGCTCGGGCGATCGCGGTTAAAGGTATGCCCAAAAGTGCTGCTCATTCTGAGCCTATCTTAGTGGACAACACCCTACTTCAACCTCTACTTTTATTTACACTATTGGACAATAAAAAGCTGAAAAGTTCATCCTATAACTGACATAATTAGGCAAAATAAGCAACCACAAATAGAGGTGTAATGAACCATTGAAGTAAGTATAAATAAATAGGAATTGAAGGAAAAACAACCAAAATTAAAAATGGTAATTATGGCAATAAAATTAATTGAAGCTGATTTTTTAGAACCAATTGCTGACAAGCTGACCCTGGTGCCGACTCAGAATTTGGTTAAGATTCAGCCCTGGGAGGCCTCCGGGCTAGAACCTCAGATAGCTGCCGGAGGTGTGCGGTGAGAAATGCGAAAACGTTCGTCGATGGGCGCAAAATGGCTCATTGGTTCGATTTGCTGCGGGTGTTGGTCGATCGCGAGATGAAATTACTTTACAAGCGATCGACCTTGGGGATTGCTTGGACTTTAATCAGTCCGCTGTTACAGTTGGCTGTATTTTCCTTTTTGTTTCGCTCTGTTGTACCCCTTAATATTCCAAAATTTTCTTCCTTTGCTTTCAGCGGCTTGTTAATCTGGAATTGGTCTCAAACGGTATTATTTAAATCAACGGCATTAATTACCAATAATAAGGCACTAATCAGGCAGCCAAATTTCCCCTCGGCAATTTTGCCGGTAGTCACGACGACGACTGGGCTCATTCACTTTTTCTTAGCATTGCCGGTGTTACTTATCTTTCTGGCAATTGATGGCGTTCATCTGAATGCAGTGCTATTTTTGTTGCCCCTGCTGATGATTATTCAGTTTTTCCTGACAGTTAGTTTTGCTTATCCCCTTGCCGCTTTGAATGTCACTTTTCGGGACACTCAGCACACTTTGGGAGTAGTTTTGCAGATGCTGTTTTACCTGACTCCGATTTTCTACGACATCAGCAGCGTCCCGGAAAAATTTAAGATTTTTTATTACTTAAATCCAATGGTGCCACTGATAGAAGCTTACCGCGCCATACTGCTCAAAGGTATGCCGCCCGATTGGCGGGTTCTGTTAATTTTGACCTTGGCTGTGGCGGCTCTTTTGCCCATCGGACTGGGAATTTTTAGACGGCAAAGCGATAATTTTGTGGAGGAGTTGTAAATGCGTGAAGCAATTATTGTCAAGGGCTTGGGTAAGCGTTTTAACCGCTACTCTACCGCGAAACCTTATACGATTATGGAAGCCGCTTTGTCCGGTTGGTGGCGGCTGAAGCCGGAGTCGCGTTTTTGGGCGCTGCGGAATATAAATTTTACTGTTTCTCCTGGGGAAATGCTAGGAATTCTTGGCAAGAATGGCGCGGGAAAATCAACGCTGCTGCAATTAGTCGGCGGGATTGGTCACGCTGAGGAAGGAACTATTAAAGTTAACGGCCGAATTGGCGGCTTGTTGGATTTGGGTGCGGGTTTTCACACGGATCTAACGGGCAGAGAAAACGTGTTTGTGGGTGCGGTGGTGGCAGGTTTGACTCGCCGCGAAGTGGCGCGCAGGTTTGACGATATTGTGGAATTTGCAGAGTTAAAACAGTTTATTGACAGCCCGATGCGGACTTACAGTACGGGGATGAAAATGCGGCTGGCTTTTTCGGTGGCGGTGCATACCGATCCAGAAGTGCTGTTAGTTGATGAACATTTGTCGGTTGGTGATGTGGCTTTTCAAACTAAATGTTTGAACAAGATAACTGAGTTTAAGAATCAAGGATGTGCGATTGTTTTGATTTCTCACACCGCATCGCAAATTCAGAAAATGTGCGATCGGGCTTTGTGGCTGAAATCAGGTGAAGTCGTGGCTTATGGGGAACCGGAAGTGGTAGTTGGTCAGTATTTGTCAGAAATGCGCTCGTCCACAGAAAATCGCACTCCCCTGCCTGCTGCTGAAGCTACAAGTAGCGGCTCGCCACTGCGAGGTAATCAGAATCGATTCGGTTCTATGGAAGTAGAAATTACCGATGTCAAAGTGTCGCCAAATACGGAAATAGATAGCGGTGATGCTATTAGCATTGAAATTCATTATTCGGTGTATCAGGAAATTTCTGCTGCTATTTTTGCCGTGACAATCAGCAGAGAAGATGGTCAAAGCTGTTTTGAGACTAATACTAATCAAATGGGCAGACTGCTGCCGCTGGTGAAAGGGAAAGGCAAAATCCGGCTGCAAATAGATAGGCTGGATTTAGGAAACGGTCAGTATTACGTGAATGCTGGGGTTTACGAGGAAACTTTGGCTTACGCCTACGATTATCATTGGCAGGTTTATCCGCTGTACGTGCGATCGACTGTAAACCAAAAAACGATTCTTTGTCCGCCGTTCCGCTGGAAATTTGAGGGCAAAATGCCGCTTATGGATTTAGCCGAACCAGCCGCTGAAACTTACGATTTGGATAAGAATAATCCCGGCTACGCCAAGATTTTGACTCAGTTGGCAAATAAGCAAAAACCTAACTTTTTAATGATTGGTGCTCAAAACTGTGGCACGGAATCTCTATACGGCCATCTCGCAAATCACTTGCAAATTATCAAAGAAGGTTCCCAGGACATTCACTTTTTTGAATTAAATTTTGAGCGTGGTGTTGATTGGTACAGCAAGCAGTTGACGCGGAGTGTAGCGAGTGAGAAGGTGCTCCTGTGGGAGATGACTTCTTACTATATTTATCATCCTTTGGTGGCGGAGCGAGTTTACAAGTGTTTTCCGGAGGTTAAGCTGATTGTAATGCTGCGAAACCCGGTAAAACGAGCGTGGATGCACTATCATTTAGAAGTGGCGAGCGGCTGCGAAAAGTTGGATTTTGAAAAGGCGATCGCTTCAGAACCTGATAGACTCAAAGGTGAGATTGAAAGAATCCAAGCTGATGAAAAATATTACAGTTTTAATCACCAGCATTATTCTTATTTGTCGCGGGGAATTTATGTAGAACAAATCAAAAATTGGCTCGACTATTTTCCGAGAGAACAGTTGCTAATTATCAAAAGCGAAGATTATTACGCACATACAGGCAAAGTTTTTTCGGAAGTGTTAAATTTTTTGGAAATTAGTTCGAGTGCAAGTAAAGAAGATGAAATTAATCAGGTCGATGAATACAGCAAAATGCCACCGAAAATCGAACAAAAATTGACAAATTATTTCAAACCTTACAATCAGAAACTTTCTGATTTGTTGCATGAAGATTTTAGTTGGAGTTAGGAAAAAAGTTTTTAACTGCAGAGATCCCAGAGATAAACATCAATCATACCTTTTTCTTTTCTTCCTCTGGATCTTGTGCGCTCTCTGCGATTCATTAAAAAAATCTCATCCACAAACCATTTATCAGGTATAAAAATGCAACGGATATTTTTAGTAGGCTCTCCGAGAAGCGGCACAACCATGCTTCAAAGTTTATTAGCCGCTCATCCTGAAGTTATTTCTTTTCCTGAATCTAAGTTTTTTCACTATTTACTGTACAAGAAGTTTGCGGGAAAGTTGCCAGGTAGGATGGAAGCTTTTTTTAAGGATGAGATTAGTCGGCCTGAACTTTTGCAAGATTTTGATGATAGTCAAACTGTGGCAACTAAAGTTAGTTGGTTTGTCGGAGTTTTGGATGGTTTGGCGGCGGAACAAAACAAAAGTATTTGGTTGGAAAAAACGCCGGAACACATATATTTTATTGAAGATATACAGCGCTTGTTGCCGGATGCTAAATTCATACATATTTTGCGAAACAGTATGGATACAATAGCTTCTCTGCATGAGGCTACTAGGAATTCTCATGATTTGTGGGGGCCTGGTTGGGATTTAAACCACTGTATCCATCGCTGGAAGGAGGCGATGTTAATTAGTTACAAATATGCTAAAAATTCTAATCATATATTAGTCAAATATGAGGAAATACTCGATAATAAAGTCAAAAAGTTAGAAGAAATTTGTGATTTTATGAAAATTGAATATGATGAGATAATGCTGGAATTCTATCAAGAAAAAGCTGCTCATCTCAGTTTAAATCTACCTTGGCACCAAGGGATCGATCGAGAGGTTAAAAGTAATAAGGTTCATAAATATCATAAAATTTTCAAAAGCAATGAAATCCGATATATTTTAGATAAAATTCAGCGAGTCAAGGGTGAAATTGCCTGGAAGTTGACGGTGGAAGTGAGCGAACCAATTTCCGATATTTGTGATCTTCCGCAAATATACGATCGCCTGTGCTGTACGATCAAACTAGAAGGAATTAAACTCGGTATTGTTGAATTGCCGATTTGCGATGGCATGGTTGCGGCTTCGGTGTTGGCGGATGCGGTTGCAGCCCAGTTTGCTTGGCAAATTCTCGATCGCTTCTTTCAACGCAATCGCTGCGAAAAAGGCAATAAATTGTGGGAAACTTTGCTGGAACCATTGCACCCTAAACATGACTGGACGCTCTTTTTGCAAGAATTATGGGGGCGTCCGCAGTGGCATTTGGAGAATTTCTACAAGCCAGAAATAGCAGAGGAAGTCTCAACAATTACGCTCGAAAAAGATTTGATTGTCTTAGAAATTAGCGAGGAATTTGCTAATATAAAAGTTGAGCTTTCTGAAATAGACGTGCTGGTGAAAGTAGGCGGCGTTGCTGTCGGTATTGTCAGTGTTGCGGTGGAAAATAATTTTGTTTCTGCTCAAAAATTGCGATCGACAATTACTCGAAATAGCGGTTTTGAGTTGTGCGTCGCCGCCGTGCGAGAAGCTTTGTTGGGAAAACCGCTCAACGGCAAGCAATCGCTACGATCGCGCTTAGCCTCTTGTGCTCAACAAAGGTCTAATTTGCCCGACGGGTTGAATGCACCGGGTGCTGGGGGCATTTATCCCCCAAATGCGGTGATGTTCGGCAGGCGATCGGGTGCGATCGGGACAAGTGTCAGCCGTCGCGCCTCACTCCCGGCGGCGGCGCTGCAGGAAATCGAGTCAGCCGCGGCAATCGCTGGGGAACCGACAATGCAAATTCCCCAAGAAAACGAGTTTCCAAAGCCAGTATTTTACGCACCGGAAATCCTGAGTTCAAAATCTTCTTATCGGGAAGTTTCTCACTCGCTGAAACCTCAAGTTTTGGACAATCATAGCGTTACACAAAAACTCCCGATTCTCTCCTACCGCCGCATTTCTCCTGACGGTTTAAACGCAATTACTCCCCAGATTTTTGAACAACAGTTACACAATTTTAAAAATCAGGGTTATTACAGTGCGACTTGGGAAAATTGGCGAAGCGCAAAACTGGCTAAAACTCCTTTACCCGGTAAAGCTGTATTGATGACATTTGACGGCGGCTATCTGGACTTTTTCCAATATGCTTGGCCTGTGCTAAAACGCTTTGATTTTACAGCAACTGTTTTTCTCGTAGCGGAGTCAATAGGAAAGACAAATAGTTGGGAAAAAGCCGAATTTGAAGAAGTGCAGTTAATGGGATGGCCAGAAATTTTGCAACTGCGGGATGCCGGAATTGAAGTCGGTTCTATGTCTGCTACTCATCAACCTTTGAGTGCATTGTCGCCGACAGAAATTGTGCGGGAGGCGGCAAAATCCCGTGCTATCTTGGAACGGGGATTAGAGAAATCTGTTAAATGTTTTGCCTATCCTTACGGGGATGTCGATCCAATTGTCGCGCATTTAATTGGAGCGAGTGGATATACTTTTGGTGTATCATATAAATTAAATTATAGCAGTTTTGACGATAATTTATTGTCGCTGCCGCGCATTCAAGTCACCGCAAAAAATGCCTTAAAATTAGCTTAGTAAAGTGCGTAAATCAGCCAGATTTTTCCCTCAACTAACAATCTCTCAACGGACGCACCTTACAAGTTAAATTTCTTAATCAATCCCTTGATTTTTCTCTGCAAATAACCGCCTAACCCTCGGGAAATTTTCTCAAATTTATAATAAAATAAAATATCCATCACATCTTCAGTTTTCATATACTTTAAATAAGAAATCATTTTATCGGTTAGTTCATCATTAACATCATCGATATACTTTCTCACGGCCAACCTTTCTGAAATATTCCATTTCCGATCAAACTTGTGGTGCATTTCCGTCTCATAATCCCGAAAATCTGAGATTTTCCCTTCCAAATATCTTTGAATATATTTCCCCGCGATTTCGGCACCATCCATCCCGTGTCTAATCCCTTCGCCACCCAAAAAATTCACTGTCGAGACAGTATCGCCGATCGCAATTATATTATTATCTTTGCAATAAATATCCTTCAAACCAGGGCTGTACTTCAGCGTGGAACCGTGTTTGTCAATAATTTTATAATTTTTTGACTTCAGATATTCATCAATCAGTAAATCAATATATTTTTTCAGGGGTGACAAATGCCTCACCGTTTTCGGATCTAAAAAAATGCGACCCGCACCAACTTTCAGCCTGTTTGGTTCCATTGGGAATATCCAGGAATAACCCTTGGGCATCCATTTATCGCCCAAAAAGAAGATTAAATCACCGCTGTATTTATTGTAAACTTCCGGCTCTACTTCAATTAAATATTCGATTCCGGTTCCCGACAAAAAATCTGGCTTCTCCTTCTCTTTTTCGTACATAACCGCCCTAGCAAAGCCAGTAGCATCAACCAATATTTTCGTGCTAACTTTGATTATTTGACCGTCGGATAACTGTTTAAATTCTACGGTTGTTTCGCCCTTGGCTTGTGAATGTCGGGTGTAGCGATAACCCAGCCAAACTTCACCGCCAAATCGCTCAACTTCGCTGGCCAAAAATGCTCTAAATTTAGCAAAGTTGAGAACAACTCCCAAGCTTTCGGGAGACTCCCAACTTTGACTGATTTTGCTAGTTTCAATAGTAAGTTTATGCCAAAAACTGCCGATAACGGATTCAGGCAAATCGAATTTAGAGAGGGTTTCTAGAGGCGTGGCGGCGCTAGAAAAGTCATTTTTATTAAAATTGTCGTTTTGCTCTGCTAGCAAGACTTTGTGGCCGGATTTGGCTAGGATTCTCGCACAGTGACCGCCTGCAGGGCCGGCTCCTACTATTACTATGTCAAAACTTTTTAAATTCATTTTGCTTTTAACTCGCTTCCAATGTCAAAATACCCGCAGACATATCGCAATGGTAGTTATGACGCCACTACGATTCAAATTGCTTCAAACGGTCAAATTTTAGGTAGAGTTCTGAATGTGACACCATCGGACTTGCGGGGTCGTTTTATTACACTGTCATAGATCGGGTATTTCTTAGGATTAGTCTCGAATGAATGGTAAGGTGCGCTAGGCGCACCCTACAATTCTAGCTATTTACACGCTAACAGGAGACTGTTTGCGGCTGAAGGTTGCTAAGATACGATCGCACATTTGCGACGGATTTAATCCCAAACAGGCAAATGATTGTTCAGGCGTTGCATGATCTACCAATGTATCGGGTACACCCAACCGCATCACTGGAACAACAACATTATTGTCCAACAAAGCTTCGGCTACTGCTGAACCAAAGCCTCCCATCAAACAGCCTTCTTCCATTGTGACAACTTTGCCGATTCGCTGTGCCAAAGGCAAGATTAATTCGGTGTCCAAAGGCTTGACAAAACGCGCATTGATCACAGTTGCTTCAATACCGTGCTCGCTCAGAATCTGGGCGGTTTGCATTGCCGGATAAACCATTGAACCGTAACCCAAAATCAGCACATCGTCGCCGTTGCGGAGAATTTCGGCTTTGCCGATCGGCAATTCTTCCCAACCTTCCTCCATCAAAGGCACGCCGTAACCGTTGCCGCGCGGGTAACGCATCGTTATCGGGCCGCTTGTGTGGTTGATTCCCGTGACTATCATCCGCTGCAATTCTGCCTCATCTTTTGGTGCCATAACTACCATATTTGGCAGGCACCGCAAGAAGGCAATGTCGTACATTCCTTGGTGAGTTGGGCCGTCAGCACCGACAATGCCGGCGCGATCCAAACAGAAGAAAACGGGCAAATTTTGGATGCAAACATCGTGAATTATTTGGTCATAGCCTCGCTGCACAAATGTCGAGTAAATTGCCACAACCGGGCGCATTCCTTCGCAGGCTAAACCAGCGGATAAAGTCACGGCGTGCTGTTCGGCAATCCCGACATCAATGTACTGTTTTGGCAGTTTTTCATGAAGTTTATCCAGACCGGTTCCGGTTGCCATTGCAGCGGTAATGCCGACAATTTTGGGATTATCTTCTGCTAGCTTGACGAGGGCGTGGGCAAAGACTTTCGAGTAAGCTGGAGGCTTGGGTTTGGTGGAGGGAATGCCTTTGCCTGTGGCTAAGTTAAAGGGATTTTGGGCGTGATATCCTACTTGGTCTTTTTCGGCGATCGCATATCCTTTGCCTTTCACCGTCACCACATGAACCAACACCGGCCCTTGAATGGTATGAGCTTGTTTGAAAGTGGCAATTAACTCTTCCAAATTGTGTCCATCTACCGGGCCCATGTAAGTAAAGCCTAATTCTTCAATTACTGCTCCAACTTTTGAGACGGCCAAGCGTTTCATCCCTTCTTTGAGGCGTTCCATTTCAGGAGTAAAAGTTTCGCCGACAAAGGGAATGTGTTTAAATTGTTCCTCTAAGTTATCTTTGAGAAATTGCACCGGTGGCGACAATCGCATCTTGTTCAAATAGCGGGTAATTGCGCCGACGTTGGGCGAGATTGACATCTCGTTGTCGTTGAGCACAACTAACAAATTGGTTTTCGGCATATGGCCCGCGTGGTTGATCGCTTCAAGTGCCATGCCGCCAGTCAATGCGCCGTCGCCGATGACTGCTACAGTTTTAAAGTTTTCCCCCTTGAGGTCGCGCGCCATCGCCATTCCTAGTGCTGCGGAAATACTTGTGGAAGCGTGACCTGCGCCGAAGTGGTCAAATTTGCTCTCGCAGCGCTTGAGATAGCCTGCAACGCCGTCTTTTTGGCGCAGGGTGTGGAATTGGTTGTAGCGGCCGGTGATTAATTTGTGAGGATAAGCTTGGTGGCCGACATCCCAGGTAACTTTGTCGCGATCGAGGTCGAGTGTTTGGTAGAGTGCTAAGGTCAGTTCGACTACACCCAATCCTGGGCCGAGGTGGCCGCCGCTAGCGGCTACAGTTTCTAAATGCTTTTCTCGAATTTGTCGGGCAATTTGTTCGAGTTGATGAATCGAGAGGCCGTGTAATTGGTTTGGGTGAGTCAGTTCGCTGAGATGCATATTTTAAAATCTTGCTCCTGTGAATCAGGACGAATCCTTAACAGATATAGGTTGAGCCTGCGACGTTGGGTACGGGCAAACGTTAGAATAGTTTAACGGTTATTTGAGGAAAACTGTTAGGCGTAAGATTTTTGTTATTTTTGACCTGGTAATTATAGTTAATAAATTGCGCGCCGTCAATATAAAAAAAGCTTATGTTGTTAGTTGCTAATGGCTAGTTGTTAGCTGCATGGAGATTCTTAAGCATTTTTAACTACTTTTTGTAGTGATGGCTGACTTTTTAGCCATCTTGTTTCTGCAGGCGGACTATGATACAAAATCCTTAACAGTGATGGAGCATCTCATATTTGTAAAAACACTTCTTCTGGCTCCTTCCTTCTGCCTCAAAACTTTAATTTCTAGGTTTGCTGCTTTCATTGAGATGCTCCCCTGTGAAGTGTGATTTATATACAGCGTATTCCAGGTTTATGAAGTACACCCCAGAAACCAGGTTTCTTTACAGTTCTCGCATCCTTACTGATTCTGTTCAAAAAACCCGGTTGATCGCGATCTACATCTACATGGAATATGCTGTAAATCAACAACCTCTACCAGAAATCATTCCATTTACACTGGAAAAGTTTTCCCGAATTTGGATAGTAGAGAGCTGCGACGCTCGAAGCATTATTTTGTAAGCTCAAAAGTCAATTCGGGCGACGGCGAGAGACTCTCGCTTACTCCCCTGATGGCAAAGGAGTTTCCGCTTCTTCGGGCGGCGCAATTTCCGCAGGAGTCGATTCGGGCGACGGCGAGGGACTCTCACTATCGGGCGGCGGAATTTCCGCAGGAGTCGATTCGGGCGACGGCGAGGGACTCTCTGCCCCGGGCGAGGGAGTCTCCGAAGGAATCGGGGCGGGAGTTTCCGGCGGTGGCGGAAGCGGTGCGGGCTCTGGCTGGCGGCTTTGGAGGCTTTGCACCCACAAACCTAAACCGCCGCCGGCTAATATCAGCCCCAACACCCCCAGTAGTGGCAGCGGCAGCTTAGACCGCCGTTTTTGAACTGGTTCCGGGGCGGGGGAAGTTTCGGGGTACAACAACTGTTTGGACGATTCTGAAAGCTGAGATTCTGGAATCCTCCCGGACTTCTGGAGGGACCGCGGCAGGGACGGCGGCAGCGACACCGAGGCTGACGCTGGGGCTGACGCCGGCGCTGACGCCACCGCCGGATCGAACAGTACCAATCTCTCCGGCGACATCCGACAGTGAGTGGCTACCACGG
This sequence comes from Microcoleus sp. B3-D7, assembly GCF_036705305.1. Lineage (NCBI taxonomy): Bacteria > Bacillati > Cyanobacteriota > Cyanophyceae > Oscillatoriales > Microcoleaceae > Microcoleus > Microcoleus sp. B3-D7. The sequence continues at coordinate 68,746 of NZ_JAUBUE010000017.1, read as the reverse complement.
AGGTGTTGTCATAACCGTTTTTCTCGTTGGCCAGACGAATCCAAGACTGAACCGCGGCTTCCAAAGACATTTTGCCCTCAAGCACCTCTGGGCCGTAATTTTCCCAAGAGCGCTCTACCCAGTCGTTGTCGCTCAAACCGTCGGAACACAGCAGCAGTAACCCTTCCTCTTCGACAATAAATCGCTGAATCGTCGGGCGCAGGAAATCGGCGTCCCGCGTGCCCAAAGCTTGAGTCAGGGCTCCTGCATCGGCTCGCAGTTGAGTTTCCCAGTACAAACAGTGTCCTAGCTGGACTTCCCTTGAGGCTACGTCGTCGTCCACAGTCAGCCGGTGACAGTAATTTTTGCCAATCCAATAAGCCCGGCTGTCTCCAACATTGACTAAATAAAGTTCGTGACTGTTATTCGAGGGCACATCCTCGGAAATTTTCACTTTTTGAGGCAACTGCAGGGCCATCACCAAAGTCGTCCCCATCCGCTGCCGCAACTCTTTTCCCTGCTCGTTATTTTGAGCGGAAATCACATTATTCACAACTCTCACTATTTCTTCGAGTTGCTTGATGACCATTGCTGGCGTCATCAACTCTTCTTGTTCAGCAATTTCTGCGAGCAAATTTTGGATTAAAGCTTTCAGGGACTGCACGGCTAATTGACTGGCAACTTCTCCTCCTTCGTGGCCTCCAACCCCGTCGCAAACCATTGTCAAGTAAGGAATTAGTTTGTCGTTCCCTGAAGTTTTGCTAGATTGAAAATCAGCAGCAATTGGATAGCAACTGTCTTCATTTTGGGAGCGCTGCGGCCCGGTATCGGTCATGCCGACTACTTCTAAATGTAGAGGCAATTTAGCGGCTTGTTCTAATAGTAAATCGTTGAGTTCCAGGGCGATCGCGTCGAAATTCATGCTGCTGCGGCGCATAAACTGACAAATCTCTCCGAGTTTCGACTGCACCTCGGGTTGCGCTGATTCCACCAAACCTGACCACACATCTCCCAAATCCCGCAGCGTCGGTACAAAATTGCCCCGGTGCAGTTCCAGCAGGCGTACCCGCCAACCTTCCACCCGCAAATTTTCCGGTACCAGCAAACTCGAAGCTACTCCTTGTTCCGACAGCGGCGCCCACAGTTGGAGCATTTGCCACAGCCAGTAAACTTGGCGCGCGGCGCTTGTCCCCGACCAAGATTCTAAAATAGAAGGATACAGGCGACCAAAATTATTGATGGGCACATTTTCCAACAAGAGCACCTCTGTCGCTTCCGGTGCTTCCCCCAGGGAACAAAAACCGTATACTTCCGGCGTATGCAGCCGTTGGGGATACAAATGCAGGTAAGGCATAATGCTATCCGGCAGTTGTTCCGGGACGCTCGGAGGCACAGCAGGACGGCTGTCGAGCCAGATTTGGGGTGCAATGACAAAGTATCGATCGGCTATTACCTTACCCGCCGGCACTTCCTCGGCTGCTTGTCCCACCACCCACACATAGCGATAAATTAAATCCGTTTCGCACGCTGCACAGTGCTGGCGGCCAAAGGTATTGCGTGGATCGGCACAGCTAAGATTCGGGCAATAAATGGGTTCGGAGAAACTGCTGATCATATCGAAATAGTTTGTGTAAAAACATTCTGAAGATATATGATTCGCAAGCCCAAATTCATGAGCTTGAGAATAAACTGATTTTAGCCCCTATCAATTTCTTAACTGCCTTTGGGCCCCTAGAAATTGTAGTTTCTGCCAGTCTGCACCGGCTTAAATTGTAATTTAAGTTACTAAACTCAGACTTGGAGTACGATGGAAGCCTCAACCTGGTACCGCTGCGCGAAAAAGCGCTCTGAGGGCTTGCAAGTGGCAAACCCTTGCAGAGTCAGTTGTTGGCATTTCTTAAATCTTAAATTTCCAATCTAAGATCTAAATAGTATCACCTATTCTTTTTATGATCTGGACTCCGACGCTCCTTTGGCTGCTAGCTGGGTCTTTGCTGTGTTTGGCAGAGCTATTTCTCCCGACTGCTTTTGTCGCTTTTGTGATGGGACTGAGCGCCTTCGCGGTAGCTGGATGCTCTCTAGTTCTACCTTACGTTAATTTACAAATATTCCTGTGGATGGTATTTTCGACAGTTTTTGTGCTGCTGTCTCGGCGGTTGATACCAAAAGGCAAGGCAAGGGCGATCGCAGATTCTCAGGAAGCAAAAACTTTAACAGAAATTCCCCCCGGAGAAGCCGGCCGAGTCATTTATGAGGGGAATTCTTGGCAAGCTCGCTGCGAAGACACGAAGGCCACTATCCCCCCCAACCAAAACGTAATTGTCGTCGGACGGAAAGGCACTACTTTGATAGTTTTGCCAGAAAATCTCTTGCATTCTTAAACAAAATGCGTAATTAATCACACCCAATTAGTAGTTAGTCATCAGTCATTAGTCAATATTTAACAGTTAACAGTCAACAGTCAACAGTCAACAGTCAACACTCTATATTTATAGGAGGCGACCGTGGAACAATTTTTTTTACTTGTATTTTTAGCACTCGGCGGCTCAGCCCTCGCAGGTTCAGTCAAGATTATCAACCAAGGAAATGAAGCGCTGGTGGAAACTTTAGGTAAATACAACGGCAAGAAACTGGAACCAGGTTTGAATTTTGTCACGCCGTTTTTCGATCGCGTCGTGTACGAGCAAACAATTCGGGAAAAAGTCTTAGATATTCCTCCGCAAGCTTGTATCACCCGCGACAACGTTTCCTTCACGGTTGATGCTGTGGTTTACTGGCGCATTGTAGATTTGGAAAAAGCTTGTTACAAAGTAGAAAATCTCCAGTCAGCAATGGTAAATATGGTGCTGACTCAAATTCGCGCCGAAATGGGTCAACTGGATCTCGAACAAACCTTTACTGCTCGTTCTCAAATTAATGAAATATTGCTCAGAGATTTAGATATTGTTACCGATCCTTGGGGAGTGAAAGTAACGCGGGTAGAATTGCGCGATATTATCCCTTCTAAAACTGTACAGGAATCGATGGAATTGCAGATGGCAGCCGATCGACGCAAGCGGGCGGCAATTCTGACATCCGAGGGCGAACGCGAGTCAGCAGTTAACAGCGCCAAAGGTAAAGCTGAAGCGCAAGTTCTCGATGCAGAAGCGCGCCAAAAAGCGACTATTTTGGAAGCGGAAGCTCAACAAAAGGCGATCGTCCTGAAAGCTCAAGCAGAACGCCAAAGTCAGGTTTTGAAAGCTCAAGCTACTTCGGAGGCTTTGCAAATCATCGGCAAAACTCTGCAAAATGACCCCAATGCCCGGGAAGCTTTACAATTTTTGTTAGCTCAAAACTATCTAGATATGGGTCTAAAAATTGGCACCAGCGACAGCAGCAAGGTGATGTTTATGGACCCGCGCAGCATTCCCGCGACGCTCGAAGGAATGCGATCGATAGTTGGGGAAGGTAATAATAATGAGGTGAAAAAGTAGTCTTAGCTAGAAGGCGCAATTGAAAGAGACTGGTAACTCTGTATAAGGGGTTTTATCCCTCATACAGAGTTACCATCAATAGCAAAAATGATTCTGTCATCACACCACATTATTAAATAATCGGCGTTGCTAAATTCAGATATAATTGATTCTGAAAGCAATTCACAAAAAACAATCTAACACAAGTTATATTTTATGAAATGTCCTGAATGTAAGTCAACTCATATCAATAAAAATGGGCGCAAAAAAGGTAAGCAGAACTACCTGTGTGTTAACTGTGGTAGACAATTTATAGACTGCTATCAACCTCACAGAGGTTATGCTCAAGAAGTGAAAGATGAATGCCTAAAAATGTATGTTAATGGCATGGGGTTAAGGGAGATTGAGAGAGTCAAAGGTGTACATCATACGACAATTATGAATTGGATCAAACAACTAGGATAACTCCTGCCCAATTTTTATGAGGGACAGACAATTACCGAAATTGGATAATTAGAAACATTTGTCTGCTCACAAAAAACAAAGTTTGGCTTTAGACAGCGGTATATCAGTTAAAAACAAGTATTTGAGGATGGGTACTAGGAGAGCATAGTAACAAAACATTTAAACCTTTATGGGACGTAGTTAGTAAAGGTAAATGCTATTTTTATCTGATGGATAACCCGAAGGTTTACCCGATGTTTATTCCCGATGGAAACCCGATTAATCCGAGGTTTGGTTTTACTCACGCCCAGAGCACCATGTTCATTTAACAGGCTTTCGGGCCTGTTCCACAAAGAATGAATTTCTTGTTGGTGGGGTCTTATAGCCAGCCCATAAAAACATTATTGAGAATGATGCAAAATCTCAGTTCACCCTTTTTAAATTGGCTAACTCTATCTTGAAATCGCCTGGTATCTATTTAAACATAGATATTCAGGCAACTTCTCTTCGCCGTTAACCTAATAACTCGACACAGTTAAAACGATCGCCTCCCTATCTCCCAACACCAAACCATACTCCAAACCCTCAACAACCGCTTGATAAGAAGCATCCAAAATATTACCAGAAACCCCCACGGTCGTCCAGCGGTCTTGACCGTTACTAAACTCGGCCAACACGCGAGTTTTAGCAGAAGTTCCCGCACATCCGTCCAAAATTCGCACCTTATAATCTGTTAAGTTAAAATCAGTAATTGCCGGATAAAAATTCCGCAAAGCCTTCCGCAAAGCCGCATCAAGTGCCGAAACAGGCCCGTTTCCTTCCGCGCATTCCAGAATATCTTGACCGTTAACAGTCACTTTCACGGTTGCTAAAGAATTAACTGTTTCCTCCTTACCTTTATCGCAGTGAACTTGAAAACCTTTGATTTCAAATAAATGCTTGCGCTTTCCCAATGCCTCTCGCATTAACAATTCAAAAGAAGCCTCAGCACCCTCAAATTGATATCCCTGACTTTCCAAATTTTTCAATTTTTCCAAAATTTGGCGGCAAGCAGGATTTTTGCGATCGAGATCCATGCCAAAAATGCGCGCTTTCGCCAAAACATTGCTCAAACCCGCTTGATCCGAAATCACAATTCGCCGCCTGTTGCCAATTTTTTCCGGTTCCAAATGTTCGTAAGTTAACGGATTTTTCTCAACAGCCGATACGTGGATTCCGCCTTTGTGAGCAAATGCCGAAAGACCGACAAAAGGAGCACGATCGTCGGGAGCAAGATTGACAATTTCACTAATCGATCGACTTACTTGAGTTAATCTAACTAATTGCTCGTCTTCAATGCAATTATGACCCAACTTTAGCTGAAAATTAGGAATTAAGGAACATAAATCGGCATTGCCACAGCGTTCGCCGTAACCGTTAATAGTTCCCTGTACCATCGTCACTCCTTCCCGCACAGCAGCCAAAGCATTAGCAACCGCAACTCCCGAGTCGTTGTGAGTGTGAATTCCTAATTGTAAAGATTTTTCGCGGTTGGTTCCTAAAGCTTCTAAAACCTCACGAACAACCTGACTGACTTCGTGAGGTAAAGTACCCCCGTTAGTATCGCAAAGCACTAGCCATTCTGCACCAGCATCCGCGGCTACTTCTAAAGTTTTAATAGCATAATCTCGATTGTGCTTGTAGCCGTCAAACCAGTGTTCGGCATCGTAAATAACGCGCCTTCCCTGACTCCGCAAATATTCAATTGTATCTCGAATCATCGCCAGATTTTCTTCTAGCGTAGTCTTCAAACTTTCAATAACGTGCAAATCCCACGACTTGCCAAACAGTGTCACCCAGCGAGTACCGGCGGACAAAATAGCCTGCAACATTTCATCATTAGCTGCCGTAGTTCCCGGCCGCCTAGTCGAACAAAAAGCTACAACTTCTGCTTGAGTTAGGGGCTGTTCTTTGAGACGCCAAAAAAATTGTACGTCTTTAGGATTCGCCCCCGGCCAGCCGCCTTCAATAAAGGGAATTCCTAAACTGTCTAACTGCCGAGCAATTCGCAGTTTGTCTTCGAGAGATAAGGAGAGTCCCTCACACTGAGCACCGTCTCGCAGCGTGGTATCGTAGATCCAGAGCCGATTTGTCATGGGAAATTGCGATCGAGAAATTGGTAATATATCACTTACCATATTAGATGAATATAATTGAATTTAATGCGATAATATATAGGAAAATTAACATAAATCTAACTGGGGTAAATTGCTGTGGTCAAGGTACAAGCGCAATGCAAAACATTTGAGTGCGATCGCGGAGAGAATCTCCGTGAAGTTTTGCTCAAAAACGGCATCGATCTCTACAACGGCAACGCCAAAGTCATCAACTGCCACGGCCTCGGCACTTGCGGCACCTGCGCCGTCACCGTCGAGGGCGAAGTTTCCGAGCCCCAGTGGCGCGAAAAAGCCCGACTTTCCGTTCCTCCCCATTCTCCCGCCTCCAACCGCCGTTTGTCCTGCCAAACCAAGGTTTTAGGCGATATTAAGGTGACAAAATATGACGGTTTCTGGGGTCAAGGTTCTGAAACTGTCTGGAAACCCCAAGCATAGATTTTTTGTTAAGGAAGGCAGATAGGACGATCGCCTTGCCAGATAATCTGTAAGACTTGTGCAAGAATTCTAACTGTAAGGTGCGCCGTATGCACCTTACCATAAAGAAACCCGAGAGGTCAAAAAAGCCAGAAAGTCCATATAAAAGTTAATGAATTCATCTAAAGATATTCTGATTATTGGCGGCGGAATAATTGGTCTTTCGCTAGCAGTAGAACTGAAATTGCGAGGGGCATCTGTCGCGGTTCTCACCGCCGATTCTAAACAACCGACGGCTCGGGCTGCTGCTGGAATGCTTGCCCCGCAAGCTGAACGAATTCCCCCCAGTCCGATGCTGGATTTGTGCTTGCAAAGCCGCGCACTGTATCCCGCCTGGGTGGAACAGCTAGAGAATATTACTGGCTTGAAAACGGGATATTGGCGATCGGGAATTCTCGCACCAGTTTGTCAAAACGAGCCTCAAGAAAAGCCGCTTTTGTCAAACCTTAATTATCAATGGTTGGACAGAGATACTGTTCGCCAGCACCAGTTTGGATTAGGTCAAGAAGTAATTGGCGGTTGGTGGTATCCTGACGACGCTCAAGTAGACAACCGCGCTTTATTTCGGACGCTTCAATTTGCAAGCAAAGAATTAAAAATTGATATTATTCAAGGCACGGCAGAGGAAATTATTCGGCAGAAAAACCGAGTTTTTGGAGTGGAAACAACGGCAGGAAAATTACAAGCTGACCGTTATGTTTTGGCTGCGGGTCCTTGGTCTGAGAAATTATTGGATATTCCTGTTTTTCCAAGAAAGGGACAAATGCTATCAGTATGTGTACCAGAAGATTGTGGAGTTATCCAGCCCCTACAAACCGTTCTATTCGGGACTGGCATTTATATTGTGCCACGTCAAGATGGCAGAATTATTATTGGTGCAACTAGCGAAAATGTGGATTTTAGACCTGGAAATACGCCTGCTGGAATCCAAATTTTGCTAGCAGGAGCCATTAAGTTATATCCCGAATTACAAAACTATCCAATTCTGGAGTTTTGGTGGGGATTCCGGCCGGCTACTCCTGATGAATTGCCGATTTTGGGTGCTAGTGCTTGGGAGAATTTGACATGGGCGACGGGGCATTACCGCAACGGCATTTTGTTGGCTCCGGTGACGGCTAAATTATTGGCTGATTTGATTGGGAATCAGAAATTAGATCCGTTATTGGCTGCTTTTCATTATTCGAGGTTTGGAGCTTCAGCACTTACTTGAACCTCTATACGTAGGGTGCAGCGTACCTTACTGCTATAATAGGCGCATCCAACCATTTTTTGGTAAGTCTTGAATTAGTTCGCATCCTGTTTTTTGGGTTGGTTTAATTCCCTGCATTTAGCGGCAGCCAAATCGTAAGCATTTTGGTAATCGCTACCGCCTAACATCAAATCGCCGTAATATTCATAAGGTTGATTGCCATAAATCGGCAGCGGGTCGTCTTCAGGATAATCTTCTTTTGATTCTTCTAGGATTGCTTTGAGTTTCTTGACGCTGAAGCGCTGGACTGGGAAGTAATGAATGTCTTGAGCGAGGAAACCAAGATGGGGAAAGGTTGGGTCAACAATTCGCTCGTCGAGTTCAATCCAGCTATATTCGATGGGTTTATATGGCACTCCCGGCACGGCTAAAAAGCCTTGAACATAAATCGCGCCCTCGGTGGCTAACGCTGCTTTACAAGCGTTGTCAAAGCAGTTTTTACGGTTGCTTTTGATGCGAGCGGCCATTTCAATAGAAAGCGTCTCATCTAATAGTTCGGTCATAACCCATTTCTAATCGCGTGTGCGATTAGATTGTAGCAAATCAGAGCTATCTCCGAGCACAAAAAACGCAGGCAATTGCGATCGCTCCTCAAATTCTATTCTCAAGGAATTGAGCCAAAAGTCTCTGCGCTTCTGGATGTTGTGTCAGCTTTGGTTTCCGAGATGGGCGGTTTGTCGATCGCCCCTATAGCCCGCAAATAAAAAGTTTTCGCCAGTAGCCAAAATTTTGAACCTGCGATCGAGTTGGGGTAGAGCCCGCAACGGTAAAGTGTGCCACAGACGATGCAAGCAAAAATAGCGGCATAAATCACCGAAGGTCGATCGTCCAACCAACAATCATATTAATGCCTTCGGGTGCAGCAATTTGTTCTGCGGCTGACAGGCTTCACAGTTTTTTCAGCAAAAAAAGTTGAGTTATGACGATTCTCGCTGAGACATGGGAATATCCTCGGATTGGTAACAACCGGGAAATAAACAAAGCCCTGAAAGCATTTTTTAATGGGAAATTAGAGACAGATGCTTTATTGCAGACTGTTCTCACGCTGAAAAATATGGTAAAGTCTGCTACAGTGCTGCAGCAAGCAAGAAATCAATGCGAGTTGAAGATAACAAGCGGCAAGGTAGCTTTGGGTATTGACAGAATCTGTTCATTCACCAAAATATGCTGACCATTGGATACACTGCTTGAAATGGATTTTTCATGCCTGCTTGATGCCTGGTGATTTGTCATGTAAATCTGCCTATCAATACACCTGTGAAGTGGCAGGTTGATACGGTTCTCCATCACTTACCCTTCCTAACTGAATTAATTGTCTAGCAAAGATTATCATTTGCAACGACGGTTAATAGAGCCATCCCCTATCTCACATTTGCTTGAAATCATGGCGACATAAAATCCCACCAAATAAATTATTTTGCTCCTAACAGGTAATGATAAAATACAACTCACTTTGTGGCAACAATTAGCAATTAGTACCGCATTTTGTTATGATTAAGTACGTCAAATCGGGGATAACCTTCAGCTTGGCGAAACCACAAAATGGAGGAGGTAATGAACTAAAAATTATCAGCAGATTTGTAAAGTATGGGTAAAATTTCAACCGAAGTTCACCCAATTACCTGCAATAAAACAAAACCCAAAATAGCGAACCTCTCCTGATGCTAAGCTAAGCACTTATCCACACACCATAGACATACTGAATGAAAAACGCGATCAAAAAGTCGGATTTTGTGCTAGCTCCTTATATGAAGAGCAACAACTTCAAAGCTAGTTGCCAAATACTCAATACAGTGATTCCTTATACATTTTTATGGTTTTTAGCCTTTAAAGCTGCTGCCATTTCTGTATTCCTGCTGCCGCCGATAATGGTGTTGATGACACTTTTTTCAGGACGTTGTTTCTCTTTGATGCACGATTGCGGACACTATTCTCTTTTTAGTTCTAAAAAAGTCAATCGTATGATGGGTTTTCTGCTAGGTATTATCAATGCGATTCCTCAGTACCCCTGGTCGAGGGGACACGCTTATCACCACAAACATAATGGTAATTGGGATATGTACCGAGGCCCTTCGGCATTGATATCCACCGATAAATTTGCGGCGCTAAGTCCATTTAGTCAAAAGATGTATCAGTTACTCAGACACCCATTGATGCTGTTTCCCGGTGGTTTTTTCTATCTAATTATTAAGCCTAGGCTCGCGCTGATATTGGGAATTACGGGTTTTATCGGACATATTTTTGCTTGTCTCAATCAAGATTTTGGCATGGGTTTATCTGCAATCATTGCTTCTTATAAATCCAAACATTGGTATACGACGGCTGAATTTTGGGATTTACTGTTCAACAATATTTGTGTTGTTGGTAGCTGGATTTATCTGAGCAACTTACTGGGGTTTGGCTTTTTCTGGAGTGTTTACTCAATTGTCATGACCTGTTCAGCAGCGATATTTATCTGTATTTTCTTTGTTCAGCATAATTTTGACGGTTCCTACGCTCATAAAGCTGAGGGTTGGGACTATCTTCTCGGTGCAATTGAAGGCAGTAGTTACCTAAAATTACCAAATCTTCTCAATTGGTTTTCTGCTGATATTGCTTACCATAATATTCATCATCTTTCTGAGCGAATACCTAACTATAATCTTCAGGCCTGTCACAATGCTAATATTCACCTGTTGGCCAACTCAAAATCACTGACACTTCGCGATATTCCTGACTGCTTCAAATTCATTCTTTGGGATGCTGCTTCAGATAGTCTGCAATCAATTAAATTATTGCAACAACAACAAGAAATCCCCTTCAGTAAGGTAGCTAATTAAAATCTGCTGGAATAAATTTTGTTGCTTTTTTAGCACCAAAATCCTATGATTACGAATGAAGTTAGTGGCATAAATTTCAACCCTAACTTTCCTAGTTAAGTAGCTGATTACAAATAAACATTAAATGGGGAAGGCGGGTTTAGCCGGGAGCTATACTAGCAGCCAGTTTATTCGGACAAAACCCGCCCTCCTCGCGACCAGTTTATTTGCACCTACCTATTTATCTATGATCTAACTCTAGATAATTCAAAGTATCTGTCACTTTTCAATGGAGCAATTCCTCTAATTTTTGCTGGTTCCACAAATACTGATAAAGCCCTGTGTCCCCTACCAATTCAAGGTGAGTGCCGCTCTGAACTATTTCTCCTCTCTCCATCACAAAAATGCGATCGGCACTAGCCGCAGCCGACATTTGATGGGAGATAAAAATTACCGTTTTGCGATCGGTTCCCGTTGCCAAGTTTCGCAAAATGTCGGTAGCAGTTTGATTGTCAACGCTGGAAAGAGCGTCATCCAAAATTAACACCGGGGCGTCAACTAACAAAGCGCGAGCAAGTGCCGTCCGCTGCCGCTGTCCGCCGGATAAAGTAATGCCGCGCTCGCCGACAACTGTTTTGTACTGCTGCGGAAAGTTGAGGATTTCGGCGTGAATTTGCGCTTGTTTTGCGGCGGCTTCAATCTGCGGCTGTTCCGCTAAAGGGTTTCCGTAGCGGATGTTATTCTTGATGGTAGTGCCGAACAGAAAACTTTCTTGCGGAACGTAGGCGATCGCCCCGCGCAATTGGGTCAATTTTATTTCGGTAATATCCTGTCCGTCTAAAAATAACTGACCCGGAGCGATGTCCAGCAGTCTGGGCAGCGCATTAGCTAAAGTTGATTTTCCCGAGCCGATCGCCCCCACAATTGCGACAGTTTCGCCCGGTTTTATGGTAAAATCAACATCTTTAAGCGCCGGTGTCTTAGCACCGGGATAAGTATAATTTAGATGGCGGGCAACAACTTCGCCTTTGACTGGAGTTGGCAGTTCACCTGCATCGGCAGCATCCTTAATTTGCGGTTCCACAGTCAGAATTGATTCGATGCGATCGACACTCACTTCTCCCCGCTGGTAAGCAGTAATCGTGAAACCCAACAGCGCCGTCGGAAACACCAAACGCTCGACATAAATTAGCAACGCCACAAAATCGCCAATGCTAATTTGACCATTAGCAATTGCCCCGCCACCAGCAGAAAGCAGCACCAACAAACTGATACTTGCCAAACCGCCCAGCAGCGGAAAAATAAAGTTTCTAGTTTTTGCTAATTCCAAATTTGCTGATAGCAACTGTGCGTTGGAATTGCGAAAAGCTCGGCGTTCGTTCTCTTCTTGAGCGTAAATTTTAATTACGGAAATCCCGCTCATATCCTCCTGAATCAAATCGCTCATCGCCGACAATTCCTCTTGCACGGCTAACTGTTGGATGCGAAGTTTGTCGCTAAATAACTGCACCAAAACTAACATTAAAGGATAAACGGCGATCGCCAACAGCGTCAGCCGTACATTAATCCCCAGCATCACCGGCAAAGTCAAAGCATAAGCAAAAGCTGTATTCGCCAAACTGAGTACCGCAAACCCCACCAAGCGCCGAATATTGTCCAAATCGGAAGTAGCGCGGTTAATTAAATCTCCTACCGTATTTGCTGCAAAATAAGACGGTTCTAATGTTAATAAATGATTAAATATTTGCTGTTTGAGATCAAATTCGACTTGACGCCCGACGCCAAACAGCAAAATCCGCGACGCCATCCGAATTACCCACATAATTGAGGCGAGGAGCAGAATTAGTGCCACGAAGTTGAAAACTTGGTCAAATTTAGTCGCAACTTGGAGAGTGTCAACTGCATTCCGAATCAGCAGGGGAATGTAAACGCCCACAGCATTGACAACTAATAGCGAAAAAACGCCCCAGAATGTTGGCTTCCAGTGCGGGCGCATATAAGAGCCGAGTTTTTGCAGTCGAGAATAACGAGCCATTTGTTAGTGCGTAATTTGAGATTGATTGAGAAAAGGAAGAAGGTTCGGCAACGGATTTTGTAACGGATGTAACGGATGGATGCTGAAGGAAGAAGGAGTCTTCCCCAAGGTTTTCAGCAATTAACAACGTCCTAATAGTCTTGGCTGTTGTGTTGCTATAGAAGGTAGAAGTTTGAAAAAATAATAGAAGCTCTATCGAAAGGTAGATGACCGCAAACTCAAGTTAAGAAATTTTTAATAAAAATTCTGCTTTGGGATAACGTGCCATCAAAATTAGGTTTTGGTATTAACTAAAACCTGATTATATCGATATGTAACAAACCCCATTATATCTGTGGGAACACGAGATCTGTGGGGACACGGCAATGCCCTGTCCTTAGCCACCCGGAACGAGCTCGCCCAAATCCTAATCCGCCCCCGCAATCCCCCCCAGCGTTGAGTCGCGCTACAATCAAAAATCGATCGACTTAGCACTCAGAGTCAGAGAGTGCTAAATTTGCTAATGTAAGCGATTGGAGACAAACATGACCAAAATAGTTGCATTTAGCGACAAATCTCGCCGGGCACTAGAACGCGGCGTCAATCAACTCGCCGATGCTGTCCGCATCACCTTGGGCCCGAAAGGCCGGAACGTCCTATTGGAAAAGAAATACGGCAGTCCCCAAATTGTTAACGACGGTATCACCGTTGCTAGGGAGATCGAACTCGAAGACCCCCTGGAAAATGCTGGCGCTCGCTTAATTCAAGAAGTCGCCTCCAAAACTAAAGATATCGCAGGCGACGGCACAACAACCGCAACGGTTATAGCTCAATCCCTCATTCGCGAAGGTTTGAAGAATGTCGCAGCAGGCGCAAACCCAGTCGCGCTGCGCCGGGGTATTGAAAAAACGATCGCCCACTTGGTGCTGGAAATCGAGAAATTGGCGAAACCCGTCGAAGGAAGCGCCATTGCTCAGGTCGCCACTGTCTCCGCCGGTAACGACGAAGAAGTCGGCGCCATGATTGCCCAAGCAATGGAAAAAGTCACGAAAGACGGCGTAATTACTGTTGAAGAGTCGAAATCTCTGACAACGGAATTGGAAGTTGTCGAAGGGATGCAGTACGATCGCGGATATCTTTCTCCGTATTTCGTCACTAACACCGACCGCATGGAAGTTGAGTACGAAAACGCTCGCATCCTGATTACCGACAAAAAAATTAGCTCGATTCAAGAACTAATTCCAGTTCTGGAAAAAATCGCCCGCACAGGTCAACCGCTGCTAATTATCGCCGAAGATATTGAAGGCGAAGCTTTGGCAACTCTGGTAGTCAACAAAGCCCGCGGCGTATTGAACATCGCAGCAACGAAATCTCCTGGTTTTGGGGAGCGGCGCAAAGCTATGCTTCAAGATATCGCCGTTCTCACTGGCGGTCAACTGATCTCCGAAGAAGTCGGACTCAGCATCGATACCGCAAGCCTAGAAATGCTCGGTACCGCCCGCAAAATTACGATCGACAAAGAAAACACGATCATTGTTGCTGGCGAAGAACACAAAGCTGACGTGCTAAAACGGATCGAGCAAATCCGCAAGCAGTTAGAAGCGACGGATTCCGACTACGACAAGGAAAAGCTAACCGAACGCATCGCCAAACTCGCCGGCGGCATCGCTGTAATTAAAGTCGGCGCAGCTACCGAAACCGAGCTCAAAGACCGTAAACTGCGTATTGAAGACGCTCTGAACGCTACTAAAGCTGCTGTGGAAGAAGGTATCGTTGCCGGAGGTGGCACGACCCTAATTCACCTGATTACAAAAATAGATGCGATCGCAAATACTTTAGACGCCGAAGAACAAGTAGGCGCTGACTTGGTGAAGAAAGCTTTGGAAGCACCTTTGCGTCAAATCGCTGATAATGCCGGCGTTGAAGGTTCTATCGTCATCGAACGAGTGCGGGCGAGCGAGTTCAACATTGGCTACAACGCTCTCACCGATGTGTACGAAGATATGATTGCCGCCGGGATTATTGACCCGGCTAAGGTCGTGCGATCGGCTTTGCAAAATGCCGGTTCCATCGCTGGTATGGTGCTGACCACTGAAGCTGTGATTGTCGAAAAACCGGAGAAGAAAAAAGCCGGCGGCGGCGACATGGGCGACATGGGCGGCATGGGCGGCATGGGCGGCATGGGCGGCATGGGCGGCATGGGCGGCATGGGCGGCATGGGCGGCATGGGTGGCATGGGCATGATGTAGTCTTCAGCCATTAGTTTGTAGTCTGTAGAGTGCGCCATCAGCACCATGCGTGTAAACAAGCGCGTCTTATGTAATACCCGTCTACTGTTTGACGATTAAGGCAGCTTATCCCCCCGGCATCCCCTGATAGTCCGGGGGGATTTTTCATTCTCTTGTAGGGGCAATCCCCCCGTAGTTGCCCCAATCCCCCCCCCGTGGCTGCCCCAATCCCACCCAATGCCTAACAAATCGTGGATGGGTCGGGTCGGCATTCTTGGCACGACAAGAGTCAAAAGGCTGGTTTTCCTGAGAATGAAACAGCCCTGCCCTGATAGTCCGGGGGGACTTGAAGCTATCAAAGTTTCCTTCTTAAGGGAGATGCAATGGAGCTCGGCATTAAGCTATAAGCGATAGTTCTCAGGGATTTTAAGCTGAAGTTGCCACCTATGCAGTGCGCGCCCTCTCGGTCAACTAAAATCCTTCCCAGAAACCGCGTCTCCCCCTCTCCCCTGATCCTTTAAGACGAGGGAGTTGCATTGTTGCTGTGCAAGTCTTGAGGAGATTGAAACAGAGTTTCTAGATAAACTCTCGCAGCTTGGCGATAACTGCGCGAAGCTTCAGGCGTACCGCTATCGGCATTCTGCAACAAAAACAGCGACAGCGCCGCGCAAAATACTCGGTCTAGATCCCATTCGGGATGGGTTTCCAGGTATGTTTTGAGAGAATCGTGCAGCGTTTCGGGAATTTCAGCAAAAATACTGACTGTTGGGTTCATCATTTTTTTTAGTCTCGCTAATAAATTGAAAACAGAACCCCCCTTTCGGCCGGATACAGGTGCAGGCACAGCCGAAATCAGAGCGCTTTTTTTTAGGTCGGTCGCATCATTGTGCGCTATGAGGGGGTGGGTTTGTCAATGTTGCGAAATATTACAAAGTCCTTTACATAAAAAAAAGGTTTACCAAATAATAAGCTTTTCAGGGCATTTTTTGTTACATATCTTTATGTGTTGGGGGGTTTATGAGGAATTAGGCAGCAAGTTAAGGAAATCCCCAATTCCGCAGCAAGATGCTACCGTGCCGTTAATTTCTGTGGAAAACTTTGTCGGATCTGTGGAAAACCTCAGACTTGCCTGTGGAAACGCTGTGGAATGTTTAGGGAAAAGTCAGGGAAAAAATAAGAATTGCAAAGGGCATGGGGCATAGGGCATGGGGCATGGGGCATGGGGCATGGGGCATGGGGCATTGTTGACTGTTGACTGTTGATTAATGTTATTGGTTATTTGTTATTAGCCACTGCAAAGGATTAACAACTGACAACTGACAACAGTCAACAGTCAACTGACTAAGTGCCACTCTGCTGCTTTTTGGCGGATGGTTGCCAATTCTGCAGGCGGCATTTTGTCGAGATTGGCTAAGATAAAGCTCATGCGACCGATCGACTGAAGTTTGTCCCGGTGGCGCGCTAGGAAATCCCAGTAGAAGAAGTTGAAGGGACAGGCATTTTCGCCCGATCGCACTGTGCGATCGAATTTGCACCCCCGACAATAATCGCTCATTTTATTGATGTAATTGGCAGAAGCAGCATAGGGCTTCGAGGCCAACACACCGCCGTCAGCAAACAAACCCATGCCCAGCACATTAGTCTGCATTACCCAGTCATAGGCATCCACAAACGCACTGTGGAACCATTTTTCTAGCTCCTGGGGCGAGATTCCTGCAATTAGACCAAAATTGCTCAAAATCATCAACCGCTGGATATGGTGCGCGTAACCGCTGCCTTCGACTTGAGTTAAAACTTGGCGCAAACAGTTCATATCTGTTTTACTAGCGTCCCAAAAAAACTCCGGCAGCGGCTGAGTGTGGTTGAACCAATTCTTCTCAAAATAATCAGCATCCACGTAAAAATACATACCGCGAATGTATTCTCGCCAGCCCAGAATTTGGCGTATAAAACCTTCGACGCCGTTTAAATTTAAGTTTTTTTCTAGGTAGGCTGTTTCCGCCGCTTGAATAACTTCTAAAGGGTGCAGCAAGCCAATATTGAGATATGGAGAAAGTAAAGAATGCCACATTGTTTCCTCCCCCGCCACCATCGCGTCTTGATAAGGGCCAAAAGCGGGGAGACACTGTGCGATGAAATTATCTAATACTTGCATTGCTTGCTCTCGTGTAACCGCCCAACGAAAAGGTTCAATCTTGCCGTAAGTTGGGAAAGATAGAGATTTAACTTGTGCGATAACTTCTTGAGTTATGGCGTCCGGTTCAAACCAGAGAGGTTTGGGTGTATCCAGTTTTCCTTTTGGTGGCTGACGATTTTCTTTGTCAAAATTCCACTTCCCTCCTATAGGTTTATTGCTGCTATCCATTAAAACTTGAAAACGTTGGCGGCTGGCTCGATAGAAGTCTTCCATTAACAAACGTTTGCGACTTGAAGCCCAATCTTTGAATTCTGTTTCTGTCCAGAGGAATTGATTGTTGGGAATCAGGGTTGTTTTGCAGGGGAGTCGCAAGTTGTGAACGATTTGTAAAAAAGGTCGATCGTTCGGAGCCATCACCCGCACTTCGGTGATATTGTGAACTTGTATCCAAGCTTTGAGAGGTGCTTCAAAGTCCTCCGATTTTGTGTAAGTAACTTGCCATCCACCGCCGCGCAATTCTTTAGCGAAGTGCCGCATTGCCGACAAAATTAATACTAATTTTTGTTGGTGGTAGCGCCGCTGTTGAACGTGCTGCCAACATTCAATTAAAATTATAGGTAGGGAGGATTTATCATCTATGGGGTTGAGAGCAGCTTTGTTCTCCCACAGTTGATCGCCTAATATCCAAACGCCAACAGTCATTTTACTTTTTTAGTGAAACTTATTTTTTACTTTTTATGAAGCCTGGTGGTCTAGTCAAAAAACTTAATTTATTGACAAATCACAATTCATAAGTTTTCAGGTTAGCCTGAAAACTTACTAGAGCATAACATTGATTTCCAAAGATAGGGACACCGACCAGCAAATTTAAATTTTATGTCTGTGTATCCTTCAGATGTTAATAACTTGGTCAGCGTCTCTACTGAGAAAAATTTAATGTGGCCGTTATCCCAAAGAACGGTAAAATGTTTATCTAGTTTGCCAGAAACCGCTAAAGCCAGATTTTTTAAATAGCCGTGATATGGTGTGGAAATAATTAATTTTCCTCCCGGATTGAGGCATCTCTTTGCAGTTTTTGCTAGTTCTTTAGGATAAAACAAGTGTTCGATTACTTCAATAGCTAAGACAACATCAAATGAGTTCAAAATATCGGTATCTGGAAGGTCGTAAATATCTGCTTCAATAAACTGACAATCGGGGAAACTTTGACGGGAGATGGCAATTCCGGGCGCAGAACTGTCAACGCCGACAACTTCGCAGCCGTGCTCTGCGATAACGTGACTGAGGCTGCCATTGCCGCAGCCGAGATCCAAAACTCGGAGTTTTGTCTTGCTGGTCTGCTGAAGTGTCGCCAGCATTTCTAAAAGGGGAGATATCAAATATGCGTGATGATATCTCGGACGGTTGTTTGTGTAATAATACGTATAATTGCTAAAGTTTTTTTTCATCGATTAAGCTATGGAGATTATTGCCGAGACCGCGAATTTACGGAGCGTGGGTGCACTGTTTGGGCCAAGGTTCCCCACATTAGGGTTGTCAGAGTTTATCGGCAGCTCGATCGTCTCATTCTTTTTGTTTGACAGGTGAATTATTGTCACTGAATCAATCGGATGGCAAAAGAAATCTTTGACAGGGTGCCAAATCTCACATCGCCCATCTCTCGAAGGCATTCGGAAAGAAAAAGTCCGATCGAGCAGAATTCTCTCTGTACACTAGCCGGAAACCGAACTTTTTGCCTGTTAATTGGGGGCGAGTGCATCTATGCGATTTTAGCTTCAAGCAACGGCGGTATGTCTACCCGACGCTTTTTGCAGCCTGAAAAATGGGCCCCTGGGCGATCGGGTGCCAGTCGCTCCGAGAATTGAGAAGGGAAGTGTGACCGAAATCACAGGCATTTGCAAAACAAATTGCTGAGCATCTTTGGGCTGACACACTTAGAATCGAGATTACTACAGTGGCTTCTATAATTGTGTTTAAATGTTGTTCTGAAGCTGTGTTGTCCCGTCAGCAGAGCCCCCTAGACAGATTCACGCTTTCGGTCTGGTTTATTTCACTTTAATGGTCGCTGTTGGGTGTTGCACCTTAATTTAGATATTTCCTATGGTTAAGTTAGGTCAATCCTCCTTTCGCCGTATTTTACTGTCGCGGATTTTGTTGCTCAGCGTACCTGTTCTACTGGTGGGGGAGTATGTTACCTATCGCAAGGCACGCTCGACGCTTCTGGAAACTGCTCGTCAAAACTTGACAGAAAGTGCAGTCAGAAAAGCAGAAACTATTGACCAGTGGGCGAAATCGCTGAAGTCGAATCTGATCGGCGCTTCGGAAAGCTCAATGTTGCAGTCGGTTGATCCGAAGGATTATCAAAAGTTTATCGCGCAATTAGGGCAGCGGTTGCCAGCGCAGGTTGATTGCTTGCAATTGACTAATGTAAAGACAAATCAAGTGATAGCAAGCACTTGCGGGCAGCAGCCGATTCAGTCGTTGCCGGCAAAATTTTGGCCACCCGTACAGCAGCAGCAAACGCTGCTGGACGACAAGAGCGTTTACATCCGTCTGTCCTTACCTCCGCAGCGACAGGGGACAGCAAACGATCAGAAGGTGGCTTTGGGGGCTGAGGATTTTCCCGAGGCGGGTAAAGAAGGCTCCCATAGCCAAGCGAGTTTGGTGTTGAGCGCTCCTGTTTACATTCGTCGGGGCAATACCCTGCAGTTGAGTTATGCTTTGAGTTTGAAGTCGGCCTTGCCTGTGCAAACCAGCGCTCCCAAGGGTTCTTTAGCTGGCTATACGGTGGCGATCGACCAAGATGGGACAATTTTGGCCCACCCTAATGTCAACCGCGTGGGCCGCAATATTGACCAAGAGGCAGACGCCGCTCGACTAAAAAGTATTGCCAAAAGGGCGATCGCAGGCGGAACAGCTTTTCTCCATCTATTTTCCTTTGAAAGAAATGGTGTAGAGTTGCTAGCAGGATACGCCGCTATCCCGAGTCCTTCAACTACACAGGAGAACAGCAAGTGGATTATTTTAGCTGTCTCTCGTTTAGATTACGCTCTGTCAGGTTTGGAAGAGATTCAGCAAGTTTTATTTAATTTAATTGTAGGCTTGGTTGCTGCTAGTATCATCGCGACTTTATATCTGTCTCGCGACTTGGCGCGTCCTGTGGAAAAACTGAGGGACTACGCGATGAAAGTAGATACGGAAGCGTCGCAGACAGTGCCCCAAGATTTCCAAATTAGGGAATTTAATCAACTATCAGAAGCACTCAACAGCATGGTGCAGCGCCTCAGATCCTGGGCCAGAGAATTGGAAGTCGCAACCAAAGAAGCGCAAGTTGCCAATCAATTAAAAAATGAATTTTTGGGGAATATTTCTCACGAATTGAGAACGCCGCTCAACGGGATTATTGGTTTTATTCAAATTGTGCGGGACGGCTACTGCGATGACCGAGATGAAGAAATGGAATTTTTACAGCGGGCTCACGACTCGTCCATGCAATTGCTCAATATTATTAATGATATTTTGGACATTGCTAAAATAGAATCCGGCACCTTCTCCATGATGTTAGAAGTAGTTGACATTACCCAGGTACTTGAAGACGCGATTGATTTGCAATCGGCTCAAATTGAGGAAAAAGGCTTGAAGTTAAGTTTGCCTGCTCCTCATGATCCGATTATTGTTCATGCCGATCCAGAGAAGCTAAAACAGGTATTTTTAAATGTTTTGAGCAATGCCGTTAAGTTTACAGAGTCGGGCAGCATTAATATATCGGTGCGGCTAGAATCTAGGACTAATTCTGGTAGTTTTAACGGCAGTGGGGAAAGTATGACGGGTCCCAGCGGTCAAAGCGATTGGGTGGTGGTGACAATTAAAGATACGGGAATTGGTATTGATCCCGAGCACCAGCAGAAATTGTTTCAACCTTTTGTGATGGCTGATGGTTCTACAACTCGCAGGTTTGGCGGTAACGGTTTGGGCTTGGCTATCTCGCGAAGGATCATGGAATCTATGATCGGAAGCATTACCCTGCACAGCGCGGGCGTGAATCAAGGTACTACGGTGATGATTTCTTTGCCTGTCAATCAGCAGTCAAGTTTTTATTTTCACAGCCCCGACTTAGTAACGGAAAAGGGAAATTTCAAAAGTTGAGGAGTGATTTTCCCAATCTAAAATCTAAAATCTAAAATGGTATTAGGGGCTGTCCGCCGAGTTCGAGAGATTTGCTCAAAGTGCTGAGAATGCGGATTAATTCGACGGAGGCCGCGCCCGAAGAGGTAAGACAGGGGGTATTTGTTTCCACGCAGTTGAGGAAGCGATCGCACACTCGCCTCAGCGGTTCTACTTGTTCTAAACTCAACACTTCGCGCTGTCTGATGCTTGTTGGCTGCGGCGCGATCCTCTTCGAGGGCTTCGCTAACGCACTTTCAAAAGAGTTATTCTCTTCGCCCCGGTAATCTGAAGGGCCGCGCTGCAAAATCAGGGGAGTTTCTGGGGACATTTCATCAAAAATCAACGTTCCCAAACTGCCAACAACTGTTAAGCGCCGTTGTTTGTCGGGATTTAGCCAGCACAGGTGAATAAATGCTTGAAATCCGTCGGGATAGGTGAGCGTTACCCAAACTAAATCTGCTAGTTTTTCTGCAGGATTAGTAGTCAGCAGTGAGGGAGGCAATTGATTTTCAATTTCTGGTGCTTCTTTATTTATTCCTTCTTCCTTCTTCCATTTTCCTGCTTCCTTCGGAAATACAGTGCCCGTCGCCCTTACTTCAATTGGCGTTTGTTCCAGCCAAGTATTGAAAATAGCGATATCGTGAATAGCCAAGTCCCAAAGCGCATCAACGTCATGGCGCACCGGTTTAAAATGGGTGCGCTGGGCGTAACCGTAGCGCAATTTTCCGAGTTGATGCTGTTGAATAATTCTTTGGCCTCGATCGACTGCTGGATGAAACAGATAAGTGTGGTCAACGAAGAGTTGCCGCTGCTGTTTTTCGGCTAATTGACAGAGTTCTATTGCTTCCGTGAGGTTGAGGGCGAGGGGTTTTTCTGCTAAGACGTGGTAGCCTTGTTTCAGCGCTGCTGCTGCGAGGGTGTAGTGTGTGGAAGCTGGAGTGGCGATCGCCACAGCTTGCAGTCCCGGCAAGGCTTGCACTTGAGACCAATCGGTAGCTAGAATCACCGAGGCATCCAGATTAAACTGTTTTTGAACGGCCGCCAATAAATCTCGATTCGGGTCTACCACCGCTAAAACTTCGCTGTTGGGATGTTCCAGAAAGTTGCGAATTAAGTTAACTCCCCAGCGACCCGCACCCAATACAGCTATTCCGATTTTCATTGATTATAATTTCAAAAATCGCACAGGAATTATAGCATATTTTGTTATTATTATCTATGTTTTAACTCAAAAAAATCACTGTTGGCAGTAGTTATTGGTTATTGGTTATTGGTTATTGGTTATTGGTTATTAGTTATTGGTTATTGGTAGCAGCTAATAAATAACCTATAACTGATAACACCAGTCAACAGTCAACAGTCAACAGTCAACTGACTACTCACTACCAACTAATTTATTGAAAGCTACCTGAGCCGCTGCTTGTTCGGCTGCTTTGATCGATCGACCTTTTCCCTCTGCTACCAAATTTCCCTGAATGAGAACTTCTGCGGTAAAACGATCCTCTCCGCCCTGCACTGTCCCGGTTTCTTGCACGCTATATTTGGGCAAAGTTTTGTATTTGCCTTGAGTCAACTCTTGGAGAGCAGCTTTGTAGTTTTGGCGAGCAGGATCACTGCGGATTTCTGTTGCTAAGCGTTGAAAGTGAGAATCTAGCCAAGGGCGAATTAATTCTAAGCTGTGGGTACTCAAATAAAGCGCAGCCAGTACCGCTTCCAAAGCATCTGCCAGCCGGGGTTCAGCGCCTGTTTTGTCCGAGGCGGCACTGCTGGAAACAATTAAATAGCGATCGAACCCGTAACTTTCAGCGATTTTAGCAAGAATGCGATCGCTCACCAAGATCGATCGAATAGCAGCAAATTCCCCCACTGTACAGTCGGGATAAATCTCAAACAACAATTCCGACGCCGCCAGCCGCACAACTGCATCCCCGACAAACTCTAGTTGCTCGTAATTTGCCTTAGCTGACGCGCTCGCATGAGTCAAAGCTAAATCGAGGAGATGCCATTTTATCGAAGCATCCTTCGTCAGCCCCAATTTTTGAATTAATGTTTCAAGTTGCTTTTGGCGACCCGGATAAATCATACCATTTTAGATTTTATATTTTATATTTTATATTTTATAATTAATTGCAAATTACGGATGACTATCCGGGCTTGGAGATTGTCTAAAGTTGCATGATTTTTTAAAAAGGGGATCAGATTCATATCACTAAAAAGCTTTTTATTAAAAAACTAAATAGTCCTGCCGGTGCTTATAGTCCGCTCTGTCAAGGTGGTGAAGAAGTGCCTCAAACGCTGAAAATCTCTGCTTCGGGCGATCGATAAATCTTCTTTATTTGATAGATGATTAGCAATAAATAACATATCAAGAATAAAGCTCAACGGTTACGATGACGCAAACACCTTAACTACACCTTGACAAATATGCCCTAAGCACATTACCCAAATTTGGGTGGGGAAAGAGTCGGACATAAGCCGGGTTCTGTTCTCTCCACTGCAAGCAGTTTTCGAGGGCAGTTATCTATCTGGGGCGCCTGTTACCAGACGCCTCAAGCGGTACCAAAAAACGGAACTGGTAAAAAACCAACCATAGTTCCTCCGACCTTGCTCCCAACTGGGGTTTACCGAGCCAGCACCTCTCGATGCTGCTGGTGCGCTCTTACCGCACCTTTGCACCCTTACCCCCTAACACTTGGCGATTTTCGATGCTTGATTTTTGATTCAATCTCAAATCTCAAATCTCAAATCGGGGGGCGGTATCTTTCTGTGGCACTATCCTCACGATCGCTCGCACTGGGCGTTACCCAGCAAGTTTGGTTTTTCGGGAGCCCGGACTTTCCTCAGACAAGCTTTCGCTCATCCGCAACCGCCTGCGCCTACTTTTTCCCCAGATTTATTGTACGCGATCGTTCGTCAATCAATTTAAGATTTGAGATTGAAGATTTTAACTTGCCGCCCACTTAATTTGGACATTTGTGTTTATTCAAACTCTTGTACGGTGGAACCGAAAGCCCGCCCAACACTTAAATTTCTATGCAACTCCCCTTAAATTTACTCACGGACGAATCAGGGAGCTGAAGAGTTGGGAATTATCATGTAAGGATTTATGGCACGGATTTAACTAGGGACACGAAACCTTTTTACCTCACATAATTTTTAATTATTCAATCTTCACTCCCCAATCTCAAATCTTCAATTCGGTTACTTTAATGAGTCGTCTTTCACAGTAGAAAAATTATCAAACCAGCCGCGTTTCCAGAAGAAGTAAACTAAACCAGAGGCGATACCTAGCATAATTGCCCAACACAGCGGATAGCCAAAATACCAGTTCAGTTCCGGCATATTCCAGGGCGATTTCTCTGTATTGAAATTCATCCCGTATACTCCCGCAACAAAAGTTAGAGGAATAAAAATACTCGAAATTACAGTCAGCAACTTCATGATTTCATTCATTTTATTACCAACCGAAGACAAGTAAACATCCATCAAACCCGACGACAACTCTCGATATGTTTCCACCATATCCATCACCTGCACTGTGTGATCGTAACAGTCGCGCAGGTAAATTCGCACCTCTGGACTAATTAAATCACTGCTATCTCGAATTAAAACATTAATTGCATCCCGCTGCGGCCAAATGGCGCGGCGCAGAGTCAGCAATTCTCGCCGGATTTTATAGATCTTTTCCAGGGTTTTACGGGTGGGGTTCACCACCACTTCATCCTCTAGTTCTTCAATGCGCTCTCCATAAACTTCTAATACAGGGAAGAATCCATCTATAATCGAATCTAACAGAGTATAAGCCAGATAATCTGCTCCGTGTTTGCGAATCATTCCTTGTCCTTTACGAATGCGATCGCGCACGGGACCAAAACAATCATAGTCGGGTTCTTCCTGAACAGTTAGCAGGTAATGCTTGCCCAAAATAAAACTTACTTGTTCTTTATGAAAAGTATCTGCTTCTGGATGCAGCATCACCATCCAAGCAATGATTAAAATGTGTTCTTCATAATCTACAACTTTCGGTCGCTGGGGAACATTAACTACATCTTCCTGAGCCATTACGTGCAAATTAAATACTTCGGCCATTTGCCGCCAAGTTTCTTTGTTTCCTAATCCCAACATATCAACCCAAGAAACAGATGCTGTATCTAAATACGCAGCACCTTCTTGAGGATTTGCCAAGTGAGCGCGAGTAGCTGCTGTTTCGCAATAGTCAATTAATACAATCTCGGGAGGTGGCGCATCGGGTTCTAAGTCGAGAGTTCCCGGCGGAGCCCCCTGATCGTCATAAAAATAGTCAACGTAGGAATCATCATCATCCTCATCTTTAATCGGTTTGGCAACGGCATTAGAAGTATGTATGCTTTTGTATACCATGCTAATATTCCTGACTTTTACAACCTTTAATTAGATTATCATTTTTATCGTGCAACTACCAATTACCAATGACTCATTACCTCTGCCGAATTGGAATCTCGATCGCAAATTCAGTTCCCTCTCCCGGCGCGGAAATGCACTGCAGCGTCCCTCCGTGTCTTTCCACCACAATCTGATAGGAGATAGACAGTCCCAAGCCTGTACCTTTGCCTACTGGTTTAGTAGTAAAAAACGGGTCAAATACCCGACATTTAACAGACTCTGCCATTCCACACCCGTTATCGGAAATTGCGATCGCCACCCGATTGTTCTCCAGAACCTCCGTGCGAATCCGAATCCACGGCAATGTGTCGCAAGTTAAAGGTAAACTAGCAAAATCTTGCCGTTCTTCTTCTGAATAACTCGCCAATTCCAACTTCCTATTCCTGACATCCGCTAAAGCATCAATAGCATTATTTAAAATATTCATAAACACTTGATTTAACTGCCCCACGTAGCACTGTACCTGTGGCAATTCCCCATATTCTTTAACTATTTGAATAGGACGATTCCTGCCATTTTCTTTAATCTTGTGTTGCAAAATTAACAGAGCGCTGTCTATTCCCTCGTGAATGTTAACACGCTTAATATCTGATTCTTCCAGCCGGGAAAAGTTACGCAAAGACAGAACTATTTGACGGATTCGCTCGGCTCCGGTTTGAATTGAAGTCAGCAGATGCGGGAAATCATCTTTCATGAATTCCAGTTCTATTTCTTCTGCCAAATCTTGGATAACAGCAATAGGTTCCGGGTAGTGTGCGTGATACAAACTGCACAGTTCCAGCAAGTTTTTGGCATACTCACTAGCGTAAGTGATATTACCGTAAATAAAACTGACAGGATTATTGATTTCGTGAGCAATTCCCGCCACTAGCTGTCCCAAACCCGACATTTTTTCCGCTTGAATTAGTTGAGCTTGAGTCCTGCCTAATTGTTTCAATGTTTGCTCTAGCTGGAAATTTTTATGTTTTAATTGAGCTTCGGCTTGTTTGCGCTTGGTAATATTGCGGGCTAGAATAATAATCTGATCTGAATTAAACGGCAAGAGTCGGGCTTCATAAGTTTTTTCTTCTTCCGACATGGAAAGCGAATATTCTATATCGATGGAATTTCTTGTTTCGGAAACTTCAAAGATTGCTTGGGCAAATTGGCAGGCGACATTGTGTGGCAATACGTCTGTCATTCGTTGACCCATAAAATGTTCGGGAGGTACGTATAAACTCGAAGAAGTTCCTGACAAATAATCCACGATTATACCGTCAGCATCTAATCGAAAATACAAATCAGGCAAAGCGCGAAAAACTGCTTCTAACTCTAAAGTTTTTTGGCGCAATGCTTCCTCAGCGTAGTAGCGATCGCTAATATCAAAAATCACCCCGTCCAAATAGCAAACGTTTCCATCTGCGTCGAACACAGGAGAACCTTTATCCCACACCCATTTAACCGTGCCGTCTGCTGCTAGCAAGCGGTATTCCAAGTTATAAGACTCTTTGTTTTCTATGCCTTGCCGAATAGTTGCTTCTACTTTTGCCAAATCTTGGGGGTAAATAATGCTAGCAAAAGTCCGGCATCTCCTGTCCAAAAGCCAAATAAAATCTGCCGCTGGGTAGCCGGTTAATAAGTAAACGGCATCGCTAATAAAATTAGTCGAAAAATCGCACTTCCAGCGATAAACCACGCCGGGAATATTAGCTACCAAAGACCGAAATCTTAATTCACTTCTACGCAAAGCTGCTTCGGATTCATGTCGTTCTGTAATATCGTGAGCGAAACCTAGCACTGCAAATACATTGCCTTCCGCGTCGCGCAGGGGAAGTTTTTGGGTATCAAAAATATGTACTGAACCGTCAGCAATAGTTGCCGCATCGCAGGGATTGTGGAGGATGTCGCCGGCCAGTACAGCAGAGTCGTCTGTGCGGAAGCCTCGAATATTTTGGGCGGAATTCCCAAACACGAGATCTTTTGAAAATCCTAACTCTAAATCGGATTGGCCAATTATTTCTTCTACTGTTTTGCCGATCGCTTGAGCGAAACTCCTGTTTGCCAAAATATAGCGAAAATTTTTGTCTTTGGCAAAAATCCAGTCGCTGGTTTTGTCTATTACTGTGCGTAGGAGTTGTTCGGAACGTTCGGTTTTTTCCAACGAGGCCTGCAGTTCTAGTTCTAGGCACTTGCGAGCAGTAATATTTTCAAAAGCAACACCGACGCAGTTGTTGGGTAATGGAAAAGCTTTAATAGAAAAAGCGCGAGTTATTCTGCCGCCTTCATCGCAGTCAATATCTTCAAGTTCTACGGCTTTCTGGCTGCGAATTACCGCAGCAAATGCTTGGGGAATGTTTTTCGATCGCAGGTGGGGAAAAATCTCGTCGATTGTCATTCCCAAAACATCAGCCATTTCTAATCCGGTAAATAGGGTAGCCGCAGGATTTGAGGCGATCGCCCTGAGGGTGCTGTCATCGTCTATGTTTTCTAAATGGTAGACGTACAAACCAATTTGCATATTCTCAACAATTTGGTCGTAGAGGCGCACGCTTTCGTCTACCTGCCTGCGTTCGGTAATATCTTCAGTAATACCTAAAACGTACTGAGGGCGACCTGCGGCGTCGAGAATTGGCACTTTACGGGTGTGCAGTATTCTCATACCTTTGTGGCGAGTTTGAATCGGCTCTTCGGCTATGTCTTTAACAGTAGATTGGTGGTGATCACCGGTCAATATTTCCCTGTCTTGAGCCGTGAAAACATCAGCTTGTTCTTTGGGGTAAATATCGTAGTCATTTTTGCCGATCGCCTCTTGAGAGGTAACACCTGCGATAGTTTCTCCCGCTTTATTCCACAGCACAAATTTCAGCGAAGAAGCATCTTTAGCAAAAACTCCCACCGGTAAATTTTCTACTACGGAATTGAGGAAGCCTCTAGCTGATTTTAATTCAGCTTCTGCACGCTTGCGTTCGATGCCTAAAGCGATGACATCGGCAACCGATGCTAAAGTTTCCTGAAAAGGTGCTGTCAGCGGCTGGCGGCTGATAATAACCATCACTCCCACCAGCCGTTCTTCGACTATCAAAGGGTAGCCAGCGAAGGTGAGAATTTGCTTGGGGATTGGGCAATTTGTCGGCTTTTCACTGGTGTTGATAATTGCTACTTCGGAACTTTGCGCCTCTGTTGCTTTTGCGGATTCTTCCTCTGAGAGTCCAAAATTATTCAGTTCAAATCCGCAGTCAAATTCCGGTTTTTGCTGTTTGGCGATCGAGTTAACCTTACTTTCAATAAAGCTAGCCCGATCGTCTGTGCGACTGTATATTCCCGAGGATGCTTGCAATTGCCAAAGATTATGTTGAGAGTTGAAAGTCCAAATTTCAGCAGAAGCGACATCAATATTCCGCACCATTGCCTCGCAGCAGGGAAGCAGGATATCTTGAGGGTGTTTGGTGAGGGCAATACCCACATCGGCTACCATTGCTGTGAGGCGAGAAGCTTGGGCTTTTTCTGCTTCCAATCGTTTGCGATCGGTGATATCTTCCACCAAAGAAAGCACAGTAAAAGTGTCGCCGCTGCGAATAATCGAGTTGAACCAGCGACACCAAATTACCTGTCCGCTTTTAGTATAGTTGCGGTTAATTGAAGTATTGCCGTTGCCAGTGGCTAGTTCAAGCTCGATCGCGCTTATAGCTTCTCTATCTTCCTCGCAAACCAAAGCCAAATCGCCGAAGTGCTTGCCCATCATATCATCGGATGTCCAGCCAAAGATTTCCTCGGCGCGTTTCGACCACTGAACGATGCGAAAATCTTCATCCCAGCCTACCATTGCCAGGGGACTGTTAGCTGCATTCAACCACAGTAAATGGTTCGATCGGCGTAACTGTTGAGTTTTCTGCTGCTGCCAGCGGTAGTGCCTGGTGATATCTCTACCAACGCCCAAAACCCGCATCTGGTTGCTAGAGGCATCCACCGCTGGCGTATAAGCAGTTTCGTAAATTTTAATCCCGCCGTCTGCCGCCGTCACCTCATGAATTGCCAGCCGTTTTTCCCCGGTTATAAATACTTGTTGCAGGCAGGAATCAATCTGCGAGATTATATTTTTGACAGCAGCATTATTGGGATATAATTTTAATAATTCCTGATTAGTTTGGTTGACTATTTCAGTAGGCTCCAATCCCATCCAAGCAGCAGCGACAGGATTGATCGATAGGTACTTTTGCTGTCGATCGCACTCTAGGAAAGCATCAACAGAGTTAGAGAAAAAAGACTGAAACGAGTTGATAACTTCCTGCATGGGTATTTTTTCATGAGAAAAGCTTAGTATTAGGGAAACCTCGTGTAGACCGATCGAGGCAGCACGCATCAGGCAGTTTTAACCGCCTTGAATACTGATTATTGCTACACAGGGCTACTGGGTCGCTTGGTACTTTTATGATCTATTTTCAACGGAACAATTACCGTTTCAAATATTTCACCCGCGATCGCATAGCAGCTTGAGCTTACACCCATAATTTTGATAACGTAATCAGTTAAGACGATCGCAAGTCAACTCTCTCTTTTGATTAGGGCATAAAGCCGCATCTCTTCAGAGCGGGGTGCTGACTTGCTTAAGCTGTAAAATTTTCCTAAAGTTAGTTTAACCCACTCAAATCTTTTTGGGCACTGTACTGCTGCGTTTCCCGGTGCAATTTTCGGCGCTGTTCCCTATAATACAAAAATTTTAAAGAATATAGTATTTTGGGGAATAGAACTTAATTACAGCAGATGCTCTTTTTTTAAACCAGACCCAGCGGATACAAAAGCGAGATGGAGAGACCGAGAGACGGGGAGGCGGGCAGAGGTTAATCCACAACCTGCGAGAAAAATGCTTCAGAAATGCCAGACAGCTTACCGATTCCCAATTCCCAATTCCCGATTCTCAATTCTCGATTCGCAATTCCCAATTCGGTAATCAGAAAGCGGTTTGGCAGTACGCGAAGCAAAGAACGCAAGCCGTGCAAAGCCATGTAACATAAAGATTGCGATATTTTTCTATGTAATATGGAACTATTAGATACCTTAATTGTGGGTGCGGGTATTAGCGGTTTGAGTTTGGCGCACGCACTTCACAAGGAAGCAACGAGTCCATCCTCGCTGAAGATTTTAGTCGCTGAGAGTCAAGGACGTGTGGGCGGGAACATCACCACTGTGACAGCGGAAGGGTTTCTCTGGGAGGAGGGCCCGAACAGTTTTTCGCCGACGCCAGAATTGATGAAGTTGGCTGTGGATGTGGGATTGAAGCAAGAATTGATTTTTGCCGATCGCAAATTGCCTCGTTATGTTTATTGGCAAAAAAAGCTGCAACCGGTGCCGATGACTCCACCGGCGATGATTCAGTCTCAGTTGCTGAGTTTTCCGGGGAAACTGCGGGCGTTGTTCGGGGCTTTGGGCTTTGTCGGGCCGGCAATGGGCGCTGGACTTTCGCAGCAGGGTGACGAGGAAACTGTTTCTCAATTTTTCCGCCGTCATCTCGGTACGGAAGTGATGCAGCGGTTGGTGGAACCTTTTGTTTCTGGGGTTTATGCCGGCGATCCGCAACAACTTAGCGCCGCGGCGGCTTTTGGGCGGGTAGCCAAGATGGCTGATTTGGGTGGCGGGCTGGTGGCGGGGGCGCTGCTTTCTGCTAGGAAAAGACCGAAAAAATTGCCCGCAGACCCGAATGTTCCTAAGACTAGACCGGGGGAGTTGGGTTCGTTTAAACAGGGGTTGAAGGCTTTGCCGGAGGCGATCGCTGCTCAATTGGGCGATCGTGTGAAACTCAATTGGCACCTGACTCGCCTCCAGCGTACAGAACGCGAAACTTACATTGCTGTATTCTCGACGCCCGACGGACAGCAGGAAGTTGAGGCGCGCACCGTGGTTTTGACAACGCCGGCTTACGTTACAGCCGATTTGTTGCAGCCTCTGCAACCGAAAGTTAGCAGTGCTTTACAAGCTTTTACTTATCCTACGGTTGCCTGCGTGGTATTAGCATATCCGCAGTCGGATGTCAAGGAAAAATTAGTAGGTTTTGGAAATTTAATTCCGAGGGGGCAGGGAATTCGCACTCTGGGGACGATTTGGACATCGAGTTTATTTGCCGGTCGCGCGCCTGCTGGGTGGCAAACTCTCAGCAGTTACATCGGCGGGGCTACTGATTCGGAAATTGGCAATCTCGACTCAGAACAAATCGTTCGGGAGGTGCACCGAGATTTGTCTCGGATTTTGCTGAAACCAGATGTGCCACAGCCCAAAGTTTTAGCGGTGAATGTGTGGAAGCGGGCGATTCCTCAGTACAATTTGGGTCATTTCGATCGCCTGCAACAAATCGATGAGGGCTTAAAATCTTTGCCTGGGCTGTATTTGTGCAGCAACTACGTTGGCGGCGTGGCTTTGGGAGATTGCGTGCGAAGGGGTTTTGAGCGTGCACGAGAAGTGGGCGAGTATTTGCAGAACAAACAATCAGACACTCGATCTGAATGATTATGTGGAGAGGGCGGGTTTACAAATATCGAGTATGTTAATCCGAGATATTGGTGAACCCGCACCTACAGCCTTCTGCCTTCATATCCGATGCCCAATGCCGAATGTTACTAGGTTGTGGGTTCAAACTTGTAACCCACCCCCCTAACGGTTTGAATCATCGAAATTTGAGTGGCATCTGGTTCAATTTTGCGGCGAATTTGACCTATATGGACATCCACCACGCGATCGGCTCCTACATACTCGTAGTCCCACACTTCATGCAGCAATTCCGATCGCCTCCACACGCGACCTGGTTTGCTGGCCAAACAGTACAGCAGATCGAATTCTAAAGCAGTCAAAGCAACTATCTGACTGCCGAGAATTACCTCGCGGCGAACCGGATCTATTAGTAGCTCTCCAAAAGTAAGAGTTTGTTGTTCGGCGGGAGTAACAATGCGTTTGCGCTTCAAAATTGCTGCAACGCGAGCTCCAATCTCTACAAGACTAAAAGGTTTAGTAATGTAGTCGTCAGCACCTTCGGCAAACCCTTTCATTTTGTCAGCTTCATCGGTTCGGGCAGTCAGCATCAACACAAACACGCCCGTGCGTCTTTGCATTTCTTGACACAGTTTGTAACCAGTTGTATCAGGTAAATTTACATCTAGAACTACTAAGTCAGGATTGAGTTGCTCAAATAATTCCAGACCAGTCTGACCGTCCTCGCCAGACTCAACTTGATAACCTTGCTGGCTCAAAAAACGGTGAATTAAATTTCGGATTGCCGGGTCGTCATCAACCACAAGGATTTTTACAGGGGCCATGACCACAAGTTTGCTTGAAGAATTAGGCAAGAATATTCAGCCATAATAATAGAAAACTGGATACAAATCTCGAAAAAATTGAGCTTTTAATAGTTATAGCCCTATTTATAACCTACGCAAAATTTCAGGCAATAAATCTCCAGGAACTTTGGATAAGGCTAAATTTTGGCCTGGCAGCCCACATTCACTATAGAAAGCTCTAATCGTTTTGACAATATAGCTCAATGCTGTTTGCCTGGAATCAGCAGCTTGGGAGTTTGCCGGGGCTTGCAGGTTGAGTTTATCCCCATATGTTAACCCTTTGTCATTGAGATGTTGTCCCCATTCGGCACACACTTGCAACTGGTGGTGTAGTGCTGCTTCTAGATGGCTTGTCTGTGCAGCTTTATTAGCGGCAAAATCTGGTTCTATGGCTAGTTGATAGTGGGCTAGTCCGAGATTGTTGCGGGCGGCCAAGGCGTCAAAAGTGAGCTGGGTTCGATCGAGCTCTCCGGCGATATCCAGGGCGGCTTCGTAGGCGGTAATCGCCTGCTGCAATGATTCCGTCCGCGATCGTTTCTGCTGAAACTGGTTCGCCAAATGCCAATAAGCGGTACCGAGATTATTGTAGGTGGCGGCTGCTGCTGCGGGTACTAATTCTCTGGTGCGGTATTTCAATGCTTCGCGGTAGGCGGAAATCGCCCTGACTAGCAGGGGTTCTGAGGGTTCGTGCTGGGCGAGGTTCCAGCAGGCGGTACCGAGGTTGTTTTGCACTCCGGCATAGTTGAGGGGTTCTCGTTCGGGACTGTAGCAGGAGAGGGCTTGGGTGTAAGCTGCGATCGCGCTTTTGAGATATACGATCGGCTCACCATCTTGGGCTAAATTCCAGTATGCTGTCGCCAAATTATTCTGAGCAGCAGCGTACTGCTGAGGCTCCACGGCGGGGTCTAGATCCAGCAGCGCTTGTTGGTAAGCTGCAACTGCGTGCTGCAAGTTCTCTGTCTTGTCTCGATAGCGGGCTAAATCGGCCGAGGCGATTCCCAAATTTTTGTTTAATCTAACGCGGGTTTGGGGTACGGTTTCGCTATCTGTTCGGTTCAAACCTTCAAGGTAGAGGGCGATGCTGCGTTCAAGGCTGGATACCGGATCTGAGGCGTTGAGGGCATTGGTGCGATCGCGCGACAGCATCCAGTAGAGAGTGCCGAGATCGTTAAGCAGATCGGAAATTGGCGGTAGGCTGTTGGACTCCTGGGCGTACTGAGTTAAATTTTGTGTCAATTGGGCAATCAGCCGCGCGCATTCCTCAGTTAGTGGTTGATTTTGCTGCGAGTTGGTGTCAACGTCGAGATACGCAATCACTTGTTCGATCGCGCGAATGGCGATTGTCAGGTTTTGCTCTGAAACGTCTCCGCCCAGAATGCGATCGCGGTAGTAATTCCCCAAACTGTGATAAGCCAAAGCCAAAGCTTCGCAAGAACACTGATGTTCTTGCAGCAGTTCGATGTATTGCAGAGTTTGCAGCGGCAGAAAATTGTCCTCCGATGCGGCATCATTTTCTGCTTCCAACTCCTCAGAAGCCGCTGCTAGCACCAAATCTGCCAGTTGGACGGATTTAGAATCTGGCGCTGGGGACGGGGGATGGGAAATTGGGGATTGTTCGTCTTCTGTCAGTGGGACGGATTTAGAATCTGGCGCTGGGGACGGGGGATAGGAAATTGGGGATTGTCGATCGGGAATTGGGTATTGTCCAGACAAAGAAGGTATTAAAAGTTGGTTGCCAAAGTCTCCGTTGTCCCGTAAGTTTCGCAAGTCTCCGGAGTTCCCGAAGTCATCAAAGTGCCCGAAGTCTCCCTTAGCTGGAGTTGGTTCGCCTTCAAACTCAAATACTCCGGTTCGCCAGTGCCAAAATTCCGGGGCGGAGTGCTCGATCGAACTCAGCCAGGGCCGCGACACCCACAGCAACACAGTAGACTCGCACATTTGCAGGTTTGCTTCGATGTCTCTCAAATAGCTCAGGAACGACCACTGCACGGCTGCTGACTGCCTGGTCAGGTGTTCTGCCCCAAGAATTTGAAATCCCGGCAAAGGGCTGTAGCTGCCCCTGTTTTGCGGCGGTGGGTGTTGGGTCAGCCACGCGGCGATCGAACGCCAAGGATTTGGATCGCTCAAGTCAAGTTCCAAACTGACAAATCGGGGGTAGTGGATCGGGGAGCGAGGATCGGAGCCTGCGCTCTCTGCTGCTAATTCTGTCTGCAAGCGGGCTGCCAGACAGTCCCGCAAGCACAAGTCGTCGCAGGCGGCGATAAAAATTTGACGGCGTAAATTGAGGTCGATCGCCTGTTTCAAGCGTTGGTAGATCAGCTTGTTCGAGCTAGAAACTTTTTGGGAAGGAATAGACATCAGGATCAGCCGATTTTAGATTTTAGATTTTAGGTTTTAGGTTTTAGATTTTTGGATTGTAGATTTTAGAGTTGAGAGTTGAAATCTCGATCACTCATAACTCACAACTAAGCCCCGAAGGCAGTCAATCGCACCGGTGATGACTAAAGGATTGTGGATTTTCAATTGGCAATTTTATGTGGGTGGCGAACCAGTGTGATTAAGTGCAACCCAAGTCCCTGAACCCGACAGCCAAGAGGAAAACACCAAGTTTATGTTCGTCTTATTTAGCTTTCCAGCTCGCTCGGCACGCTTCAGGATTGTCGCAACTCCCTGCTTTGTATTGAAACACAAAAACCATGTTTCCTTGGGAAAGGAAAACATGGTTTCTCGAAGGATTATTTAAAATTGCGATTTGAAGCAGCTTTGAGTCTCAGGCCAGTTTTCAGACGGAGGCAGCCACGTACACCAAACCGGCGACTAACATGGCTGCTGCAATACCCATGATGATGTAGTTGCGTTGCTGATTTTTGTTGGGAGGTACGGCTTCATACACCTTCGGCTCTTTAGCAAAGTTGTTCAGGCGTCCATCGTCATCTTTGATGTAAGGCATCAGTCACAATCCTTAATATTTTTGATGTTTACAACTCTACCAAAAAAGCGCCCAGGAAAATTCAGGAATTTATTTGGATGTGACAGTGCCTGTTTGCGGAGAAGAGGCGATCGCATAATCTTTGATCGGCATTCTGCCTGCTAAGTACGCTATCCGGCCCGCTTCTGCTGCCATTCCCATTGCTTTTGCCATTGCCGGGGAATTTTGGGCATTGGCGATCGCGGAATTAATCAACAGTGCATCGGCTCCCATTTCCATTGCTCGCGCCGCTTCGCTGGGCGTTCCGATTCCCGCATCGACTACCACAGGAATATTTACCGTGTCAATAATTATTTGAATGTTGGCCGCATTGTTGATCCCTTGCCCTGAACCGATGGGCGAACCTAAAGGC
The DNA here is from genome assembly GCF_036705305.1 of Microcoleus sp. B3-D7. NCBI lineage: Bacteria > Bacillati > Cyanobacteriota > Cyanophyceae > Oscillatoriales > Microcoleaceae > Microcoleus > Microcoleus sp. B3-D7. The sequence continues at coordinate 32,584 of NZ_JAUBUE010000017.1, read as the reverse complement.
ATGACTGTCGCACAACCGACTTCTTCGAGGCGTTTTGCCAGGAGGGGATCGGCATTGATGTAGGGCAAAACGGCAAAACCTTCTTTGACTAATTGTTCTGCAGCTTCCAAAGTGCCGATCGGATCTGGCAGCAAATATTTAGCATCGGGAATCACTTCTAATTTGACAAAATTATTGTCTTCTTGCCCTAAAAGTTTCGCCATTTCCCGGCCCAAACGAGCTACTCTAATCGCCTCATCCGCAGTTTGACAACCGGCAGTATTTGGCAGCATCCAAATTTTCGTCCAATCAAGAGCCTCTGCCAATCCTTCATGACCGGGAGCATTTGTTTGCACTCGCCGCACAGCTACAGTCACAATTTCGCACCTGCTAGCGTTGACACTTTGCTGCATTTCTGCGATGCTGCGATATTTTCCCGTACCCGTCATCAAGCGAGAATGAAAAGTTTTGCCGGCAATAACCAGAGGTTTGTCTAAAGGTGGCGTTGCTGTGTCTACTGGATAGCCAAAAATGCTGTACTCAAGTGCCTCTTCCCACTGTTTTCTGCCACCCATCATCTCTTCAAGCTGCCAACCTTCTTTTATCGTTAGATCGTCGCGGGTAACAGCATATAAAATTTGGCCTACAGTAATTAGTTTAGCATCTCGCGGCATATTATTTTTCAACCCGCACTCTACGATTTCTTTAAATTCGCTGAAATGGTCTTCCATTTTGCCAGTCTTCCCTTGTAATGGTTTAAATTTGTTTGCTGTTTGCAACAAAAATTATTTGTTGAATCTGGTTTTGGGTATCCCAAAACAGACCTTGTTTGATGCCAGCGTTGATTTTCCAGACATCGTAATTTTCTCGGTTGATGTGAAAAATAACTACTGATGCACCTTGATTTTTTGCCCTGCTAATTCCTTCTTGAACTCGATACCTGATGTTCCTCGTAGATTCTGTTAACTCCTTAAATTCGCAAATCTGACCGTCTATCTCAGCGTCTGGCGTTCTCACACCCTCTGCTGCTTGCTCGCTCAACAGCGTAACTCTCTTTCCCATTTTAGCCAAAACTTCAGCGACAAAACTTTCCGAATTATTAAGATTGTGTTGTTGGTGAATTAGCACAAATCCACCAGCTATCTCATCAAAATAATATCGCCGATATTCTGGTTCTGCATTTTCGTAGATGACTCTGCTTGTCTCGATATATTCTGAATTCACCGTTACTATAATCTCAATGGAATCGGATCGGGTAGAGTTAAATCTATGAAAGCAACTGTCGAGCAACTGGCTAAAATAGGAATATTTGCCAGCTTAAACCGAACTGAATTAGAACGATTGCAAGAACACACAGTAATTTGCAGTTACCGACAGGGAGAAGTTGTGATGTATGAGGGCGATCGCATCCCCGAAAAATTATACACTCTTTTGAGCGGTTCTCTGCGGGTTGCAAAAACAGCGGCGGCGGGCAAAGAAACAATTCTCCGCACTTTATTTCAGGGAGATATTTTTGCTGCACCTGCATTGCTAGGCAACGGCATTGCCCCCGCAACGGTGACGGCAGAAAGTGATGTGGAAGTTCTTACCACAGAACGGGAATTTTTGCTAGCAGCAATTCGGGAAAATCCTGAGATTGCTTTGCGAATATTGGCGGTTTTTAATCAGCGGTTGCAGCAACTGCACGAGACTGTGCACGGTTTGGTGTCGGAAAGGGCGATCGTGCGGCTGGCCCGATTTATTCATTACTTTGCCGTCGAGCAAGGTACGAAGATTGCGGATAATAGTGTATGTTTAGAAAAACGTTTTCCCTACTATCAAATTGCTCGCAGTATTGGAATTACCTACGAAGAATGCGTGCGGTTGTTTAAGAAACTCAAGCCGTTTGTATCCTACAGTCGAGGCGGTAAAATTATTGTATTGGATTGGAAGAAATTGGAGGATGTCGCCTCTGGAGATGAAATAGACTAAAGGTTAACATCCCAATGCTTGTAGGGCTGCTTTCAGAAACAATATTTGACTGCCACTAACTATATAAAACCGCCCCCAGAATCGATTATTCGGGGCGGGTTTATGAGGTTGAATTTAAGGATTTATAGTTGTCAAGCCGCCCCAATAGCTATATTTATGGAATTAATTGAATTCAGAAACTGTCAAAATAAACGCCAAGTTTTCTTCAGCTTTCAAAGCGTGAAGAGCTTGACCGGGCATAAAGACAAATACCCCCGGTTCCAAAACAATATCCTTCCCTTCCAAAGTCAAAATACCCTTTCCTTCTATGACATTAACTGTGGCATTCCGTGCCGAAGAGTGTTCCGAAATTTCTGTTCCTGCTGCCAGACAAAATAAACTGTACTGACAATTCTTGTCTTTGACTAAAATTTTGTTCAGCACTCCGGCGGCGGGATATTCAATTGCGTCTCGGAGTTGGATTGCTGAAGATTGTAGCGGTAAAAGAGTAGTAGTCATAGTTTTTGACAATTAATTAATTTGGTCACAAGCCTTGAATTTATCAGTGGCTTCACTTTCTTCCATCGAAAAGTGAAAATCGAAAATCAATTGAATCGGTTAAGATTGTTTTTTGGCAGAGATAACGATGTAGCCTAGATCCTGTTGGTAATGCTGGAAAACTCGACGCATTGCTAAGATACGATCGCGAATTTGCGATCGACTTAATATATTCCACACAATCCGCACAGTACCCACAAACCCTTCATCTTGCAGCATTCGCGGTAAGTTGAGGAGCCCCATCGCCCCGGTTTGACACTTTTCTACTTGCAAACCCGCGTTTTGGCAAACAGCAATCCAGCCAGACTCAGACAAAGGCGTTGAATTGACGCGAATCACTTCTGATAAAGCTTTGTGAATTTCAGATTCTCGGTTTCGGGCTAAAAGTTCGTGAGAGAGAAACTTGCCGCCTGGTTTTAAACGATCGCAAATTCCCGATACAATTTTAGCTTTCCCTGACGGCGACTGCATTGTCAGGATAGCTTCAGCCAAAACCCAATCAAACTGTTGAGAAATCCGATCCAAGTGAAAAATATCTCCTTCCACAATTTCCACTCGATCGCTCAAACCGGCTGCTGCCACATTAGCACGAGCGCGGGCCACACTCTCGGGATTTTTCTCAACTCCCACTACTTTTACCCCAAAACGTTCAGTAAGGGCGATCGAACTATATCCAAAACTAGCAGCCAACTCCAAAACAGTCTCCCCAGGCTGAAAATCCGCCCATTCAAATAACTGTTCCGTAGCCAACTTCCCCCCCGGCCTCAACATTTTCTTACCCGCCGCCGCCAGAACTTCATGTCCGGGTGCAGTCTTAAAATTGAGAGCAGTATTGGTCATTAAATTGACCTCCTATTTAACCTTACTCTCAGTTTGCCAAATTTTCCCCAATCTTTCTATGATGTAGCTCATATTCAAAATATCGTATAGTGCGTCAGCCTCCTCAATTTTTACAGTTTTAGATTTTAGATTTTTAATTTACTCTACAAATTTTAGATTTACTCCACAGATGAATCTGGGAGGCTGAATAAGAGTCTAAAATTTGAGCTATTCACGACAATAGTCGGGGGCTTGTATCTGTATGCAGGGGCGAGCAAAAACAATCAAAATCCCAGCCAGCAAGTTTTCGAGGATCTCCCGGAACTCTAAAGCAATTGCCGCGCCAGTAATCCCCAGCAGTTGAATCAAATCCCCTGCCTTGAATGACGGGAGGGCGATGAATAACGCGATCGGCAATAATTGATTTATAATCAAGATATATACTCCACCCCAATAATACCGAATCATGCTCGCAGAAGCAAACGCGACACTTTGGCCTAGTCTAATTACTGTTTCAGCATTAATTGTCTACTTCGTTGTTACCATCAACGTCGGCAGAGCTAGATTCAAATACAAAGTTTCTCCCCCGCAGATGACAGGAAACCCAGACTTTGAGCGAGTGGTGCGAGTTCAGCAAAATACCTTAGAGCAAATGATTCTATTTTTGCCCTCGCTGTGGCTGTTCTCGCAATTTATCAGCCCAATTTGGGGCGCTGGTATCGGCGCAGTTTGGATAGTTGGACGCATTTTGTTTGCTTGGGGTTACTATCAAGCTGCTGAAAAAAGAGCGGCAGGATTTGGCATTAGTACCTTAGCTACTTTAGCTTTGCTTGGGGGTTCCTTAACAGGCATAATTATGTCGCTGATGAAGGTTTGAGCCTAGCTTACGATAGACATAATTGTTTTTCTACTCGTTTCCAGGCTCTGCCTGGGAACCAGTTAAATGTAATAAATGTTAGGAGTAAATATGTCAGAAACCAACAAACCCGTATTTGAAATTAACCCGAGACTTTTTCAGCAGCTTGTCGAGTGGCAAGAAAAACTTGAACGAGAAGATGAATTAGCAAGCGAGTCAGAAAACGAGAAACCAACTGAGGTAATAACTCCTCCCGACAGTGATGAACAGCATTCTCAAACAGATAATTTCTAGCTGGTGGCTAGCAGCATCTTTGGGATTTCCGGCTGCTGTCTCGGCTCAATCGCTGACACCCAGCCAAATTCAGCAAGTCAATAGCGCTTTGTTTCGTTCTAACTCTCAAGATTTCTTTCAGCAAGGCTATCGCCAACTGGAAAGGGAAATCGCAACTTTGTTGCAAAAAAATGTCGCTTCCGAAGACCGGATTCTGGAGATTGATGAAAAACTGCGCTCTCAGCTTTGTAGGCAAGAATTTCAAATATCGTCGTCGAATTCTGATACACTAAGTGCTGCTCAGATTGCTGATTTTCAGACCAAATTAAAAGACATTTGCAGACACAATTAAAATGAAAGTGAGGTCAATATTCAAACTTTAGTGCTAATGGATAAAGAGGCAATGGCAAAGTTAAAAACAGCCATGCTGGAAGCGGAAACCGCTGCTCATTTGGCGGCAATCATTATTGATTATACTCATGAGGAAATGATGGTAGTTTTTTATGAGCTAGAATGGGAACAGCAGGCTAGAATTAAGGATATTTGGAAGACTGTTAGTTAAAGTAGATTGACCAAAATCAGAGGTTTTAATTTTTCACCGCAGATGTAAGCCGATAGATGCAGATGAACGCAGATTTAATTTTTTTATTGTTCGCTGTGTAGAAAATTCTTAATTTGTACACAGCGAACACTGACACATCTAAACTAGGGATTCGAGGCATAATTGGCGGAAATGATCGCCTCGTTGCTCGAAGTTTTGGTATTGATCGAAGCTAGCACAGGCTGGGGAAAGCAGCACTACTTTAGCGTTGTTCTGTTTGCCTAATTCGGCCGCTCGCGGGATTGCTCTTTCCATTGTTTCGACAATTTCCCAAGCGTTGTAATTTGCTTGTGCGAGCCGCGAGGCAAAAATACTCGCTGCATCCCCAATTAGCAGCACCGCAGCAGCTTTCGCCTTGATTGTATCAATCCAAGCGCGATCATCCCCTTCTTTGGCGTCGCCGCCCGCAATTAAAATCGCCGGTGCGCTGACAGAAGCCAACCCGACTTGGGCGGCGTCATAATTAGTAGCTTTGCTGTCGTTGATGAAATCTATGCCTTCCCAAGTGCAGATGTGTTCGAGGCGGTGCGAAACTCCGGGAAATTTAGCGATCGCCTGGGCGATCGCACTTTTATCTATCCCCGCCAAATTAGCCGCAGCCACCGCCATTAACAAATTCTGCAAATTGTGTTCTCCCACCATCCGCAAAGAATTAGCAGGCAAAATTTTCTCGCTTTGAGCTATTACCCAACCGTTTTCGATGTACGCTCCAAAAGTGCGATCGCCCAACAGTTCTTTTTCACCTTTGACACTCGTCCAGCACGCATCCGGCCAAACGTCAATTCCTTGCTGCCGCAAATAAGGATCGTCGCCGTTGATGACTTGCAATTCAGACTTTTTCAGCAAATGCGCTTTAATGTTGTAGTAATTTTCTAAAGTTTTGTGGCGGCTGAGGTGATCCGGCGTCAAAGTTGTCAAAACTCCGATTCGCGGCGCTACAAACGGCGAGGATTCTATCTGATAGCTGCTGATTTCTGCGATTACCCAATCCGGCTGTTTTTCGGCTAAAGCTAATTCACACGCAGCATAGCCAATATTACCGCAAGCGGGAGCGTAAAGCCCTGCCTCTGCAAAAATAGCAGCAATTAAAGCAGTAGTAGTAGTTTTGCCGTTAGTGCCGGTAATTCCCACCCAAGGAGATTTGAGGTAACGCCACGCGAGAGCCATTTCTCCGATTGTTTCAATGCCTAACTCTCTGGCGCGCACTAATGCTGGACTGTCCCAGGGAACGCCCGGACTTACTACTATTAATTCTATAGATTCGACTGGTTCAAAAGATTTACCTAACTCGACCTGAATTCCTTCGTTAGCGAATTCCTGTTGCTGTTCGACCAAATTGGGGGAAGATGAGCGATCGCTCAGCGTTACTTCCCATCCTTCGCGTTTTAGCAGTCTTGCGGCGGCAATTCCTGATTTTCCTAGTCCAATGATATGAGCTATCGGCATAAGCTGTGTGTGTGATGGAGCGAACTTCCCTGGTTTTATAAGTTTATATCTTAACCTTGAATTGGTTGTTGACTATTGGCCATTTTGCTTATTTTTTTAGAGAGCGATCGAACTCTGCTGAGACTTGCGCGGTATCGCAAAAATTATAATAGATTTACTCGTTTTCTTGGTAAGCTTTAATGTTATTTTGAGCGAGAGTTTTAAGAAGTAAGTTTCTCAAGTTGGTTTGCCTACAGGCCCGGCCGTTGCCTCCCAAGGCCCGCCAGGGGTTGAAAACCCCTGTCTAACAGCTAAAGTCAGTTAAAACTGAGATATGGCACCATTGTCAGCAACAGGCAAGATGCCTGTTCCACAATGAAATTCATCTCTTGTGGAACAGGCATCTTGCCTGTTCTTGACGGTGCAAGATGTGAGTTTTAACTGACTGAAAAGTCTAGTATGTGTGGGTTTCAGTCCTCTTAAGAGGACTTTCGCTTTGAGACGGGGGTTTCAACCCCCGGCGGACTTAAGCGCAGGTTTTCAATCCCAGGCGGACTCAAATCTTGTCAATTCTAACTTTTCACGATCGCCCCAAAGTCAGCCAACACCCGGGCGTGATTCCGCAGCAAACCCAGTAAATTCAACCGATTCTGCTTAATTTCGGGGTCGGGGTCCATCACCAACACGCTTTCTGCCCCGTCGAAAAAGTTGCTGACAGTCGGAGCAATTTCAGTCAAACTCTCTACTAACTGCTGGTAATTCCGAGTTTGTTTGGATAGCAGCGTTTGCGGCACTAACTGCACTACTGCATCGTAAAAAGCTTGTTCAGACGACTTTTGAAATAAATCTGGTTTCACCGCCGCTTTCGGTTCCAATTCTATTTTATCCAAATCACCTTGAGCCGCCAAACGAGTTGAACGGTTGACTGTTTCGTAAATTAGATCCAAAGTCTGGTTATTGCGGATTTGTTGTAAGAAAAGCGCTCTTTCCCGTGCGTCCAACAAATCTCTCAATGCTCGTTCAGTATATTCTGGGTCGTTTTCTCCCAAAACGGCATTTACCAAATCGTAATCTACATTTTTTTCTTCTTGCAACAAAGTCCGAATTCTTTGCAAGAAAAACTCGTATAACTGCTCCAGCAACTCCGCCGGCGTTTCCGGGCGTGCTGCGGTAAATTCGGTAACAACTTCTGCGAGCAACTGGTGCAAATTGATTGGCAACTGAGCCGCCCAAATAATGTTAGTTATTGCATTAGCAGCGCGGCGCAAAGCGAAGGGGTCGGATGAACCAGTCGGCAACATTCCCAAGCCGAAGATGCTGACTAAAGTATCTAATTTGTCGGCTATTCCGACAACTTGACCAGTCAGAGTTTGGGGCAAATTGTCGCCCGCACCTTTGGGCAAATAATGTTCAAAAATTGCTGTGGCTACTTCTTCCGATTCGCCACTTGCTAAGGCGTATTTCTGCCCCATGATTCCTTGCATTTCAGGAAGTTCGTAAACCATTTGGGTTACGAGGTCTGCTTTACAAAGTAAGGCTGCTCTTGCTATATAAGCTTGTTGTTCGCCTGTTATTTGCAGTTGAGTGGCGATGAGGCTGGCAATTTTGCACAGACGATCGACTTTTGCGCGTACTGTCCCCAAATCTTCCTGGAAAGTAACTGTTGCCAACTTGGGCAAATAATCCTCTAGAGGCTTTACCAAGTCTGCTTTGTAGAAAAACTGACCGTCTGCCAATCTCGCCCGCACTACTCGCTCGTTACCTGCGGCAATAATCGCCGCTTTAGCCGGGTCGCCGTTGGAAATTGTAATGAAATAGGGCAGCAGTTCGGGATAATCTGGGCTTTTGAGAATTGGAAAATACCGCTGGTTTGTGACAATAATTGTAGTAATTACTTCCGGCGGCAATATCAAAAATTCGTCGTCAAATTTCCCGACAACTGCGTTCGGCCATTCTACTAAGTCGGTGACTTCTTCTAACAAATCTTCGGTAATGTCGGCGTAACCGCCTTGTTTTGTTGCTGCAGCTTCTACTTGTGCTTTAATTTGATTTTTGCGCTGGGTTCGATCGACCTCCACGCAAGCAGCCCGCAGACATTCGACATAATCCTCGGCTTGCGGAATCGAGACAGGCTGCGGATGTAACACCCGGTGTCCTTGGGAAATTCGATCGCTCTTGACCGTATCCGAACCGCTCACCAATGTAATTGGCAGTACAGTATCATCTAACAGTGCCACTAGCGATCGAATCGGGCGCGGAAACTTCAAATCTCCGTCGGCCCACCGCATAAATCTTTTGCCTTCTAACTTATTAATCCACTGCGGCACAAGTTCTGCCAAAATATCCGCTGTCATCCGCCCCGGAATCTTTTTGAGCACAAAAACAAAATCGCCTTTATCGGTAGCGCGAACTTCCAAAGCCTCAATTTCTACGCCCTGCTTTTTCGCAAAACCTTCGGCTGCTTTCGTCGGTTTGCCATCTTTAAAAGCAGAACTCGCGGGTGGCCCTTTTATCTCTTCTTCTCTATCTAATTGCTGAACTGGCAGCCCTTTCACGAGAACGGCCAAACGCCTCGGAGTAGCGTATACATTAATAGAGTCATTTGTCAAGGATTCTTCTGCCAGCGTTGCAGGTACAAGTCGCTGCCACTGCTGGGCGCTGCCTGCGACAAAAGATGCTGGCAATTCTTCTGTACCGAGTTCTAATAAAAAGTTAGGCATATCGCACCGTAATGGAATTTTGTTTAGGGTAATTTAAGGTAATTTATCCGATCGCGCGATCGTATATCTGAAAAATACTCAAAAATCCAGGATACCACGTAAAATCGGGGGTGAAAGACAATATTCTCGACAGCCCATGACCTTGGCGGAAAGACTAGGACAAGATTGGAAGTCTCGACTCGAACAAGATTGCCCGCAGGAGAGTTCTAGCACTCGCGAGAGTGTTGTCCGCTGGCTGTTGGGAGACAAGCCCGAAAGATTTGACACTCTTAGCCCAACTCAATTGTCTGTCGCCTCTGGGGCGATCGACTTTTTATATCGAATTTTGATTTCTCGGTATCTGGGAGTACCGCCAGAAAAAGCTTACCGCAACTTGATCGGGCGGCTCGGCGGCTTGGTTGTGCTCCGGCAAAAAATCCAAGCGTGGGTTTCCCTGAGTCGCGACAGACAGCGGAGTGCGGTGGAGGTACTGCAAGAAGTGATTCAGGAAATGCTCAATTCCGATCGCTACCTGCAGCAGCAAGTCGCCTGGATTGCCGAATGCACCTCAGACAGACGCCTGCGAAATGCTTTGCTGCTAGCGAGCACAGAAGAATACTGCTTGCGGCCGATCCGCAACCAGCCTCTGCTGGTGTACCGTTTTGTCAACTACCTGCGGCGTGCTCAGCGGGGCGGGTTGACCCAGGTGCCTGCAGGAGACTGGGTGCGGCTGGTGTCAGAACAGGTTCTACCCGAAGATACAGACGAACCGCTCAGCCTGCTAGACGAACAGGCGATGTCCGAGTATCGAGAAAATCAAGCTTGGGAAGAGCAGCAAACTCAGCGGCAGATTGTCCAACAAGAATTTGAGAATTACTTGGCCGCTGAAGTCGATCCGCTGGCTTCCCGGTGGCTGCAGCTTTACCTCCAAGGTCGTTCCCAAGAGGCAATTGCCGAGGAGTTGAAGGTTCCGATCAAGCAAATTTACCGCTTGCGAGAAAAAGTCAGTTACCACGCAATTCGGGTTTTTGCGGTCAAACAAGCACCGGAATTAGTCGCCAACTGGCTGGAAACTTCGCTCAAAGAACACAGTTTGGGCTTGACTCCGGCTCAGTGGCAGCAATATTTACAAAACCTCACGCCGGTTCAGCGGCAGTTGGTAGAATCGCTGAAAGCAGGGAAAAGTGTAGAGACGATCGCATCTGAATTAAAGCTGAAAACCAATCAAGTCATCGGCGAGTGGAGCAAACTCTATTTAGCAGCTCAATCCCTCCGCAACGAGTAGATTGGTAATGGGTGGCGGGCAATTGCTAATTGTTAATTGGCGGTAGCATTTTTCAGAATCCGCGCTACAAATCAATTCCCGAACAGCCACAGATTACTGCGAGTTTCCCTGTGGAAAACCGGGCGATGTCGCTTGTATCAAATCAGGTTTGATCGATCGGGATTTTGTAGCCCTGCCGTGACGATCGCGCTCCGAGACGATCGCAGTCAGCTCTCTGAGGTAAGATACTAGCAGCACGATCGACTTTTCAGGATTTTTTAACCAATCCTAAATTCAGCGGTTGCCCGTAAATCATCGGTTGTGGTGCATCTCTAATACTTGTGCATTAAAGACATAATTCTATTGTTGCCAGCCACGGGCATCAATCTCGGGCGATCGGTGATAGTGGGTCTAGACTGCGCTAGTCATCATCTAGTGCTCAATCTTTTGGTAGAATTTGAGGCTGCAATACAGAAGGGAGAAAATTCTGGGACTAAGGATTTTTCTTTAATAAAAGCTTCCGGTTGTTAAGCCCATTCCTCCGTCAGGGAAGTTGCAGCGTTTAATTTTATCGCATCAGGTTGGTGCGTCGCGCTCGATCGCGCTTCCAACTACAAAGCAGCTAATGGTACATACATCTTCAACAGACTCGGCAGCTACAATGGACTCCGATCGAATTTTTCACCTAATCGATACAGTTGTCCCCTTTGAAGCTTGCCTTTACTATCAAGTTTTACCTTTATCTCTAGAAGGTAATCGGTTTAAATTGGGCGTAGTCGATGCCCAAGATGACTCGGCCTTGGACTACGTGCAGCGGATTTTAGCTTACATGAATTGCTCAGTCACAACTGAGCAAATTACCTCAGAAACTCAGCGCTCGATGCTCTCAGCTTACTTGCTCCACGGGAGCCAGCTCAAAGTACCCAGCCAGACAGAAACCGCAGCAGCCCCAACAGCCAAAAATCCCGCATCAGCAACTTCAGGCCCCAATGCAGAAACGCTGCTGTCTGTGCCAGAACCCTCGATGCCCCCTCCTGAGCCGTTTAAACCTGCTGGCGCTGAGGTTCCCCCGACACCGACACAGCTATCGGTTTTGAATGTCGAGGCATTGCACTTGTCAAGCCAAGTGGAAGTTTTGACAACTTTGCCCGCGCCCCAACTCTTACAAGAATTGCTCGGTAGAGTGCTGCGAGAGGGTATCGGCCGCCTCTTTTTTGAGCGCCACCAGTCCCACGGTCGCATTCTTTGGAGCCAAGATGGCGTTTTGAAATCGATGCTCGAAGGTATCGATTTCGTCCTTTTCCAAGAGGTCATCGACGAGTTGAAGCGACTGACAGGTATGCCTGTTTGCCCGGTGGAACATCCCAAACAAGTCGAAGTTGAGCGCGTATATCAAAACACTCATTTGCTGTTGCGCTTGCGGATAATGACGGTGGGCGGCAAGGAAGAAGCCACCCTGCAAGTTTTGCGGGGGGCAGCTTTGAGGTTTTACCAGCAGCAGCAGTTGTCTACTTTGAGTCGCGACGCACTGCGGCTGGCAGAAGAATTGCAGCGGAAAGTGAATCAAATTCGCGATCGAACTCGGCTTTCTCCTGTGCATTTAGACGGGTTGCCCGCTTTGGAACAGGTGATTAGAAATGTTGACGACCAAATTGAAGCTTTGCTGCACGAACAGAATCCCGAGCAGCCCTAATCAGCCATAGATCGCTGTTTTGAATTTTTTTTAACTCACATCAAGTCCGGTCAAATAATAATAATTATGTTTGTAGTGAGGACTAAAGTCCAAGCGAGTTTTATGATAACTCAAGTCTTCACTACAAACCAATTTGATGGCAGTTCTGCGAGGTGACAGAATATTATACCAGTTCAAAAAAAATGCACTTGTATGCCCGTGTTCTAAACCCTGGTAGTCATCAGTCATTCCCCATCTAAAATTTAAAATCTAAAATCTAAAATCTAAAATGGTATTAGACGTGCTCGAAAACATCCTTGTACTGCAATAAATCCAAACTCACAAAAACGGGCAAACACTGAAAACATTGCTGTGCAATTTCCCAGCGTTCTTCTCGCTGCAACATAGCAGTCAACTTTTGTTTAGCGCTCAGCAAATAGCGGACATCGTTAGCAGCGTAGCTGAGTTGGTCGTCTGAAAGATGCTCGGAATTTCCCCAGTCAGAACTTTGAGAAGTTTTGTTGAGTTCTACTTTTTCCAATTCCTGAATTAAATCTTTAAGTCCGTGTTTGTTGGTGTAAGTTCTCGCAAGTTTGCTGGCTATTTTTGTGCAGAAAACAGGTGTAACGTCAATACTTAAATTGTAACGCATTGTTGCCAGATCGAAGCGCGCAAAGTGAAATACCTTCTCAATATTTTCGGCTTCCATTAGCTTTTTTAAATTCGGGGCCGCAGTCTGGCCTTTGGCAATCCGCACCGCCGCAACTTTACCTTGCGGATCGCACAACTGAACCAAACACAAGCGATCGCGCCACGGTAGCAAGCCCATTGTTTCTGTATCAACCGCGATCGCCGGCGCAGTCAAATAATAAGATAAGAGAGAATCGGGAATATCACCATCGCACACTTGAAAATCTGCAAATTCCATTATTGGTAACTGTTGACTGTTGACTGTTGACTGTTGACTGTTGACTGCCTTCTTCCCTCTTCCTTCTTCCTTCTTCCTTCAAATTACCAACTGCGAACAAAAAGCTGAGTAAAATAATACTCGCCTTTGGCATTTTTTGCAACCCCAATACCGGTCACATTAAACTGACCTTCCATATTTTTGCGGTGGCCGTCACTTTTAATCCAACCCTCAACAGCATTGCGTACCGGGTCGCTGTAGCCCAAATTATAAGCAAGATTTTCAGCTACACTTTTATAAGGAATCGTAATTGCTTTGGCCCGCCCCTCAAATCCATCGTGGCTGAAACTTACTTTACCGTTAGCCATATTTTCGCTGTGAATTCTTGCTATCTGACTGATTCGCGGATCGACACTCAGCGGCGGCAACTTTTTAGATGCTCGGTATTTATTGATCTGTTGGTTAACCGCTTTTTCTAAGTCAGTAATAGCACTCGAAGCAACATTAGTATTCATGGGAGTTTGTGGCAGCGATCGCGTAGGAATGGAGGTGTCACACTTAGGCAGGATTGTCAACAATCCCAAGCACATCAAAATCAAACCTTTGGACATGAAATCAAACGAGAAATAAAGTTAATTGTTACCATTAGTGTCAACTTAATGCCAAAAGTAGTATGAGTATACCGTCTGACGATGAGCCTCTCGATACCCCTAAATCTCCCTTAATAAGGGGGACGAAAGAGCCCTTCCAGTCCCCCCCTTATTAAGGGTGGCTAGGGGGGATCTCGCAGTTCGCTACAAACAAGAGATACAAAGGATTTTAGTCTTAAGTTGACACCAATTAATTGTTACTAATTCCTACAGAGCGATCGCCCCACATTCCGCTAACCTAGATATTCATAACCTTCGCTACAGTGTTCACGTCTTTGTCGCCTCGTCCGGAACAGTTAAGCACAATGCGGGGATTGCCTGTTAGCTGCGGGCAGAGAGTCTCTAAATAGGCGATCGCGTGAGAAGTTTCCAAAGCCGGAATAATCCCCTCCAACTGCGAAAGCCGCTGAAATGCTGCCAGTGCTTCTGCATCAGTTACGCTATAATATTCAGCCCTGCCGGCATCCTTCAAATAACTGTGTTCCGGCCCCACACCCGGATAATCCAAACCCGCACTAATCGAATGCGGCTCGATTACTTGACCTTCATTATCTTGCAGCAAATAACTCATCGCCCCGTGCAGAACTCCCACACTTCCCTTAGTCAAAGTAGCAGCGTGTTTATCAGTTTCCACACCTTCGCCCGCCGCTTCAATACCGATCAATCTGACAGTTTCTTCCCCGACAAACTCATGGAAAAGACCCATTGCATTAGAACCGCCGCCGACGCAAGCTAATAAAATATCCGGCAAACCACCCCACTTTTCTTGACACTGAGCGCGGGTTTCTTGACCGATTATCGCATGGAAATCGCGCACCATCATCGGGTAAGGATGCGGGCCCGCCACGGAACCGAGAATGTAATGAGTTGTTTCGACATTTGTCACCCAGTCGCGAATCGCTTCCGAAGTCGCATCTTTCAGCGTTCCCGTACCCGCAGCCACCGGCCGCACTTCGGCTCCCATCAAGCGCATTCTAAACACATTTAAAGCCTGTCTTTCCATGTCGTGAACGCCCATGTAGACAACGCATTGTATACCGAAACGAGCGCAAACTGTGGCAGTAGCAACGCCGTGTTGACCGGCACCAGTTTCAGCAATTACGCGCTTTTTGCCCATACGTTTTGCTAACAATGCTTGAGCTAAAGCGTTGTTAATTTTGTGAGCTCCGGTGTGGTTTAAATCTTCGCGTTTGAGGTAAATTTGCGGGCCAGTTCCGTCTGCTTTAGCATAATGCTCGGTGAGGCGTTCGGCAAAATACAAAGGACTGGGGCGGCCGACATAATCTTTGAGTAATTGTTGGAGTTGCTGTTGAAATTCCGGTTCGCTGCTGTATTTGTGGAAAGCGGCTTCTAGCTCGAACAAAGCCGGCATCAGGGTTTCGGGGACGTATTTGCCGCCGAATTGGCCGAATCGGCCGAGGGAGTCGGGGCGTTGGGCGCTGGTTTCGGTGGTGAGATGCAGGGGGGTGACTGTCATTTGATTTTAGATTTTAGATTTTAGATTTTTTAGATTCACGGGTAAGCTAGAGGCTTGGTGTCGATCGTAGCAAATCGGTTGTGGACTGGAGCCGATCGCACAAATTTCATTATAATTCCTTGAACGCTTGACGGGCTAATACAATAAGTAGAAGATAGAGCGCATTCCGAGCGATCGCAACCATACCCCAATCCGCTAAAACTAGAAATACCAGTAAAAAAAGTTCAAGCATTTTAACCTATGGCAGCATCAAAACGCAAAGATTCTGACAGCAAAACAACCGAGGGCAAACGAATAGTTTACTCCGAATTTGGCAACGTTGACAACTCGGCAGCCCTCCAACGGGGAGTTGCCGAAGTTCCCCCCAATCAACAAAACCTCAAAATCGAAGCATCCCGAAAAGGACGAGGCGGCAAAACAGTTACAGTCATCAGCGGCTTTCAGGAAAAACCCGAAACATTAGCAACTTTAGCCAAGCAGCTAAAAGCCCAATGCGGTACTGGCGGCACAGTCAAAGATAATGAAATCGAAATTCAAGGCGAACACAAGCAAAAGCTTCTAGAAATTATCACAAAGTTAGGCTACAAAGCTAAAATTAGTGGAGGGTAAATTAGTCAATAGTCATCAGTGTATGGGCGGGACGAGTTTATGATATACTTAGTTTAAAACATAGATGGTTGGTAAAACCCGCCCCTACATCGCGCCAATTCTACGATCGCGAATCAACCAGAAATGATATTACCAATTACCGCCAATTTTTAATGTACACTCGACCTTTAGCTCGTTTAATCGAACAATTGCAGCGCTTGCCAGGAGTCGGCCCAAAAACAGCCCAGCGGCTCGCTTTACATATTTTGAAGCGACCGGAAGAAGAAGTGCAAGCCCTAGCTAAATCTTTGATTGATGCCAAACAGCAAGTAGGTTTCTGTCAAGTATGCTTTCACTTATCTGCTGACCCTGTTTGCGAAATTTGCCGCAATACCAACCGCGACACTCATACCATTTGTGTAGTGTCAGAATCCCGCGACGTAATCGCTTTAGAAAAAACGCGGGAATATATGGGTAAATATCACGTTGTTGGGGGCGTTATCTCACCGATGGATGGAATTGGCCCAGAACAATTGAACATTCAACCTTTAGTGCGGCGCGTCAGTCAGCAAAAGGTTAAGGAAGTAATTATTGCTATTAGTCCCAGCGTGGAAGGCGAAACTACTACTCTTTATATCGGTCACTTATTAAAACCTTTTACCCTAGTGACGCGCATAGCTTTTGGTTTGCCGATGGGAGGAGATTTGGAATATGCCGATGAAGTTACATTGGCTCGCGCTTTGGAAGGAAGGAGAGAGTTGGATTAGTTGAAAACGGGTGATGGCTGATTTAAAAATAAGAGAAACGAACCGCGAAGACGCCAAGGGCACGTTCGGCGAAGCCGTTCCCGAAGGGTAGGAAGAGAAGAGAGGATGAAGAGTTTACAATTGATGCGATGAGAGCTATATTCTAAGCTTCTGCGATTGCTTCGCTGAGGCTCGCAATGACACAATTGTAAGATATGAAACCCGCCGATGCGGGTTTTGTCTGTGTAGCGACAGGTTTCAACCTGTCGGGTATTTGGTATTTGGTTTTTGCTCTTGAGTTTCGTTGTTCCCTGTCGTCACTGCCGCGAAAGGGTAAACTGGACAAAGTTACCGAGAGTAAAAAATCATGGCTAAATTCGATCGACCTTTCACCTACCCCACAACCCCCAAAATCGACCAAACAGACGACTACCACGGCGTCAAAGTATCCGACCCCTACAGGTGGCTGGAAAATCCCGACTCTGAGGAAACCCAAGCTTGGGTAGAAGCGCAAAACGCAGTCACTTTTGCCTACCTCAACGAAATTCCGGCGCGGGAAAAAATCAAACAGCGCCTGACTCAACTTTGGGATTACGAGAAATACGGCATACCTTTCAAAGAAGGATCTCGCTATTTCTACTACAAGAATGACGGCCTGCAAAATCAATCCGTACTCTACACGTTAACATCCCTCGATAGCGAACCAAAAGTATTAATTGACCCCAACACTCTCTCAGAAGATGGAACCGTTGCTCTGGGTGGGATAGCTATCAGCGAAGACGGCAAATACATGGCCTACGGTTTGTCAAGTTCCGGTTCGGACTGGCAGGAATGGAAAGTCCGTGACGTGGCAACCGCCGAAGATTTATCAGACCATTTAAAGTGGATTAAATTCTCAGGAGCATCGTGGACTCACGACGGCAAAGGTTTTTTTTATAGTCGCTACGACGAACCCAATGAAAAAAGCAAGCACGAAGAAGTTAACTATTACCAAAAACTGTTTTACCACCAAATCGGCACGCCACAATCTGAAGACGTATTAATCTACGAGCGACCCGACCAAAAAGAGTGGGGATTTAGCGGCGGCGTCACCGAAGATGGCAAATACTTGATTATCTCAGTTTGGCAGGGAACTGAAACCAAAAACTTGATTTTCTACACGGATTTAACTGCACCGGAATCAACCGTTGTAGAACTGATTAGCGAATTCGAGGCTGAGTACAGTTTCATCAATAATGAGGGCTCTATTTTCTGGTTTCAAACAGACTTGAATGCACCGTTGGGCCGCGTAATTGCGATCGACACCAACAACCCACCTCCCTCATCCCTCGCCTGTGATGAAACCCCTCCGTCGCCCCGGGAGGGGGGGTTCACAGAAATTATCCCCGAAGCAGCAGAAACTCTCGAAGGCATCGGCCTCCTGAAC
Source organism: Microcoleus sp. B3-D7 (assembly GCF_036705305.1). Classification (NCBI taxonomy): domain Bacteria; kingdom Bacillati; phylum Cyanobacteriota; class Cyanophyceae; order Oscillatoriales; family Microcoleaceae; genus Microcoleus; species Microcoleus sp. B3-D7. Next base: position 14,694 of record NZ_JAUBUE010000017.1, on the reverse strand, counting down.
AATCAATTTGTCGCTTCCTACTTGAAAGACGCCTACACCCAGATTAAAATTTTCAACTTAGATGGCTCTTTCGTGCGAGAAGTTGCCTTGCCCGGAATCGGTTCAGCGGGAGGATTCGGCGGCAAGCGACACGACACCGAAACTTTTTATGCTTACACCAGTTTCACTGCACCAAACACCATTTATCGCTACAATATGGTGACAGATGAAAGTACGATTTATCGGCAGCCAAAGGTCGATTTTAATCCCGACGATTACGAGACAAAACAAGTATTTTACCCCAGCAAAGACGGTACGCAAGTACCCATGTTTATTACCCACAAGAAAGGCTTGCAGTTGGATGGCAATAACCCCACCTACCTGTACGGATACGGTGGTTTTGGCATCTCGCTAACTCCGAGTTTTTCTGTTAGCAGGATAGTGTGGTTAGAGATGGGCGGAGTTTATGCGATCGCCTGTTTGCGGGGAGGCGGCGAGTACGGCGAATCATGGCACGAAGCTGGCAAAAAGTTGAACAAGCAAAACGTGTTTGATGACTTTATAGCTGGCGCTGAATGGTTGATCGAAAACAAGTATACCAAACCGGCCAAATTGGCGATCGCAGGCGGTAGCAACGGCGGTTTATTAGTGGGAGCTTGCATGACTCAGCGACCGGAATTGTTCGGTGCAGCACTGCCGGCCGTCGGCGTCATGGATATGTTGCGCTTCCACAAATTTACCATTGGTTGGGCTTGGACTTCTGAATACGGTTCGCCGGAAAATCCCGAAGAATTTTCCACCATTCACGGCTATTCTCCGTTGCACAACCTCAAACCGGGAACGGCTTATCCGGCGACAATGATTACAACTGCCGATCACGACGATCGAGTAGTTCCTGCCCACAGTTTCAAGTTTGCTTCTGCCTTGCAAGAAACCCACGCGGGAGAAAAACCCGTGTTAATTCGCATTGAAACTAAAGCGGGACACGGTGCCGGCAAACCTACCGCTAAAGTGATTGAAGAATTGGCAGATGAATGGGCTTTTTTAGTGCGGGAACTCGATATTAACTAACGTTTAAAAAGCGGGGAATTGGGGGTTGCCGAGTCCGAGAAAGTGCGATCGCGCCACCCTCAATTTTTCTGCCTCTCCCGTAGGGTAGGCACGCAGCACAAAGCACCTCACCCTAGTATTTGAAAGAATTTTTTGGGCAAATCTCGCGTTCAATTCTCAAATCCTGCGATCGCTTCACTACCTTTGGCTGTGAACACCCGAAAATTTAAATCATAGATTAGTGCAACTTGTCAACTCCTAGCTGGTGTTAACTTGCCTGACGCGATGTTAATTTTTGTATAATTTAGTGGTATTTATGATGATTTTTTGATATTGCTTCAATATAAGTGAATTTGGCGGCGATGTCAATCGCCAACAGTAGTAAATCGAATCGCAAATTAAAAATTTTCCAATTCTCAGAAACCACTTTTTTAAGTGAGCTTACGGTGAAGATTCAACAAAAAATCCTACTTACAACCGTACTGAGAAGCTTCGTGTTACCGGAATTACTGCCTTTTTTCAGCAATGCGTAAGTAATTGGCGAGCGAAATCTCCATCTTCTGGCATGGCTTCTTCTCCAATAAAAAGAACTGACTGGCGCACCCAAAGCCCGAAAACCCTTGCGTATGAGTTGGGGTGACTTGTCCTCTTAGCGAGCCGCGATCGCCCGCTGCACTCCTCGTCCACTTCTTCCCTAAAAGCTCAAAAAAACACGTAAGTATTTAATTATTTTTATAAAAATAATTTTTATTGAAAATTTATATTTTGGTGTTTATGGAATTTTCTCAAGGTGGGTAGGCTAAAACAAATAACTAAATCAGGGAATAAGGAAAATGAGCTCCCATCTGCCGAATTTTTCTGCCGTAAAAATACCTAAATCTACGAATATTGCCAGTAAAAAAAACTTTTTTTTAAAAAAAACAAGCTCTACAGCAGAGCCTGAAGCGAAAAAATCTCTAGTGATTGTTGACTCCCGAGTAGAAAACTACCATCAATTGATCGGTGGTATTAAAGCAGGAACAGAAGTATTTGTACTCAATCCAACCAGGGAGGCGATCGAGCAAATCACCGAAATTCTCGGTCAGCGCAGCAGCATCACCAGCCTGCACATAGTTTCTCACGGCAGAGAAGCAGCAGTAGAAATCGGCTCAACAGAACTTAATATTGATAATCTAGAAACCTACAGCAACCAATTGCAGCAGTGGGGAAAAGCCCTTAACGAATCCGGCAGCCTTCTGCTTTACGGCTGTAACATAGCCGCCGGCGAATCCGGTATTAAATTCATACAAAAACTCAGTGAAATAACAGGAGCAAATATTGGTGCTTCCAACAACCTAACAGGGAGTGCAGCATTAGGTGGCGACTGGGAATTAGAAATTACTACAGGACAAATAAATACCGAAATAGCCTTTGAAAAAGAAGTCCTAGAAGGCTACACATCAGTTCTGGCTACATTAGCGGCTGAAGAATTTAAAAATTCAACCGTAATCGGGCCTTGGATATATGGAATTTTTGGCGCATCCGATCCACCAGGCTTAACCGCAGGTAGTACACAAAACCTCAGCGGCGTTATTCCCGCTTTAGGGACTGGCGATCCACCCGGAAGCGGTACTTTGAGATTAACATCAAATAAGTTTGACGAAGCAGCTTTTGTTATCTACAACAACCCCATCTCTGCTACTGAGGGTTTGAGAGTTACCTTTGATTTCTTTGCCTATAACAGAGGTACTGCCATTTATCCTTCTGCACCACAGAATAGTCCTCTCCTTGGTGCGGATGGCATTAGTTTTTTCCTCATTGACGGAACAGCTACGCCAACAAAAGCGGGAGGCTTTGGCGGCTCTCTCGGCTATGCTCAGAATAATAGGGATGGAATCGTACCGGGTATTGTAGGAGGTTATTTAGGTATCGGATTAGACGAGTTTGGCAATTATTCTGCTAGTCAATCAGGAGCGGGAGGGCGTGTGGGCGGCCCAGGGCAGCGGCCTGATTCAATAGGAATTAGAGGCAGCGAAAGCAGAGCTTATAATTTTTTAACTAGCAGTGTCGTTCCCGGTGGCATAGATAATCAAACTGCCACCTTTCGCACCGCTGCTAATACCAAAAGAACCGTCCAAGTTACATTGTTTCCCGCGAATTCACCAACATTTCCTAACCGTCTGACAGTTGCCTTAGACTTGAACGGCAACGGCACATTTGATGCGGGCGAAACACTGCTCGATATACCAAATTTGGAACCCATAAATGGAAAAGTGCCACGTACTTTTAAATTTGGCTTTGCTGCTTCGACAGGGGGAAACACAAACATTCACGAAGTTAACAATGTCATCGTCCAAAGTATAGATGAGCCTGCACTCCAAGCCGACGTTTCTATTGTTAAAAAAGGCCCGCTGTTCGCCATACCCAACAGCACTATTACCTATACGATTACCTCCACAAATAACGGGCCAAACAGCGCCGAAAGCGTCCTGATTCAAGATCCCCTCCCAGAGGGCTTAAGTTTCGTCAGCGCCTCCGACCTCGCCACATACAATACCGTAACGAGGATGATCATCTGGCCGACGATTCCGACTCTGGCTAACGGTGCTAGCGTCACCCGCACCATCACCGCCACAGTTCCCGCAACCGTCGGCGCTGCCTTAACTAACAGTGCCTATAGCACCTCCAGCACTTTCGACCCAAATCTAGCTAACAACAATAGTTCCCAACCCATCTCTCAAGTCTCAACTACAATTGTTGCTGCTCTTGCCGACGTTGTTACCACCAAAACCGGGACTACGGCAGCAGCACCGGGTGAAACAGTTACTTACACAATTTCCACAGTCAACAACGGCCCAAGCACAGCCGCAAACGTCACCGTTACCGACAGCATCGTTCCCGGTTTAAAAATAGTTAGTCTACCCAACGAGGCTGTTTACAATCCAGATACTGGGATTGTCACCTTCCCAGCGATTCCCAGCTTGCCTTCCGGTGCTCCTCCTGCCATTAACACAGTCAGCTTCATCGCACCTGCATCTGCATCCGGCAGCGTCAAGAACACCGCCAGAAATACCTCAGCTACCCCAGATCCTTTTCCTGAAAACAACAACGGCACTGATCCGCTGGCTACAGTCACCACAACTCTGACACCTAGTGCCGATGTTGTTACCACCAAAACCGGGACTACGGCAGCAGCACCGGGTGAAACAGTTACTTACACAATTTCCACAGTCAACAACGGCCCAAGCACAGCCGCAAACGTCACCGTTACCGACACCATCGTTCCCGGTTTAAAAATAGTTAGTCTACCCAACGAGGCTGTTTACAATCCAGATACTGGGATTGTCACCTTCCCAGCGATTCCCAGCTTGCCTTCCGGTGCTCCTCCTGCCATTAACACAGTCAGCTTCATCGCACCTGCATCCGGCAGCGTCAGCAACACCGCCAGAAGTACCTCAACTACCGCTGACCCCACTCCCGGCAACAACGCATCTACAGTCACCACAACTCTGACTCCAACTCCAACTCCCAACCAACCGCCAGAGGCCAACCCTGCCAACTCCAGCCTCGGGCCCAACAGCAGCCAGCTAGTCACGGGATTGGGAGGAACTGACCCCGACGGGTCGATCGCCTCTTACACCATCAACACCCTGCCGCCAGCGGCCCAAGGAATCCTGTTTTTAGGAGATCCAGCCAA